>DATKNZ010000506.1:0-5088 GCA_035541055.1 Candidatus Acidiferrum sp. | reverse complement strand
TGTCTTCACCAACTGGACGGGCGGAACCTCCCTGCCCTTTGCCGTATTAACCAACGGGGCCACGGTGCAGTTCTCCATGAGCAGCAATCTCACCCTGCAGGCGAACTTCCTTGATGTCGGCAAGCCTTCGTGCCCCATCGTTGCGCCTACTGCCAACCAGAAGTGGAGCAACGCGGTATTTACCGTGACCGGCACAGCCAAGGACAACTTGCAAGTCTCCAACGTGTGGTGCCTGACCAATGGCGTGTGGGGGTTGGCCGCGACCGCCAATGGTTGGACGAACTGGACGATCCCCGTTGCGCTGGTGCCGGGCACGAACACCGTGCAAGCTTACGCACAGGACGGGGCGGGGAATCTCTCGACGACCAGCCGGGTCAGCTTCGTCTATGTCCCTTCCGACCGGCTGACGGTGCTCATTTCGGGTCGCGGCTCGGTCTCCCCCAATTACAGCAATGCCTTCCTGGCGATCGGGGCCAACCTCACGATGACCGCCAAGGCCGGCGCCGGCTGCTTGTTCTCGAACTGGACCGGCGGCGTTGTGCCGAACGTCGTGGTGCTGACCAACCAACCGACGCTGAAGTTCACGATGCAGTCGAACCTGGTGTTGCAAGCCAACTTCATCCCCAACCCTTTCATTCCCAGCGCGGGCACGTACCAGGGCCTGTTCTACGACACAAGCAACGGAGTGGAGCAGGCCAGTTCCGGCTTCTTTAGCGCCACGGTCGGCACCAACGGGGTATTCACCGCCAAGATGCAGCAGGGAGCAAATAGCCTTTCCCTGGCCGGCCAGTTCTCCTTAACGGGCGCCTGGTTCACCAATTCGATCAAAGGTGCCAGCAATGTGAGCGCCTGGCTGCAGTTGGATCTAAGCGGCAACGATATGCTGAGCGGCGTGCTCAGCAACTCGGCCTGGACTGCCGAACTGACGGCCGATCGCGCGGTCTATTCCAAGACCAATCCTGCGCCCCAAAGTGGCAAGTACACCCTGGTGGTGCCGGGAAACGCGGATGCTGCCGTGGCGCCGGGCGGCAACGGTTTCGGGTGGGTGACCGTGGACACGAGCGGAAACGTGACCTTTGCCGGCATGCTGGGAGACGGCACGAAGGTCTCGCAAGGGTCGCTGGTGTCGAAGGCGGGGCAGTGGCCGCTCTACATCGCGCTGTATGCCGGGAAAGGCTCCATTCTCGGCTGGCTGGCCTTCACCAACGAAGCCGACCGGGACATTGACGGGGCGCTAACCTGGCTCCAGCCGGCAGCCGCGCCAGCGAGCCTCTACGCTGCAGGTTTTACTAATCAAGTCGAGGCCCTGGGGTCTGCGTATGTCTTCACCAATGGCACGCGAGCGCTTAGCCTGACCAACGGACTGTTGATCCTCGAAGATGGGAACCTGGCTCACCCACTGACCAACAGCTTCCTGCTGGGGACCAACAATGTGCTCTCCGGCACCAACCTCGCGCGCCTGAGCATCACCAACACCACCGGCCTGTTCAGCGGCACCGTGACGAACCCCGTGACGCGTAAACCCATTGCCCTCAGCGGTGCAGTTCTGCAAAAGCTGAACGAAGGATACGGCCTTTTCCTGGGCACCAACCAGAGCGGCGGCGTCGAGCTCCTGAATGGCCCGTAGCCGCCATTCTTTTCTTTAGTAGCGTAAGCCTCCGGCTGGCTTTAGTCCCGCCAACCTTCCAGGTTGGGCGCCCCGCGGGCATGCACGCGGCAAGCTGGAAGCTTGCCGGGACGGTCGCAAGCCGGAGGCTTACGCTACTACTCGGTGGCAGTGATGAGATACATCTCCCGCCGCCCTCAGCGCGTATGCATGAAGCACGTCGGTAGGGACGCGTTCCACCGCGTCCCAGTATTCCAAGGACGCGGTGGAACGCGTCCCTACCGGCAAACGCCTTCATGCATACGCGCTGCGCCGCCCTGGATTTCCATTTCGCGGGCTTGCCGGGTGGGCGGGGCTTCGGTTACAATTCTCCGATTGCGCTGGGCCGGTGCAGCGAGTTGCCAGAGTAGCTCAGGGGTAGAGCAGAGGACTCATAAGCCTTTGGTCGGGGGTTCAAATCCCTCCTCTGGCACCAGTTCACATTGGCTTGGCCCGCGAGAGCACTGAATGTTGAAGCCGACCTCAGGCTTGTAATGCCTCTGACCAGCGATGACCCATCTGGTGCCGGAACCATGGCGGCGCTGCAGCCGGCCACCCAGGCCCCTTCCTCTCCGAGCGCCGCCGCGGGGCGACAGCCGGGGCGCAGTCGTGACTGGCTTTTTGCGCTGTTCCTGCTGGCGGCTACGTTGCTGGCTTACCTGCCGGCTCTGCCGGGAGGGTTCGTCTGGGACGACGACGCCTGGACCACGAGGATTCCCAAGCTCACGCAGGATGGTGCAGGCTTGTGGCAGATGTGGAGCAAACCGGGGGCGTTGCAGCAGTATTACCCGCTTACCGGAACCACGTTTTGGCTCGACCACCAGCTCTGGGGCACCTGGACTCTGCCCTACCACGTCGAGAACGTCGTGCTCCACGCCTGCGCGGCCATGCTGCTCTGGAGGCTTCTGCGCAAGCTCCAGGTCCCGGGGGCATGGCTGGCTGGGGCTGTGTTCGCGCTGCACCCGGTCATGGTCGAATCGGCGGGCTGGATCACCGAGCGCAAGAATGTGCTGTCACTCTGCTTCTTTCTCGCGGCCCTGCTCGCCTATGGACAATTCACCGGGTTGTGGCGCGGGCCGGACCAAATGGCGGAGGCGGCGGGCAGCCCGTCCCGGCGGAGGAGGGCCTACGGGTGGGCCCTCTTGCTCTTTGTAGCCGCATTGCTGGCGAAGGCGACTGCCTTTTGTCTGCCCGCGGTGATCTTGCTGGCTTGCTGGTGGAAGCGCGGGGGCATCCTTTGGCGGGAAGACGTTTTGCCCACGTTGCCGTTCTTCGCTGTCGCCGTCATGCTTGGGACGGTCACGGCTTGGGTGGAAAGGAACACGGTCGGGGCCAAAGGGCCGGAATGGGCCTTCACCCTTGTTGAACGCTGCCTGATTGCGGGTCGCGCGCTGTGGTTCTACGCGGGCAAACTGCTCTGGCCGGCCCATCTGTGCTTCGTTTATCCGCAATGGCGCCTGAGCCCTGGCTCCTTTGTCCAATGGCTCTACCCAGCGGCGGCGGCGGGCGCGTTGATGGCGCTCTGGCTCCTGCGCAGCCGAATCGGGCGCGGGCCGGCGACAGCGGCCTTCTACTTCGCGGGCACCCTCTTCCCGGTGCTGGGATTCATGAACGTGTACGGGATGCGTTTCTCATTTGTGTGGGACCATTGGGTTTACCTCTCTAGCCTGGGGCTGATCGCCTTGGTCTGCGCGTTGGCGGCGAGCGCGGTAGAGCGTTTCGGCTCGCCCTGGCTCCTGTATGCCGTCGCGGCGGTGCTGTTGCCGGTGCTGGGCGTCTTAACATGGCGGCAATGCGGCATGTACGCGGACCTCGAAACCCTCTGGCGTACCACCATCGCCCGGAATCCAAGCTGCTGGCTCGCCCAGAACATGCTTGGATTTCACCTCGCCGAGCAGGGGCGCATAGACGAAGCCATCGAGCAATACAAGGTGGGCCTTCGCGTGAGGCCGGACGATGCGGGTGTCCACAACAACCTGGGCGCTGCCCTGCTGGGCAAAGGACAGGTGGATGAGGCCCTTGGCCACTACCGGGAGGCTCTCCGCCTTAGCCCGAATTACCTGGAGGCTCATTGCGGCCTGGCGGAGGCCCTTGAAGCCAAAGGCAGGAACGATGAGGCGGCGTTACATTACCGGGAAGCTATACGGCTGAAGCCGAAATACTTCGTGGTGCACCTTGCGCTCGCCAGGAATCTGTCGCGTGCCGGGCATGCCCGGGAGGCGGCTTCCCAAATGGAGGAGTTTCTGCGCGCCTGCCCCAGCGTAAACCTGGAAGCGCAGAGCAGCCAGATTCGCGAGCCTTCGATAACTGCGTTGAATAATCTCGCCTGGCTGCTGGCCACTAGTTCCCAGGCGCAGGACAGGGATGGCGTGCGGGCGGTTGGCTTCGCAGAACGCGCGTGCGAGTTGACGCAATACAGGGATACGGTCCTGGTCGGCACGCTGGCCGCGGCCTACGCCGAGGCTGGACGGTTCGCCGAAGCGGTGACGAGCGCGGAAATGGCCGTTGCACTGGCTACCCAAGCCGGCGACCAGCCGCTCCTGGCCAGGAACCGCCAGCTCTTGGAACTGTATCGCACGGGGCAGCCGTGCCGGGAACCCTCTAATGCGGCTCCGTCACAGCCGGGCCCGCCCCATTAGCGCGGCGGCTCCCGAGCCTTGTCTTTCCCCGTCCAATTTGCATTCCGCTCGCCCTCTCTCGCTTGGGCTTTTCAAACACCCTCTCAGAGGGCGCCAACGAGCACTTCCTGTAACTCACCAGGCGTCAGCGCAACCGGGTTCGCCTTCATGCTGCTGGCTTTGGCGGATTTCTCGACCAACTCCGCCACGTGCTCCTGCTTGATGCCGTAGGTGCCAAGGCCCGGAATGGCTAGGTCACTTACCAGTTGCCGCACCCATTCCACGCCCGCCTCGGCTGGGGCATCGGCGCGGCCAGTGAGGATGCGGGCTACTTCCTGGTAGCGGTGCAGGATCTCGCTGGCCGGCTGGCGTTGGCGGAGGGCGCGCAGGTTCATTTCCATCACGTGCGGCAGCAGCGCGGCGCAGACCGCGCCGTGCGGGGCCGGGAACATGCCTCCTATGGGCCCGGCGAAGCCGTGCACAGCGCCCAGGCCCGCATTGGCCAGGGCCAGCCCGCCGAACAGGCCGGCCACGGCCATGTCCTGGCGCGCGGTGGCGTTGCGGCCATCGCGGAAGGCCGTGCGCAGCGAGCGGGCGGCGCGGCGCAGGCCTTCGACGCAGAGGGCGTCCGTGATGGGGTTCGGGCGCGAGCAGACGTAGGGCTCGATGAGCTGCGTCAGGGCGTCCAGGCCGGTGCTGGCGGTAACGGCAGGCGGGAGGTCGTAGGTCAACTCCGGGTCCACGAGCGCGATCTTCGCCAGGAGCAGCGGGCTGCGCAGGCTGACTTTGACGCGGTGCGGCGGCGAGGCGAGCACGGCATTGCGG
>DATKNZ010000505.1:0-13473 GCA_035541055.1 Candidatus Acidiferrum sp. | reverse complement strand
CTGCGCCGGCAGCTCGGTCACCAGCGCCGCCGGCAGAGACAGGTATTACATGACGCTCCAGTTCGACAACACGCTCAACAACCCCTACCTGAACCCGGATGGGGTCATCTATCCCGCCGGCACCACGAACGGCGTGGAGCTCACCGAGCATGCCGAGTTCTACGACGAGGTGGGCGGCCCGAACGGGCTCTACCCGCCCATAGGCAGCTTCCACGTCGTGGGCCTGCGTGAGCGCGATAACGGCGTGGACCCGGACGGCCTGCCTTACGTGGACTCGATCAAGGTCAACGTGCAGAACCCCCTTGATAGCCACGCCTACGACATCTACACCATGCGCTTTGCGCTCAAGGGAATCGTGACCTACAACTGGACGCTCAAGTTCATCAACAAGGGTGACTCGTTCCCTGATTTCGTGGGCGCGGCCATCTACCCGGTTACCGGCTACGGTTACGTCTCCAAGGTCTGCTCGTTGTTCAACGGCACCGTCGGCTTCACCGAAGCCATCGTTCCTGCCGCGAAATGCTGCCTCGACTTCCCCTGGCGCTCATTCTGCGGCGGGCCGACCGGCGGCTATTGGTTCGGCATCGGCGACTACGACCTCCAGGCCGACCTGGCCACGGGCGACACCGGGTATATCGAGAACTACTTCGATACGGCGGTCCCCGGCCTGCATCTGGGGGATGACGTGCCGGTCAACACGGACCTGGACATCAGCTTCCACGCCAACTTCGATTACAACTACGAGCCTCTGCAGCAAGCCATCGATAACTTCTACCCGCAGCCCGGGCTGGAAGGCTCGTGGCTCAGCGACCCCGCCAACCCGCTGGTGCAGGACGTGCAGCCACCGCAAGGCGACGCGCGAGCAGCGGATGGCGGGACGATGACGCCGTAAGAAACGCGGGCTGCGCGAAGTCTTCCGAGAGCTGAATTGGCTATCGGCTATTGGCTATCGACTATCCTCGATCTTCAGTCGGCGGTTGAGGCTCTGCCGCGCCGGGCTGTCTGCGTCTCTGCGTTGAGGGAGGCGCCAGCCGGCCGTTGCGGCCTCCGGATTTTGGCCTTCATTCGGCCCTCGGCCTTCGGGTTTCGGGCTTCTACCTGCCCTGCCCCGGTTGCAGGGACCGCGCCCGTTGCGTAAGCTGCCCCCTGTCATGGCGTTTTCGTTCATCTTCCTCGGGTCGGGGACTTCCCAGGGCGTGCCGGTCATCGGCAAGGAGTATCCGCCCGAGTTCCTGGCCAATCCCAAAAACCATCGCACCCGGCCCTCGATCTACGCGGCGACCGAGCAGACGAAGCTCGTGGTGGATACAACGCCGGAGTTCCGCCTCCAAATGCTGCGCGAGAAACTCGGCTGGCTGGACGCCGTGCTGTTCACCCATAGCCATGCCGACCATATCATGGGCCTGGACGACTGCCGGCGTGTCTGCGATCTGCGGGGCGGCAAGTCGCTGCCCGTTTATGCCAGCGAGGGGACCATGAACGACCTGCGCCGCGTCTTCCGCTACGCCTTTCACGACGGACCCTGGCCAAGAGGCTATTTCATCCCCGAGCCGCATGTCATCCAGGGGCCATTCCAGCTTGGCGACCTGGAGATCGTTCCCTATCCCCTACCCCACGGTTCGGCCACGACTCTCGGCTTCCTCTTTGTGCAGCAGGGCGTGAAACGGCTCGCCTACCTTAGCGATTGCAAGGAGATCACGCCGGAAGCGCTGGAGGGTATCCGGGGAGTCGAGGTTGCCGTGCTGGACGCCCTCCGGCCCCGGCCGCATCCGACGCACATGTGCCTGGACGAGGCCCTGACCGCCGCCCGGCGCATCGGCGCGCGCCGCACCTACCTGACCCATCTCACGCACGACTACGACCACGACCCAGCCCAGGCAGAGCTGCCGCCCGGCGTGGAGCTGGCCTACGACGGCCTGCGCGTCGAGGCGGACTAACGGATCAGGGTAGGGACGCCTCGCCGAGGCGTCCGTCCGCCTCCGGGCCGCAGCACGGACGGCTCGGCGAGGCGTCCCTACCAACTTGCGACTTATCGCGCCTTCAACTCCTCCGCTTCCTTGAGGCGCGTGCCGCAGGCGTAGCAAAAGATCGAGTGCGGGGGACACAGCACCCCGCATTGGGGACAATCCAGGTGGGCCGCCTCGTGCCGCCGCTGGATGACCAGGTTGCGGATATAGGGAATCCAGGAAAAGCCGTAGGCGAAGATGAACACCGAATCCCGCTTGTGCACCGAGTAGCTCAGCAGGACCAATGAGCCGGCCAGGCTCAGCCACCAGAAAGCTCCGGGCACCACCACGCGCTTGCGCCTCTCAGTGGCATACCACTGGACCAGGAAGCGGGAAGTGAACAGGACATTGCCCAGCCAGCCCACCACTTTCCAAACGCTCCAATCAATGCCAAACAGCTTCCCCTGATGCCAGACCAGGTTAGACAGCCAATCCATAACGGGCTTCAGCGTAAGTATTTCCGCGCCCACAGAAAGCAAAAACCCCAGGCAACCCAGCCCGCAGCAAGGTTGGCGTCCCCCGCCCACCCTATCCCATCCAGGACCCATCCCTATGCACACCGGTACCTCACCGTAGAACCTCTGCAAAGTTTGCAGAGGTTCTACGGTGAGGTACCGGAGGGGATAGGGATGGGTCCCGGATAGGATAGGGCGCTGTCCCTGGAGGCTGGAGCACGCAGGTCTCGTTAGCACAGGCACTTGTGAATCCAAGATGCGGGATTGGCAGGGACGCCTCGCCGAGACGCCTGTCTTCTGGCAGCCACGGGCGCCTCGGCGAGGCACCCCTACCCTGACCTGGCCGCAGGGCGAATAGCGCGTCAGGGTCGGGGCGGGTCGGCAAAGGCGATCTTCTCGGCCTCGAAGCGCTCTTTGACCGCCAGGTTCATCTCCTGGATGCCCGCCAGGTACTGCTGGGAGTCGGAGCCGCGCCACCAGTGGGTGATGCTGATATTGATGTTCTGGCCCGCAAATCGATTGAAGCTGATAGATAGGTCGGCGGTTGTAGCATGCCCGCCATAGACCTCCTTCAGTATTGCGAGGGCCCGCCTGACCTTCTCGGCGGGCAAGGATTGCGCGAGCAACAGGTCCATGGTCGTCCGGATATTTGGGCGGCTGCTCACATTGGTGATGATGGCATTGCCCATGGTCTTGTTCGGGACGGTTACCACCATGCCGTCGGCGTTGCGCACGCGTGTGCTTCTCATGCCCACGGATTCGACCGTGCCCTCTGCGCCATCCAGTTTGATCTGGTCCCCGAGGCGGAAGGGCCGATCGGCGAAGACGGCCACGGCGCCGAACAGGTTGCTCAGGGTGTCCTGCGCCGCCAGGCCGACCGCCAGGCCGCCGATGGACAGGGACGTAATCACGGCCGTGATGTTGATCCCCAGGTTCTGCGCCGTCACAAGGACGGCCACTACGATGACGAAGGCGACCAGGCTGCGGCGGATGATGGCGAAGAGCTGCTCATCGAACTTGCGGTCGCCTTCGCGCGCATTGCGCCGCTTCCAGACGTCCAGCAGCAGGGTCAGGATCTTGATGCCGAGATAGGTCAGGGAGCAGGCGACAATGACGATGAAGCCTTTGGACAGGACCAGCTTCGCCGTGTCCGACCATTCGAAGATGGTCAGGCCAAGGTCCAGGAAGATGACGAATGTCAGGAGGCGAACCGGCCCGTGCAGGAGCCCGAGCAGCAGGTCATCCACCGGCGTTTCGGTCCGGGCCGTGAGGCGCTTGAGCCAGACCAGGGCTACGAAATCAACGACTTTGGCCGCATAGAACGCCAGCAGAATATAGATCAGCGAGGCGACGTACTTCCAGAGCGGCTCTCCGAGGAGCGCGTGGTCGCGCAGCGGAGCCAGGCGATCCAGGCCGAAGGTCAGGCGGTGCTGCTCCATCCGCTCGACTTCGCGGACCAGCCGGGAAGGGGGATTGGTGACGACGACGGTGGCCTGGTTGGTGTTGGTCTGGGCGCCGGCCCAGAGGCTCCAGGCGAGCAGGGCGAGCAAGAAGACCAGCCCGGAACGGAACATGGTATCGAACCTGAATCTCATACGCTGCGTCGTTTCAGGTTAACGACGCCAACAAAAAGCCCGCAAGCTTACGCCGCGGGCAGAGATCGGGGATGCCGGGACCTAGCCGCCGTTGTCGCCGATGGCCTCGACGGGGCAGCCCTCTTTGGCTTCCTTGCAACGTGCCTCCTCTTCCGGAGCAGCGGGTTGCTTGAAGACAAATGAGTAGCCGCCATCCTCGTTCCGCTTGAAGTTATCAGGCGCCGTCTCGCGACACAGGTCGCAATCAATGCACTGATTATCGACGTAGTATTTGCCCGGAACGTTCTCAGGATATTTGTTAGCAGCGTCAGCCATAAGGTTGTTTAGATTTCGGACAATATGGAGACCGCTGCCCTGGAAGGCAAGCCCCTTTGCAGCTAATTTGGGGCGCGCTTGCGCCCGGGTCCGGCCAACCGGCTAGCGGTTGGCGGTGGACAGCCGGGGCCGGGAGCCGAGCCGTTTGCTGCGGGCCTCGGCCTCGAGCTTGTAGCTGAGCGTGCCGTGGTAACGGCGCTTCAGGCCGCGCTTCTTGCGCTGCCGTTCTCGCGCCTTGACCAAGTGCTTCAGGCACCGGGACCCTTGCACGGCCGGTTCGCCACACTCCGTGCAGCGGTGGGCCCGCTGCATGCGCAACTGATATTTCCGCTGCCGCGATACCGGCAGGTTCGTAAACTCATCTTCTATCCGTTTTCTCATCTATTCCGTTTCCGCCCGGATTATTCCTAACCGCATTTGTTTTGACCACCCGCCCCCCCGGGCATTCAATCATTGTCTTCGGAGGCGGGCAAATGCACCCCATTAATACTTCTTAGTGAACTTCTTTCGGGTCTCCTCCTGCTCGGCGGCGCCTGGGGCTGCGCCGGCCGGGGCCGCGGCCGTGGCGGTGCTGTCTGTCCGGGGCTTCTCGGTTTCCGGGGCCGCGTTCACGCACTCCACGAAGGCCATGCGCAGCCCCATGAGGCTCTGTTTCAGCAGCGCGCTCTCCTCTTTGCTCAGGTTGCCCTTGGTCTTCACCGCCAGCATCTCCAACTGGTCAATGAAGAGCTTTGCCCCGTCAAGGTCCCGCATGCTCTGGCCGCTCTCGGGATGAGGCGCTTTACCCAGGAGCATCATGGCCAGGTTGGACTGCTGCAGCACCATCTGGGCGAACAGGGCTGACATCATGTCCGCCTGCATGGCGGCGGACTCCGGTTGGGGGGTGGCCTGTGGATCACTCATGGCGAGTTACCTTTACGCTTCGCACGGATTTCCGCCAGCAGAAAGTGAATCAGCCGCCGTAGCCGGGCCTCGACGTTCACCGTCTCCAGGATGGCCTGCCGGTCTGCGGCGCCCGGCAACACGGCGCACGAGACCAGGTCCGCCGCCTGCTCCGGGTCCGCAATCGAGTCCAGGTAGTGCAAAATCTCCTTTGGCGGCACGGCGGGCGGCGCGGCGTCCTTATCCGAGCTTTCCGGCGCCATCACCGGGAACGGAAAGGGCAGCCCCAGCTCAATCCGCTCCTCCAGCAGCTCACGCATCTTCTCCAGCAGGGCATCCACCGTCACGTTATCGCACGGGGGCGTCTGGAGCGGGCGCACACGCTGGATGCGGTAAGGCCGGTAGCGGACCGTCTCCTGCAGCTCCACCCGGGCCAAGCCCTGGAGGATCAGGTGTGACGTGCCATCCCGGTGTCCGACAGACACGCGGATGAGGCCAAGCCCGGCCACAGCGGAGGGGGTCTCGCGAGTGCTGCCCGGCTTCTGCATGGCCACCGAGAACATGCGCGTCGAGTGCAGCGCGTCCGCCAGCATGTGCCGGTAGCGCGGCTCGAAGATATAGAGCGGCAGCAACGCTTGCGGGAAGAGCGTCGCATTCGGCAGCGTCATGACAGGCACCTCGCGGGGCAACTTCATAGGTACAATGTAAAGGCAGTGGCGCGAGAATCAAGGCACAGGCCGTCTTCGGGCGGGGGTCCCGGGGGCAGCATGCGGCGCTTGCCAAATGCCGTCACTGCCCGCATCTTCTGCGGTGATATGAAAAGCCGCATAGGACTCATCATTCTCATACTCGTTTGCCTGGGTTTGGCTGTGGGGCTTGTGGTCACCAAGAAGCAAGCCACGCAGGAGATCCAGCAGCACATCGAGAGAAACGTGGGCCTGTCCAATAACCTTGCCAAGACCCAGAGTGACCTGGAGGAACAGCGCACGGTCAACGCCGAACTGGTAAGCGACCGCGCTAAACGCAATACCGAGTACGAGCAGCTATCGAATAACTTCGCCAAGGTGTCAGCCGATCTGACCCAGACCTCGACCACCCTGGCGAAAACGGAGGCCGACCTGAAGGCCAGCCAGGAAGAAACCGCCAAGCGGGACGCCAGGATCGCCGACCTGGAGACCCAAAACCAAGTGCTGGACAAGCGCGCTCTCGAATTGAGCACCGCCATCACAAACCTGACGACGCAAATAGAGGAGACCAAGCGCAAGCTCGCTGCCTCGGAAGGCGAGAAGGGCTTCCTGGAAGGCGAACTCAAGCGGCTGGTGGCCGAGAAGGCAGAACTTGAACGCCAATTCAACGATATCAAGGTATTGCGGGCACAGGTCGCCAAGCTCAAAGAGGAGCTGACTGTTGCCCGGCGCCTGGATTGGATTCGCCGCGGGCTCTTTGCCAGCGACAACGAAAAGGGCGCTTCGCGGCTCATGCAGACCTCGCCCGCCACCCAGCCCCCCGGCCCCGCCCCGAATTACGACCTGAACGTGGAGGTCAAATCCGACGGCGCCGTTAAGGTCCTCCCGCCCGTGACCAACGCTCCGGCGGGCGCGGCACACAAGTGACCGATGCCCGGATGCTGATTGATTCGCAGGGCCGCGTTCTGCGCGACCTGCGGATCAGCCTGACAGACCGCTGCAATTTCCGCTGCCTCTACTGCCTGCCGGAAACGGAGGCGGCGCATAACTTCTACCGCGGGCACTGGGCCCATTTGCCTAGCACGGCCCCGATCCTCAGGGAGTGGGTCCCTAAAGCCAACATCCTCTCCTTCGAGGAGATTGAGAGAGTGGTGCGGCTGGCGGTGGGCCTGGGCATCCAGAAGCTGCGGCTCACGGGCGGGGAGCCCCTGTTGCGGCACGATGCCGAAAAGCTCGTCGCGCGGTTGGCGGCCATTCCCGGGGTGGCGGACCTTGCCATGACTACCAACGGCTTCCTCTTCCCCTCAAAAGCCCGCGCCCTCCGCGAAGCCGGCCTTCGCCGCGTCAGCTTCAGCCTCGATTCACTGGACGCCGCCAACTTCAAGAAGATTACCGGCCGCGACGGGCTGGAACAGGTCCTGGGCAGCGTCGGCCTGGCGCAGGAGCTGGGCTTCCGGCCCGTAAAGGTCAACGCTGTGATCATCCGTGGGCTGAACGACCACGAGATCGAGAGCCTGGCGGAGTTCGCGCACGAGCGCGCGCTCAGCTTCCGGTTCATCGAGTTTATGCCGCTCGACTCGGCCCGTGCGTGGCTCAAGGAAATGGTGGTGCCGGGCCGCGAGGTTCTGAGCCGCTTGCAGGCCCGCTTCAAGCTGCGGCCCGTGGCCTCGGATAACGCGTCCGAGACCGCTAAAAGGTGGGCTTTCCCGGACGGACGGGGCGAATTGGGCATCATTGCTCCAGTCAGCGAGCCGTTCTGCGGGCATTGCAATCGCATCCGGCTGACGGCTGACGGGAAAATCCGCACCTGCCTGTTCAGCGTGACGGAGCACGACCTGCGGACCCGCCTGCGCGAGGGCGCAACGGACGCCGAGCTGGAAACGTGGCTCAAAGACGTGGTCTGGCTCAAGGAGCCGCGCCACCACATCGGCGAGCCGGACTTCGTGCCGCCCTCGCGCTCCATGAGCTGCATCGGAGGCTAGCCCGGCCACACGAGGCCTGGAGCAGAGACAGGGCCGATTCATGAAGGGTGGTAGGGACGCGTTCCACCGCGTCCCCATCTTCCAGAGATAGCAGGGACGCGGTGGAACGCGTCCCTGCCACCCTTCATGAATTGACCCTGGAGCGGGGGCGCGCTAGCGCATTCAACCCTTTCGCCACCGGGCCAGTTCGGTATATTGGTTGCAATGCTCCGAACTCAAGATCTGCGGGTCAAAGAAGTCGTCCGCCTGCTCACGCCGCGGGCGCTCAAAGCCGAGCTGCCGACAACCGAAGCGTCCAACCGGACGGTCGTGGGCAGCCGCGAGCGCATCACCCGCATCCTGCAGCAGAAAGACCCGCGGCTTCTGCTGGTGATTGGCCCCTGCTCGATCCATGACGTCAAGGCGGCGCTGGATTACGGCACCCGCCTCAACGCCCTGCGGCACGAGGTGCAGTCGGAGATCGAGATCGTAATGCGCGTTTACTTCGAGAAGCCCCGCACCACCATCGGCTGGAAGGGCCTGATCAACGATCCCCACCTCAATGGCACCTACGACATGGAAACCGGGCTGAAGCGAGCGCGGAGCCTGCTGCTGGAGTTGACGGCTATGGGCCTGCCCACGGCCACTGAGGTCCTGGATCCCATTGTGGTCCAGTACATTGACGACCTCGTGACCTGGGCGGCCATTGGCGCCCGAACCATCGAGTCGCAGACGCACCGGGAAATGGCGAGCGGCCTTTCGATGCCGGTGGGGTTTAAAAACGGCACGGATGGCAGCCTCCAACTTGCGGTGGACGCCATGCAGTCGGCCCGGACTCCGCACAGCTTCCTCGGCATAGACCAGGATGGGGTGACCAGCATCATTCGCACGACGGGCAATCCGCTGGGGCACATCGTCCTGCGAGGCGGGCGCTCCCGCCCCAACTACGATGCGGCGAGCATCCGCGCCACGGAGGCCGTGCTGACCGAGGCGGGGCTTCCGGCGGTCCTGATGGTGGACTGCAGCCACGCCAACTCGGGCAAACAGCCCGCCCGCCAGGAGGAGGTGTGGCGCAGCATCATCGAGCAGCGCTCCGCCGGCACGCACTCGGTGATCGGCGCCATGGTCGAAAGCAATCTATTTGAGGGGAACCAGCCCTTTCCGAGCAACCCGGCCAATTTACGCTACGGCGTGTCCATCACTGATGCCTGCATTGGCTGGGACACCACCGAGCGGTTGGTGCGCTGGGGCTTTGGCCGGCTGAAGGACACGGCCACGCCGGTGGCCGCCCGGGCCTAGCCCACCCGCACGGTTCACTTTCCGCCCCGTACGGCCCTGACCAGAGGGCGCCCGCCTGGCCGTTGGCCGCCCCCTGCCCCGCCCGAGAGTACTGCTTAAGCGGTAATGCCTCGTCGCGCGCGTAGGATGAGCCTGAGTTCTAGGCCATAGACTCTCCCGAAAACCGTATACGGCACATGCTCATTATGTGACACCACCTTATCATCCCATTAAGATTAGTGACGGTTCTCCATCTATTGTCCAGGGGCGGCAAAAGATGCAAAGCAAATAGCAAGCAAGGAGGAGCAGTAAAAGACCCTTTACGTATGGTAAGCACGTGACAGTTCACCGGCAGCCAAAATTAGCCCGGCCCATCGCAAGATATGGCCAGTCACCGGTCCTACGCGGGCCGGGCGATCTCCGCGGCCGCTAGCCACCCGATGAAGCTCTTCGTTGCCGGCCTCAGCTATAAGACCGCTCCGGTGGAAGTGCGGGAGAAGCTGGCGGTTCACCCCACGATGCTGCGCTGCCACGGCTGCCGCCTGCGGGTTGCCGGCAACCTTGCGGAAGTCGTGCTTCTTTCGACCTGCAACCGGGTGGAGGTCTATGGCGTCACGCCAAAGGTCAACGGCAACATCCACCGCCTCTTCCAGCAGCTCTCGACCAGCGACGTTGATTTTGCCCCCCACCTTTATATCAAGGAAGGCGCCGAAGCCGTCCAGCACCTGTTCTCAGTGGTGAGCGGCCTGGACAGCATGGTGATCGGCGAGACCGAGATCACCGGCCAGGTCAAGCAGGCCTACCTTGCCGCCCAGGACGCGCGCCTGACCGGGCGCGTCACCAATCGCCTATTCCAAACCGCCCTGCAGGCGGCGAAAGAGATTCGCACCCAGACCAACATCGGGCGCGGCGCCACCTCCGTCGGCAGCGTCGCGGTCGAGCTGGCCGAGCGCATCTTCGACCACGACCTTGCCGCCAAGACCGTCATGATCATCGGCGCGGGCAAGATGGGGGAGGCCTGCGTGCGCCACCTGGCCAAGAAGGGCGCCCGCTCGGTGCTGGTCTCAAACCGCTCCTATGACCGCGCCCTGAACCTCGCCGGCGAGTTCGGCGGGCGCGCGGTGCGGTTCGACGAGTGCCTATCGGCTATGGGCGAGGCCGACATCGTGGTCAGCTCGACAGGCTCCCCGCACACCATCCTGCACCGCGAGGACGTCGCCTCGGTTATGTCCACGCGCCGGAACCGGCCCCTGTTCCTGATAGATATCGCCGTGCCGCGCGACATCGAGGCGGACGTGGAACAGCTTGAGAACGTCTTCCTCTATAACGTGGACCACCTTGAGGCCATTGTGCGCGAAAACGTGCGCCAGCGTGAGCAGGAGCTGGCGCGCTGCCAGGCAATCCTTGGCGAGCGCACCGCTGCCCTGATGGCGCGGCTGGAGCCAGCCCCGCCGCGGGAACCTGCTGGGCGCGGCCAGGCCGTGCCGGGCTGGGCCATCGGTGCGGCGGCGAGCCCAGCGTCCTTTGCAGGGGCGGCCGCCTGACTAAACGATTTGCTATGCCAGCAAAGACTCTTTCGACCAAAGCCCCGGGCGGCGAGCTCGCTGCCGGGCCAGGCTTCCGTCGGAACGCGCCGCATCCCGCCGATGCGGCGTGCAGCCACCGCGGCACTCGGTCGTGCCGCACTTATCCGTAGTCCGTAAACAAAGCACGTGCTAATATGAATACAACCAACCTGGTGCAACGCGCCCTCGTGGCCAGCGCACTGACGATCACGGTCGCCGCGATCACCGCGAGCGCCGCCTCTCCCCCCGCCCTTAACGCCCGCCTCGTTCTGCGGCCCGTCACGCCCGGTGACGTCACGATCTACGGCCTGCCTGCGAGCACCGAGAACTCCGGCGGTATTACGACGGTCGGAGTCGGCACTCCCGTCTATCTTGAGATTGACCTCAACAGCGCCATCGCGCCGTCCAACATCACCAGCATCACCTGGACGCTGACCAACGCGCCTGCACTCTCGAAGGCCAGCTTCACCGCCAGCCCGCTGGGAACGAATATTCCTGTCTATGACGTATCCCTGCGCTCCACGTTGCATCCCGCGGGGCGGACCGTATTGCGCCCGGACGTAACCGGTCAATACACGGTGATCGCCACCGTCGTTACTGCCGGCTCCGGCAGCACGAACCTGACGCAGACCATTACGGCTGGCACGTATGTAGGCGTCGGCACCTGCACCCTCTGCCATAGCGGCGGCATCCAGGCCCCCGATGAATACCACCCCTGGACCACGACGGCCCACTCAATGATTTTCTCGAATGGCATCACCGGCAACATCATCGAAAACGGCGCCCCCTATTACAGCGCCTCCTGCCTCAAGTGCCACACGGTCGGCTACGATACGACCGCGTCCGCGACCAACGGCGGCTTCGACGACGTCGCGGCCCAGACTGGCTGGACCTTCCCCACCACGCTGACCCTCAGCAACTGGGCGGCGATGCCGGCCAAGCTGCAGAACGTGGCGAACATCCAGTGCGAAAACTGCCACGGCCCCGGCAGCCAGCACGCCTACGGCCTGGGCCCCACCGGACTGCTGGGCGACACCAACGTCATTACCCGCACCGTTGACTCGGGCGATTGCAACCAATGCCACGACGCGCCGAGCCACCACATCTACGGCACCGAATGGTATGCCTCGCGGCACGCGTTGACCACCGGCCCGGCCAGCGCCAACTGCCTGCCCTGTCACTCGGCCAACGGCTTCATTGGCCGGCAGGCACAGAACGGCAGCTATGCGGTCGGCGCCGTCACGAACGTGAGCTTCGCAACCATTAGCTGTCAGACGTGCCACGAGCCGCACGGCAACACGATTCCCACCAATAACCCGCACCTGCTCCGCGTCATGGGCGCTGTGACCATGCCCGACGGCACCGTAATCACAAATGCCGGCACCGGGGCCATCTGCCTGGAGTGTCACCAGAACCGCAACGGCTCAGCCACGAACCAGTTGGTCAACTACCCCGCCGGCAAGGGCACATGGTTCGGCGGCAACAGCTTCGGCGCGCACGATAACCCCCAGGGTGACATGATTGAAGGCGTCAACGCTATGACCTACGGCCAGGCGATCCCAAGCTCGCCCCACCGTGTAGCTGTGACGAACTTGTGCGTGGGCTGCCACATGCAGAGCCTTGCCGCCAATGACCCGGGCCTCTACGTGGCCGGCGGACATAGTTGGAACATGAGCTACAACGTGATTACCAATGGCGTCACCAACACGGTGGACGAAGTGGGTGCCTGCATGCCGTGCCACGGCCCGATCACCTCCTTCAATTTCCAGACCGCCGACTACAACGGGGACGGCGTTATCGAGGGCGTCCAGACCGAAGTCCAGCACCTGCTGGACAAGCTCTCCACGATGCTGCCGAATTCGACTTACCAGGCCAACAGCAACAATTACGTGGCCGATGGCCTCGTCAAGACGAGCATCTCGGCCAAAACCAACTGGCCTCCGAAGTTCTTGAAGGCAGGTTATAACTGGCAGTTCGTCACCATGGACGGCAGCCTGGGTGTGCACAATGTCGCCTACGCGGTGGGCCTGCTAAAAGCCTCCATCGGCGACCTGACCGGCGACAGCAACAACGACGGCCTGCCGGACGCCTGGCAAGTCCAGTACTTCGGCTCGGCGAATAGCCCGGCGGCGGCCCCCAATGCCACCCCGGCGGGTGACGGCATTCCCAACTGGATGAAATACCTGCTGGGCGTGAATCCGCTGATCCCCGGCCTGTCCGTCACCAACGGCCTTTCCATCGGCGTCGTCTGGGCCAATGGTAGTAGCCTGAACAACCCCTACGGCACCACGAACACGATCCAAATCTACACTGCCGCCGAAGTGGCCTTCGACACGGCGGTGGGCAAGACCTACCAAATCCAGGCCGCTTCTTCCATCAGCAGCGGTTGGCAGAACATCGGCGCCCCCATCCCGGGCACCGGCGAATCCGTCAGCTATCTGACGCCTACCCGCAAGAACGTGCAGCAATTCTTCCGGGTCTATTCGTACTAGCCGTCGCGAAGCGATCCGCACCTGACTCCTCCAAGTCGCCAAACCCCTCTGCGCTCGCGCAGGGGGGTTTGTGCTTTAGGACTCACTTGCTGAGCCTCGGTCCGGGCGGTCAACGCCTGGACCCGAGTCTCTCGCCGCTGTTCTTGAAGCGCGGCGTGGACGACTCCTCGACATCGAGTTGGTGCTCCTTCCAGATCTCGAAGCCGCCTTCCAGCTCCATCACGGGATAATCCTGGGC
>DATKNZ010000504.1:0-62186 GCA_035541055.1 Candidatus Acidiferrum sp. | reverse complement strand
CCTTGCCGTTGATCTCGGGGCGGACCGAGACTTGTTCCGCCGGGGCGATCTCGCCTGCGGCATTGACGGCGAAGTTGATGTCGCGCAGTTCCGCGATGGCGGTAGTTGGCCGGGACGGCACGGCGGCAGCCTCGCTGGCCTTGCGCCAGCGACCCCACCCGTAGTAACCGCCCGCACACAGTCCTGCCAGGACTATCAGAAAGATGAACTTCTTCATTACTATCGAGGCAAACCAAGGTTAACCGCTGCCCATGCGACCTGTAAAGCCTACTTGGGTGTTGCCAATACTCCGGTGTGTAAACACCCAACCCACGCAAAGCTTGCCAGCAGGGGCACAGACCGATTCTGTTCCTGCGCCCTTAGACGCTGCTAGCGCTAAAGTATTTAATATTTCTGCTAAGGACGCGCGTGGATGCCTCCCCCGCTCCTGACGCCCCACTTACCCCTTCCCGCCGTCCCTTCCATCATCTATTCGCCCGCGAACGCCCGGCGGCCTTGCTTCTTGGCCGCGTGATGCGCCTTGTCGGCCAGCATGCGCTGCTTGGCGCGGCGACTGCGGCGGCGCTTCTGGCGGCGGATCTTCTCCATGCGCGCACGCTCGGCCGCGATGCGCCCGGTGCGCCGCTCCTCGATTTTGTCCAGCAGGAGACGGCGTGCCAGGAAGCGGTTCAGTCCCTGCTGACGCGTGGCCTGGCATTTGACCTGCAAGCCGGTCGGCCGATGCAGCAGCATGACGCACGTCGAGGTCTTGTTGACGTTCTGGCCGCCGTGGCCGCCGGAGTGGACGAACGTCTCTTGAATATCCGCCTCGCTCAGGCCCAGCGCGGCCATGCGCTGGGTGAGCTCGGATTCCTTCTCGGGGCCGACGGGGAACGCACTCATGCCCGCAGCCTAACCGAACCCAGCCGCTAGGGCAATGATCCAGAGGGGCGGCCCAGCAATTCGGGCGCATCTCGACAGTACCACCGCCCTCAGCCGCAGAAACCCGAAATCCGAAGCTCGAAACCCGAAACAAATCCCAATGCTCCAATCCCAAATGCTCAAAACCCACGCTGGCCGTCAGTCTCGGTCATTGCTCGTTTGAGCCTTTGTATTTGTTTCGGATTTCGGGCTTGGGATTTCGGATTTTCGCCGCACCGTTCCTGAATCAGCGGTGCCAACACCCTGGCGCCTGCCAAAAACTCCTTTTGCGTCGCGGCGCACTCAGGCATGTTCCGCCCGGACGTGCCAAACCGCGACATGGGTTCCTACAATCAACTGCAAGCAGAGCTAAGGCGGGCGCCCCGGCGCTGGCTTGTAACAGGCGTGGCTGGGTTTATCGGCTCCAACCTGCTGGAGGCCCTGCTTAAACTGGAACAGCATGTGGTCGGACTGGACAACTTCTCCACCGGCAAGCAGGAAAACCTGGAGCAGGTCAAAACGCTGGTCAGCCCGGCGCAGTGGGTCCGGTTCCGATTTCAGCAAGGGGACATCGGGGACCCGGCGGCTTGCCGGGCCGCCTGCACGGGCATGGATTACGTGCTGCACCAGGCAGCCGCCGGGTCCGTGCCGCTCTCGCTAGCCCACCCTGTGCGGTCGCACGAGAGCAACGTCACCGGCTTTCTGAACATGCTCATCGCGGCGCGGGACGGAAAGGTGCGGCGTTTCATGTATGCCTCGAGCAGCGCAGTGTATGGCGACGATCCGGAGTTGCCGAAAGTCGAGGCGAGGGTCGGCAAGCCGCTTTCGCCCTACGCCGCCACCAAGGCCATCAACGAGGTTTATGCGCAGACGTTCGCCACGTGCTACGGCCTGCCCTCCATCGGCCTGAGATACTTCAACGTCTTCGGTCCCCGCCAGGACCCCGAGGGCGCCTACGCCGCGGTCATCCCGAAATGGATTACCGCGCTGCTGAAGAGCCAACCCGTGCAAGTGAATGGCGATGGCGAGACCAGCCGCGACTTCTCCTTCGTCTCGGATGTCGTGCAGGCCAACCTGCTGGCCGCGACGACCGACAACCCCGGCGCGGTAAACCAAGTCTATAACGTCGCCCTCGGCAAACGCACCACGCTCAATGAGCTGTTCCATGACATTCAGAAAGCGCTCCGGGCGAAGGACCCCGCGCTGCCGGAGCAAAAACCTGTGTATCGCGACTTCCGCGCCGGCGATGTGCGGCACTCGCTGGCGGACATCTCCAAAGCCCGGCGCCTCCTTGGCTTCGAGCCTGGCTACACCGTCGAAGCGGGTCTTGACCTGGTTATGGACTGGTATCGCCGCAGCCTCCGTTAACGACAGATGAACACAGACCAACACAGATGCAACCGGTTGACGTCGGCACTTTCTGGGGCGGCTCATCGGTATCCATCTGTGTCTATCTGCGGTTAAAACGGACCGAACCATGCGCAAATGCAACTGTTCCGGGAACTGCGGGCCGCAGAGCCTCAGCCGGCGTGAATTCATCGGCCTGGTAGGCGCGGGCACGGCGGCCACGCTCCTGGCGACTCCCGCTTGGGGCGCCTTCGAACTGCCGGCTGACGAAATGCAACAATGGCGCAAGTCCCTCTTCGCCACTGCGAAGCCACGGCTCTACCTTTCGGACAAGCACACCGACGCCCGCATGCACCTGGGCGGCATCGGCACCGGCAACTTCGAAATCGGCGCCGACGGCCAGTTCACCACCTGGCAGCTCTTTAACACGCTGCGCGACGGGCACCTGCCGTTCTATTTCCTGGCCCGGGCCGGGGCCGTCAGCAGGCTGCTCCAGACTGCCGGCGGACCCGACTGGCCGCGCGTAAAGCAAATCGAAATGAGCGGCGAATACCCGGTCGCCGTCCTGCGCTACCGCGACCCCCACCTGCCGGTGAATCTCGAACTCAGCGCGTTCAGCCCCTTCGCGCCCCTGGACTCCGCCTTCTCCTCGCTACCGGTAGCCGCTTTCGCCTTCCGCATCGAGAATCCCAGCGCGCAGCCGCAGACCGTCTCGCTCGCGGCGCTGATGCAGAATCCCCTCGGGTATGACGCAGCGGGTGACAACAACAGCGCAGCAGGTCCCGCCTTTGGCGGTAACATCAACGAAGTGCTCAACGAGCAAGGAGCGACCGGGCTCTACATGCGCGCCCAAGCCGCGGGCGAGCCGACGCTCGACCAGGCCGTGACCCTATTTACTGCCGCCAACTTGAAGGCGCTGAATGATCCTCCGGCTGACCGCCCGGAAAACCTCCGCCTGCGCATCCTCGATGGCGCGGCCTTGCCCCCCACTCAGCCTCCGGATTCTGCGCCTGCCATCCTCTGGATTGAGGAGCCTCCCGCCACGCTCGCGGAGCCATTCTTGCGGGCCGCCCGCGATGCGGTGCAGGCAGGCGCCACGTTGCTGTTCTCCGGCCGGACCATGCCGTTGTTGGAAGCCTACGCCGCCTGGACCGGCGGCAAACCGGTCGCCGAGGCCAACCCCCGCCCGGATGTGCTCTTTGAAGACTTCGAGCATGGCTACGAACAATGGAAAGTGGAAGGGCAAGCCTTCGGCAAGCAGCCGGCCCACGGGACGCTTCCCAACCAACAGCCCGTCTCCGGCTTCGTCGGCCAGGGCCTGGTGAACACCTACCTCGGGGGTGATGACACTACCGGCCGGCTCATCAGCAAGGACTTTACGATCGGGCGCCGCTTCATGCGCTTCCTCGTCGGCGGCGGGCACCATCAGGGGACGCAAATCCGACTGCTGGTCAATGGCAAGGTCGCGCGCGCTGCCTCGGGCAAAGACAACGAGCGCCTCGAACCGGTGTGCTGGGATGTGGCCCAGTTCGAGGGGCAAACCGCTCACCTTGAGATCGTGGACGAGGCCAAAGGCGGCTGGGGCCATATCAACGTGGACCAGATCGAGTTCTCGGATATGCCGGGCAACCGCGCCGTGATGGCCCTGCTGGAAGAGCTGCTGCCGGCGCGATTCAGCGCGGTCCATCCGGCGCATCGGAACGCGGACATTCCTGTCCGCAACTCCGCCGCCGAGGGAGAGGCGGACAGGAATGTCCGCGCTCCAACGCAGTCACCCGCCCAGCGAGTGACGTATGAAAACCTGGTCCTGCAGCCTGGGGCAACCCAGATCACCAGTCCCGAGGGCCGCACCCTGCTCACACGCCAGGTCGGCAAGGGCCGGGTCGTGGTAGCCGACGGCGCAGTCCTTGAGCCTGCGAATGCCGCCCTGAGCGCGCACCGCCAGCTTGCCTACGCGTTCGTCTGCGGGCTGGTCGGCGCGAACTACGCCGGCTCCGGCGGGCTGCAGCATCCTAAGGCCCCCGGCTTCGGCACCCTGGCCCTTGCAGCACTTGCCGGCAAGACCACGGTGCTTCCGGCCTGCGAACATCGCGACCAGGCATGGACGACGTTCAGCGCGAAGGGCGGCTTCACTCCTCCCGAAAATGCCCAGGCCACCGTCCCAACACCGCTCGGTCGGACCGTCTATGGCGCCGTCGCCACCTCGGTAACTGTCCCGCCGGCCGGCACGGTCGAGGTCCCGTTCCTCCTCACGTGGCATTATCCCAACAAGTATAACGCCCACCACACCTGGATGGGCTGCCATTACGCCACACGCTGGCCTGACGCCCGCGCCGTCTTGCGCGAGGCCGCGCCGGACTTCGCCCACCTCCGCGATCGCACCGAGCAGTTCCGCCGCACATTCTACGACTCCACTCTGCCCTGGTGGCTGCTGGACTGCGTCAGCGCCAATGCCGCCATCGCGCGCCATATCGGCGTCGTCTTCCGCATCGCCAACGGCGACGCCTATGGCTGGGAAGGCTCCAACGGCTGCTGCGATCCAACTTGCACGCACGTCTGGGGCTACGAGCAAACCCTGGCCCGGTTCTTCCCGGACCTCGAACGCGAGATGCGCCGGATTGATTTCATGCACCAGCAGGACAAGGACGGCGGGATCAATAACCGCACCCAAGTGCCTTCGCCGCCGCACCCCACCGGCGAACACCCCTTCGCCGACGGCCACGCAAGCTGCATCCTCAAGGCTTACCGCGAAGCCTTGAACCAGCCGGACGAGCCCTTCTTCCAGCAATACTGGCCGTATGTGCACCGCGCCGTGGATTACCTCATCGGCCGTGACGCAAGAACCAACCACAGCGAGCCCGCCGGCATCCTGCAGGACGATCAGTGGAACACCTACGATGAGGCGCTCCACGGCGTTACCACGTTCATCAGCGGCTACTATCTCGCCGCCTTGCGCGCCGGTGAGGAATGGGCGCGCCGCCAGGGGGACACGGCAACCGCCGAGCGCTTTCACGCGATCTTTCAGAAAGGCCAGGCGAAGCTCATCGAGCTATGCTGGAACCAGGAATACTTCCAGCAGCACCTGCCCGACTACGAGAAGCGCCAGGGCGAGGTCGGCCCGGGCTGCATGGCGGACCAGCTTATCGGCCAATGGTGGGCGCACCAGCTTGGCCTGGGCTACATCCTGCCGCAGGAGATGGTGGCCTCGTCCCTGCGCTCGATCTTCAAATACAACTTCAAGTCGGACCTCACCGGCTGGCCGCATGCGCCGCGGGCCTTTGCCGGCGCCAAAGACAAGGGCCTGATCGTTTGCACCTGGCCCAAGGGCGGTCGGCCGCGCCAGGTCATGCTCTACTCCGATGAGGTATGGACCGGCATCGAATACCAGGTCGCCGCGCACATGATCTACGAGGGCTTGATCGAGGAAGGCTTCGCCATCATCAAGGCCGCGCGCGACCGCTACGACGGCATCCCGCGCCCGCCCATCCAGCGCAACCCATGGAACGAGATCGAGTGCGGCGGCCATTACGCACGCGCCATGTCCTCCGGCTCGCTTTTGCCCGCGCTGGCCGGGTGGGACTATGACGGCCCGCGCCAGGCGCTGAGATTCGTGCCGCGCCACACCCCCGAGCGGTTCAAGTGCTTCTTCAGTGCCCCGGCGGCCTGGGGCAGCGCCAGCCAGAGCCGGCAGGGCGGGGGACAGCAGAACGAAATCAGCGTATGCGAAGGCAGCCTCGCGATTTCAAAGCTCGCGCTGCAAGGTGTTACGGTGCCCCGGCAGTTGGAAGTGCAGTGCGCTGGGAAGGCTGTGCCGTGCTCGTATGAGTACACCCAGGGCTTGGTCGCAATTCTGCTTCAGCAGCCTGCGCTGATCCCGGCCGGACAGAGCTTGGTGGTTCGAATCGCCTGATCGCCAGCTCTCTCGATGTTGCCGGTGGACAGGTGCGTGGTGGCTCAAATCCGAAACCCGAAATCCGAAGGCCGAAAGAAGGCCGAAATCCGAAATCCGAAGCCGCCGGCTAGCCCCTCTTTCAACGCAGAGGCGCAGAGACTGCAGAGGTGCGCAGAGAAGATGCGAGCAAAGGGTTCTCCTTCTCTCCGTAGCTCTGAGTTCTCTGAGTCGCTGCGTTTAGAGACCCCAGCCTTCCGCGCCAATCGCCTTCGGGCTTCGGGCTTCGGCCTTCTTTCGGCCTTCGGATTTCGGCCCTCGGGCTTGGCCGCCGGATTCCACTGAGAGCTTCCGAGAGCCAACCGCTCTTATCGGCTCGCCCGTCCTACGCCTCTACCAGTATGAAGCTGGTGACCTCCGTCGGGATCGCATCAATCAGCGCCTCGGCCATTCGCTCCTCGTCCTCGAGGATGCGACGGCACATCTGGGTCACCTGGGGCAGGTTTGCCTTCTCCGAGGCGGCCGCCAGGGCTGTGTAGCAGGCAATCTCGAAGTGCTCCATGGAATACGCGTCCAGCAAGTCCTTGATCCGCTCGTCTCCGGCAAAGGCCGTGCCCAGGCCCTTGGCGGCCAGCGCGATCTTCCCCAGGCCCGTCTTCAAGCTTGAAACGTCGGAGCCCAGCGATTTGAGCGCGGCCTGCACCTCCTTGGCGTGCCGCTGCGTCTCCTTCAAATGAGCCGCCGCGCGTCTCCGCACTTCGGGACTCAGGTCGTCGTTATCCGCGTGCTTCTTCAGCGCGCCCTCCAGCCCCCGCTCCAGCGCGTAGGCGTCGCGCAGCCAATCAATGACTTCCTTGTTTATATCCTGCTCGCGTTGGCGGATGGTCCTCGTGCTGTGTGTGCCCCCGCCCGTCGCCCGGCTCGATACATGCCTTGTCTTCATGATTCCCAAAGCTAGGGGCGCGCGCCCTTGCGCCCAATGGGGATTTGGCCTACTCCCGCCAGCAGCCCCGCAGCTACTCTAGCCGCTCGACGAGTCAGCCCGCCGCCTTACCCCGCGCGAGGGTCGCGCCGTAAGCGGCACCGCCTCGACAGCACCTCCTGCTGGGGACAAGGAAAGCCGCGCCATCGCTTTGGCGAGCGGCTATCGGCGATCCCCAACCAGCCCGCAGAGCCACGGTACCCTGAAACTGCTCCATGTCTAAAAACTGGACACTTCGGCACTGGAATCCCCTCGAGTCCTCCCTAGACGCCAGCCCCCTAAGCAGGGAAAACAGGCTCATATCGCGCCATGTACAAGGGGTGCACACCGGATGCTCACCGGATGCACACGAGGTAGCCCCATGTGCATCCGGTGTGCATCCGGTGTGCACCCCTTGTACACAGTGCGATATCAGCCAGAAGTGGCTTGGATAGGCCCCATACAGGGTAGGGAACGTTGCTTCACGGGGGGCGGGTGGTGACGGCGGGGCGGACTGGGTGCCAAGCCCTGGCGTTGCTCACTCGGCCCTATCGCCGCCGGATGGGGCGGGGGCCAGTCGCGGGGTCAAGACACGGCGCTATTCGGCGCAGCTTACATTTGCCTGTAACGGAGGGGTGCCTTTGCTTAAGCTGGACTCCGATGGCGCACAATTCACCGACGGAACCTGTCCCGGGGGAGGCGCGGCCTTTGTTCATGGCCACGCGTTGGTCGGTGGTGGTGGCCGCCAGCGATGACCAGTCGCCGACGTCAGCCGAGGCTCTGGAAACGCTGTGCCGGGCTTACTGGTTTCCCCTTTACGCTTACGTGCGCCGGCGCGGCTACTCCGTGGAAGACGCGCAGGACCTGACGCAGGAGTTTTTTGCCCGGGTGCTTGAACGGCAGTGGCTGGCCCGCGCCGAGCAGGCCAAGGGGCGGTTCCGCACTTTCCTGCTGACGGCGATGGAGCGCTTTCTGGCTAACGAATGGGATAAGGCGCGCGCCCTTAAACGCGGCGGCGGCCAGCGCAACGTGCCCATCCAGCTCGACACGGCGGAGACTCGCTACGGCGTCGAGCCGGCGGACACGCGCACGCCCGAGCAAGCCTTCGAATACCGCTGGGCGCTGACGCTGCTGGAGGAGGTGGTCGGGCGGCTGGAAGCGGAGTTCGCGGCCCGGGGCCAGGCCGAGGTGTTTGCCATCCTCAAGCCGTGCCTGGTCGGCGACCGTGCGGCCCAGCCTTACGTGGAGCTGGGTGCCAAATTGGGCCTGGAGGAAGGAGCGGTAAAGGTGGCGGTGCATCGTCTGCGCCAGCGCTATCGGGAGCTCCTCCGCGCGGAGATCGCCAACACGGTCGCGGCGCCCGGGGAAGTAGATGCGGAGATGCACCATTTGTTTAACGTGCTGGCACGCTGCGCACGGTAGTAGCGCAAGCCTCCGGCTTGCGGTTGTCCCGGCAACCTTCCAGCTTGCCGCGGTGGTAATCTGGAAGGTTGCTGGGACGGGAGCAAGCCGGAGGCTCGCTCCACTACACCTGGTGTAACCTCCGCCGGGTGCCGCTTAACAGATGACTGGAATAAGATATGGAAAACGAGAACCTTTGCCCTTCATGTCATAAAGCGTTGCCGGCCGGCGCGCCCAAGGGGTTGTGTCCGGAGTGCCTGATGAAAGCCGGTTTCGGCACCGGCGTCGCCCCGGGGCCCGGTCAGCCAACTCGTGTCACTAGCTTCGTGCCCCCTACCGTGGAGGTCATGGCAGGGTTGTTTCCCCAGTTCGAAATCCTGGAGTTGCTTGGCCAGGGCGGCATGGGCGCCGTGTATAAGGCCCGGCAGCGCTCCCTGGACCGGCTGGTGGCGCTGAAGATCCTGCCGCCGGAGACGAGTGGTGATCCGGGCTTCGCGGACCGTTTCACCCGCGAGGCGCGGGCTCTCGCTCGGCTAAACCATCCCAACATCGTGGCGGTCCACGAGTTCGGCCAGGTGTCGGCGCCGGCCACAACACCGCCGACTGCTGGGGCTCCGCCCGCGGTCCTGCACTATTTCGTCATGGAATACGTCGAGGGGCTCAACCTGCGGCAGTTGGAGCAGGCGGGCAAGCTCTCGGCACGTGAGGCATTGAAGATCATTCCCCAAATCTGCGATGCGCTCCAGTTCGCGCATGACGAGGGCATCGTTCACCGCGACATCAAGCCGGAGAACGTGATGCTCGACACCAAGGGCCGGGTGAAGATCACTGATTTTGGGCTGGCCAAGATCCTGGGGCTGGAGCCGGAAGGTTTGCGACTGACGGGCGCCAAGGACGTGATGGGCACACCGCATTACATGGCGCCGGAGCAGATCGAGCATCCGCAGGAAGTGGACCACCGGGCGGACATCTACTCGCTGGGCGTGGTCTTCTACGAAATGCTCACCGGCGAGCTGCCGGTGGGCAAGTTCCAGCCGCCTTCGCAGAAAGTGCATGTGGACGTGCGCTTGGACGAGGTTGTCCTGCGCACGCTGGAGAAAGAGCCGGAGCGCCGCTACCAACAGGCAAGCGATGTGAAAACGCGTGTGGAGAGCATCGCTGCAACGCCAGTTCCGCCTCCGCCGATGACGGCGCCGGCCGCGCCCGCGCAGCCGACCAGTGACAAGATCATCCTGCCGGCGTTCCTGCTGGCGTTCTTCTTCGGCGTGTTCGGAATGCACCGGTTCTATGCTGGGAAAACCCGCACTGCATTCCTGCAACTGGGCGCGCTGCTGGCTTGCATTCCACTGATTGTCAGCATCGTCATATTGGCGAATGGCAGTGCTGAGCCGGCTGGGCTGGTCGCATTGGGACTGTTGCTCGCGTTCCTGATCATCGGCTCCGCGATATGGGCGACGGTGGATTGGATCGTGATCGTGTGTCGGGGATTTACTGACGGGCAAGGGAGAAGGATTACCCACTGGCTGCACCCGCGCGGCGGCATGGTGAGCTCGCCAGCGAGCCCGCCGGCTTCGGGCCAACCGGGTAAGACTGTGATTGCCGCCGCTCCGGCACCGGGCCGTCCGGGCGGGCGGACGTGGGTGTGGCCGGTCGCGGGCGCGCTGATGGTGCTGCTCGGCGGTGGCGTCCTGCTCTTCTTCTCTTGCGCGCCGCTCTTGGCCCTGGAAGGAACCCGCGCCGGTTCGGGGACCAACTCCTATATCGCACCGCAGGACACGGCTGAGCCCGCCGGCGGGACAGGGAACGGCTTGACTGCCGAGGCTCCGTCGCCCGGAACCTCGCCGGAAGCCGCAGTGGTGGCTCGCCGCACTGTTAACGCCGGCAGTGCGGCAAGCCTGGACAAGACCTTCGCCGTCGGGAGCACCGGCAAGCTGTGGATCGACGTGGACCGGGGCGGCGTCCGCCTCGTTGGCGGGGATCAGGACACGGTGCAAGTACGCGTCAACCGCAACGTCAGGCGCGCCACAACGGCCGTGGCCGACGCGGTGCTCGCTGACGAGAACCTGGTGCTCAGGCAGGATGGGAGCGTGCTCTCCATCAATGCGCGGGACCCCAGGCGGCTCCGTCATTTTTTGGTATGGCGTTGGTCGCAGCCTGAGCTGGAGGCCAGCTATGAGATTACTGTCCCTCGCCGTTTTGAGCTGCATCTAAAGGATGCCAGCGGGCACGTCAAAGTGGCCCAGGTGCAAGGGAGTGTGACCGTGAACACGCTCAGCGGCGGGCTGGAGTTCGATGATATCGCGGGCAAAGTCGTGGGGGACAGCCTCAGCGGCGGCATTCACGCCGCCAAGTGCACGGACGCTTTGGTGTTGCACACTCTGAGCGGCGGCATCCACGTCGAGGCTTTTGCCGGGCCGTGTGTGCAAGCGAGCACAGCCAGCGGCTCTGTGTCGGCTGATTTCGCAAAGGCTCCCCAGGCGGATTCCGAGTTGCACAGCATGAGCGGCGGCATCACTGCCCGACTGCCTGCCGGGTCCGCTCTGAGGTTGGAAGCCCACACCATGAGCGGCAGCGTAAACACCGATCTGCCATTGGAAATGCACGGACGCGTTAAGCCTGGCACCTTTCGTGGAACGATTAACGGCGGCGGCCCGCTGCTGAAGCTGGATACCATGAGCGGCGGCATCAACGTGCTCAGACATGAAGGCGCGGCAAGTTAGTGTCTTAAGCCTGAGGTCTAAAGTCTGACGTCTCCAGGCGACACAATCTGATGACGCAAGACTTTAGACTCGAGACTCCAGACTTTATTTCCTTCAGCGGTCCGGCGTCTTGGGGACGATGTCCGTCTGCAAGGTCGGGTCAGCCGCCCGCACGCGCGTTTCCCGCAAGCCCAGCTCGCGCCGCACGATATTCGTCCCTTGCGCGATGGCGGTGCTCTTGAAGAAAGCAATCTCGCGGTTGCACCCCTGCCGGCCAAAGCCGCAGTCGCTCGAGATGATCAGTTGCTCGGGGGCGACGTGCTTCAACGCCTCACGGATAGTGCCTGCCACCGCTTCGGGCTGTTCCACCTGTAGCGTGCGGTGGCTGACGACGCCCACGCAGACCTTCTTCTTCAGCTTGCCCTTGAACGGCGCGAACAGCTCGATCTCGCGCAGGTTCCGGTCCTTCATCTCCACCGTCCACACGTCGCCCCGGCATTCGTTCAAGTAGAGTTCGAAGGATTCGCGGTAGCTGTCGTTCTCGATCACGCGCTGCATGTTCGGATTACCCCAGCAGGTGTGAATCCAGATCTCGACGTCGTCCAGGCCCTGAACCTCGCGATTAAAGGCTTTGAGCATGAACTGCACGTTGGCGTGCTTGCGGCCGTACGTGTTGGCCCAGAAATGCAGCGTGGGTTCCTCGATCTGGATGCACTTGCAGCCGGCGTCGCGCAAGGCCAGCAGTTCCTTGTTCATCGCGACCGCCATGTCCCACACCACCTCCTGGTGGTCCTTGTATTCCGGCGTATGCAGGTCGAGGAACAGCCCCATCACTTGTGAGCAGCACGTCCCAAAGCGCACAGGCCGCGAAGTCTTGCTCTGGGCCAGGCGCCAGATCTTGGCGTAGTCCAGCGGGCGGTGCTCGATTTTGTCTACCACGCGTGGCCAGCGCCAGCCGGTATAGATCTCGTTGAGCAGCGTGCCTGGCGGGTAGCGCAGCCACGGCGAGCGCGTGCGCTCGGATTGCAGGAAGTCGCCGGAGAGCCCCGCCCAGCGCTGCAGCGGGTAGTGATGCCACGAGCGGCCCGCCATGTCGTCGTCGCAGTGCAGGTCCCCGTGCGTGAGGATGTCCAGCCCGGCCCGTTCCTGGTCGCTCAGCACGGTCGCCAGCGCATCCTGGAACTTCTCGCGAAAACGCACATCCATCATGCAGGTGTCCAGGGGCCGGCCCCACATGCTGTCATCGAACCAGCGCGGACGCGGCCATGAGCCTGTGACGGTACAGGGGAGAGTGGTGTTGGCGGTTATGGTGAACATGGCTCCTTACATAATCCCGCTCCGCATTTGGGGCAAGTCCTGGGTGCTCCAGGCTGCGGCTTCAATGACCTCCGGAATGACCTTGCCCCCGGTCGGTATTCGGGCATAGTACTTCGCGTTCCTGACATGCGACTGCAGGCGGGAGGCCTCGGGAGCAACGGGATGCCGATGTGGCGGAATTGGCAGACGCGCTAGACTCAAAATCCGAAAGAGGGGTATTTCAGGGCGGTATCTTCCCAATTCACAACAGTTACTTCATGCCCGTAAATAAAGGGCAAAACCGCATTTTGACTCTCATTCTCAAGGGGTTGCAAAAAGGCCCCAGAAATAGGGGGGTGTTGCACAAACTCTTGCACGTTCACCACCAGCGGTGCTTCACCCAGTAGGGGCAATGGCTGTCGGGGTCGCGCAACTGGATCGGATACGGTGAGTCCTCACGCTTGGCGACCAGGCCCTCGTAGAACTCCGCTCTCCATTCTTGATTGAGGCGCTGCATCTCCGCCCACATGACGGACAGGGCGGCTTTGCCGCTGGGCGAGGCTTCGCTCAGGGCGGCCTGGTGCAGGAGGTAAACGCCGTTGGCTTCGGGCTTCTGGCCGTGCCGCAGGACCGGCCAGCCGAGGCGCGTGGCATCGACCAGCAGCTCGTGGTAACGCACGTGGGCCGCCAGCCCGGGCACGACCTGATCGAGGACGATGAGGCTGCCCCGGCCGATGGTGTGCCGGCGTTCCAAGGCTTCGCAGTCCAGCCAGGTGAAGCGGCTGCGGCTCAGGTTCTCAAGCGCGTCGGTGAATTCGCTGGAGATGGTCAGTTCCTCGCCGTGCCGGTTCCACATGGTGCCGGTGGGGACGTGGACGAGGGTGCGCCAGCCGTTGAGCTTGGCGCTCCAGAGGTGAACGCGCGGCTTTGCGAGCAGACCGAAGCGGCCGCCTGGTAGCGGGCGGGCAGGATAGGTGATGGGGTTCATTGGGCAGGCGCCAACAGGCGGGTTGAGAGTTGAGGGTTGAGGGTCGAGATAGCCGAAAGGCAATCGCCGATAGCCCAGGCGTGTAGATCCACGGCTTTGCCACCCCCGTTTGACAGTCGACCGCAGGCGTGCGATGGATGCTCAGGCCATGGAGCGTAGTCAATCTGTTCGTTTAGAGCACGAAGTGCACCTGCGGTCACACCCGCGATGGGCTCGACCCCGGGCTTGCGTACATTTGTTAATGCTGCTGGTGGTATGGATGCTGCCGCTGCCGGCTAAAGCCCAGTTCACCTTCACGACCAATAACGGCGCGATCACGATTACGGGATATACGGGATCGGCCATGAACGTGGCTGTTCCTGCTGTAACGAATGGCATGCCAGTCGTCGCTATTGGAGCGGGAGCGTTTAATTACAGCAGCATCACAAACCTCAATATCCCCAACAGCGTCACAAACATCGCCGTGAACGCCTTCCGTTACAGCAACTTGGTGAGCATCAGCATCCCAGGCAGCGTTACGAGCATTGGAGGAGACGCCTTCGAAAACTGTGTCGCTTTGAAGACCCTCACCATACCTGACAGCGTCAGTGTCCTGGGAAAGGGCTTATGCTATTCCTGCGTCGGCCTAAGCAGCGTCACGCTCGGCAACGGGCTTACAAGTCTCCCGGATTACACGTTTCAGTTGTGTTCACAGTTGGCGAGCATCAGCATTCCCCACGGCGTTGGCAGCATTGGTAACGATGTATTTCAAGGTTGCACGAACCTCAGCCGCGTCTCGCTTAGCGGCGCGCTCACCAGCATTGGCGGTGAGGCCTTCAACGCGTGCACCGGCCTGACCAATATCACGTTCCCAAACGGCGTTACTTATATAGGTGGTGCCGCATTCGGTGGCTGCACTCGGTTGACGAGCGCGTATTTCATGGGCAACAGCCCTAGCACAAATTCTACATTATTTCTAGGGAGCAGTGCGACCGTGTTTTACTTGCCGGGCACGGTCGGATGGACATCGGTTTTCGGAAGTCGCCCCACCGCACCATGGGTTCTCCCATATCCCGTTATCCTCTATATCGAGCCCAGCTTTGGTGTGCAAACAAGCGGATTTAGTTTCCTCGTATCCTGGGCCACCAACACTTCCATAGTCGTAGAGGCCACCGCCAATGTTGCGGATTCCTCCTGGTCTGCCGTGAGCACCAACGCTCTCAACAACGGCACGAACTACTTCAGCGATCCGAATTGGAGCAACTATCCGGCCCGGTTTTATCGTGTTAGCTCTTTGTAGGGCAGGCGAGACGCACTTCCCTACCTTCGGGTGCCCTTGGTGCTGACCGAGCACTCGGTCAGTAGGCAATCGCCGATGGCCGAAGCCGGAGCGTGCAGACCAGACAGGGCTCGCGGGGACGCTCGCCCTCCCGACGGCCGTGCAGGCACGTGCACGTGCAGGTCTAGGCAGCAAGACGCGACGCCTCGCCGTCAGCGAGCGTGCGCCGGTATGCTTCGCAGATGGCGTCGTATTCGCCGGTCTCGGGCTTGCCGGGCTCACCCATGATCTGGCGCAGGTCGGTGTCCAGATCGTAGGTGAGGTGGATGTAGCCGGAGGTGATGGCCCATTCGACCGCGTCCTGGCCGAACTGTTCGTCGGAGCAGTTCTCGAGGACGCGCAGGAGGTAGTTCTTCATTTGGCCCATGGTGTATTCTCTTTCGATTTCTTCGTTGGTTTGGCGAACGCTGGGGCGGTCGTCGGGGGTGTAGTCCCATTCCAAGCGCTCGCCCCTGGTCAGGGGGTATGGCCCGCCCGGCCCGCAGGTGTGGTGTCGGGCTTCGCAAGCCTCCTTGGCCTGCCAGTCGGGTGGGGAATCTGGAGATGTGTTCATTCGGATTTGAGTTGGCGGTACGCCACCACAGCACGGTAGTGCTGGCCTGATGGGGACCCGTCACGCTTTCTCGCCCGGGAAACTGGTGCCGGTAGAACGTGCTACCGGCACCAGGCAGCAGGCGCGCTCAGCTATTTGCGGACGCCCTTGGTGCTGACGGAGCATTCGGTGAGGCCCTTGTCGCCCACGGTTTCCAAGGCGAGCGAATGCTCCAGGTCCATCTCGGCAAACCGGAGGGCCTTGAAGTTGTCCACCGGGACGACGCATTCCTTGGCTTCGAGGGCGTCGGTGCAGCCGTATTCGGCGAACAGGGCCTGCACCCTCTCGACCAACTCGCCGGCTTTGTCGCTCGGGAGCTTATCGCCTTTGATCTTGAGCTCGAACGCCTGGCGGAAGTACCTGGCAACCAAGTCCTCGCCGAGAACCGGCAGGAAGGCGTCTTCGCTGGGGAAGCTGTAGTATTGCTCCTTCACGGTGACGCGGACGGTGCCGCGGGAGGGTTGAGCGTTGGGGGTTGAGGGTTGAGAGGCCCAGTTGACGAGGACCGAGCTGGGGACGTCGGTCTTGCGATGGAAATGGCGCAGATACCAGGGGCGGATGTGGACGCGGGCGAGTTCGGCCTTGTCTGTTTCCAAATTTGACTTGAGGGCGTCGAACTGCTCCTGGCGTTCGGCGATGCGGGCGGCCAGCTCGCCTGCGGCCCCAGTCTCGTCGGGGAACACGGGGTATTTGTTGCTGGTGTCACTCTCCTTCTTGGCGATGCCGCCAAGGGAGACCTTTTTTAGGCCCTTGCGAGGCGCTGCGGGGACCGAGCCGGTCGGGCCTACAGACGTCTGCAGGGGTTTGGTGGTGGGTTCGGCCGTCGCGGTGGCGACGGTACTCAGGGGGTCGTGTCGTGTTTGCATTTGGTTAAAAGAAAGGCTTGCATGTCATGTGCCTTATGTGACATAACACCACCGTATGGCACGAGGTCCATCTGGCAGAATCGTTATCGAAGTGGATCCAGGCCTTAAGCGCGATCTTCACTCCGCACTGGCGGCGGAGGGGCTGTCGCTCAAGGACTGGTTCATCAAGCATGCCCAGGAATACATGGACGAGCGGGGCCAACCGCGCCTGCCAGGCATGCCCCGCAGTGCCCGCCAATCAGAACAAACCATGTTTGCCGCCGAGGAACCCACCCCGTATAAAGCCCCCCGCGAACCAAAGAAATGACCGCCACATCCGCTACCGTCAAACCCGGCCCCAAGGAGCGCCGCTTCCTCGATGCCATGCGCGACATCTTTATCGGGGTCAAGGTGGACGGCCAATCCGGCTTCATCAATCTCATGCGCATCAAGGCCGCCTATTTCCAGAAAGTGGTCGAGCCGGCGCTCATGCAGGACATCGCCAACGCCCTGAAGGATTTTCCCGAGTTCCGCGAGGAGCTGTTCGACAAGCTCTACTCCTTCTTCAGCCGCTACTTCAGCCGTTCCGGCTCCATTTGCTTCGCCTATACGCCCCAGCACATGAGCGTGTACGAAAAGGTCTATACCGACGAGCAGGACGTTGTCCTCTTCTGGAAAACCCACATGCTCTACTACGTCAAAACCGACCGCCTCTTCCGCGATCTCAAGGTTGACGTGGACGGCCACACCTTCTTTTTCGATTGCGCCGGCCTCGAACACAAGAAGGCCAACGAAAAGCGCGAACTCGTTTTCACCCTCGACAAGGTCGAGCCTAACGGCGCCATCCGACTCCTGGTCACCTATTCCGAACGCGGCCGAATCACCAAGATTGACGACATCCTCAAGGCCCTGAAAAAGGCCGACCAGCCGCTAAAGGAGCCCATCCTCGACAAGGCCCTCAAGGTTTTCGCCCGCCAGAGCGAGGTGGACTACTTCATTAACAAGGATGCCGGGGCTTTCCTCCGCCAGCAGTTTGATCTCTGGATGTACCAGTACGTGTTCAAGGACACCACCACTTGGTCGGCCCCCCGCATTCACCAGCTTCAGGTCCTGAAGGAAATCGCCTTCAAGCTCGTCGATTTCATCGGCCAGTTCGAGAACGAGCTGGTCCGCATCTGGAACAAACCAAAATTTGTCCGCGGCTCCTTCTACGTCATCACCCTGGAGCGCCTCGCGGCCAAGCCCGCCGGCCTCAAACTGATCGCCGACATTCTCAAACACCAGGGCATCAAAGATCAGGTCAAAGAATGGCGCGACCTTGGCATCGTCAAGGCCGACTTCGATCCCAAGGACATCATGGCCGGGCGCGGCAAGGAACGAAAGGTCGCCAGCGCCTGGACATGTCTCCCACTCGACACCCGTCATTTCAGGTCGCTGGAACTGCGGCTGCTTGGACTTTTTGACAATCTTGATGAAGAATTAGATGGCCGTCTGATCAACAGCGAGAACTACCAAGCACTCATGACAATCTCGCGGAAGTTCTGCGAGAGAGCTCAGGCGATTTATATCGACCCGCCCTACAATACGAAGGGCTCGGAAATTGACTACATTAATCAGTACAAGCACTCCTCGTGGCTCACGCTCATCGAAAACAGGCTTCGGCTCGCTCGCGATCTCCTTGCCGGCTGGGGGGTGGCCTGCGTTGCGATAGATGACTCAGAGTACCACCGCCTCCGCGAGCTAATGGCAGAAATCTTCGGAGGCGGCGAAGCAATGTTGGGAACCGTCGCTGTCCGAAGCAATCCTTCGGGGCGTTCCACAGTTAAGGGGTTCTCCATTGCCCATGATTACGCGGTCTTCGCGGGAAGTTCAGAGGCCGCAGCTATTGGCCGGCTCGCGAGGACCGAAAAACAAATAGCCCGGTACAAAGAATCAGACGCGGAAAGCGCATTTGAATGGGTGAACTTCCGCAAGCATGGAGGGGCCGCCGCAAACAGGAAGGCACGCCGTAGGCTCTATTACCCGATTTATGTCTCGCCTGAGCGCGAAATCCGCGTGCCCAAAATGGAGTGGATCCAATCAATAGAGGAATGGAAGATTCTCGAGGAGCCAACCCCTGCGGAAGTCGTGGTTTTCCCCATCAACGAGGATGGACACGAGAAACGGTGGAAGTGGGGACACAAGAGCCTAATCAAGCAGCTGTCGGATTTCGAGGCGCGCCCAGACCGGACGGGAAACATGGGGATTTACATGAAATCCAGGATGAACCGTGAAGGCATGCTACCCCTTACATGGTGGGACAAGAAGGAGTACTCCGCGACAGATTATGGAACCAACCTGCTCACGGAGATTCTGGGAGAGTCCAATTTGTTCACGTCACCAAAATCAGTACACCTCGTTGAGGATTGCCTAAAAGTCAGTGGGCTCCTCGATGGTGGCCTTTGCGTGGACTTTTTCGGAGGCTCAGGAACAACGGCCCATGCAGTTTTGAACCTGAACCGCAATGATGCTATCCGAAGACGGTACCTTCTCGTGGAAATGGCTGCGTACTTTGACTCTGTCATTGTACCCCGAGTGAAAAAGGTTATGTTCTGCGAGAAGTGGAAGTCCGGGAAGGCAGCTGGTGGCAAAGGGTGCAGCCATTTCCTGAAGTGCTACCGCTTAGAGCAGTATCCCGAGACACTGGCGAGCGCCTGCTATGCCGAAGACGAAGACCTATTCCGCAACACGAAAACCGACCCCTACAGCCAGTACGTTTTCTTCCGTGACCTGAAGATGGCCAAGGCCATCGAACTCGATTACAAAAAGGACGAAGTCAACATCCACCTCGACCGCCTTTATCCAGACATTGACCTGGCGGAAACACTGTCCTGCGTCACCGGCAAATGGATCAAACGCATCACCGAAGACGAAGTCGAGTTTGCCGATGGTAGCAAGCAGAGCCTGAAGAGGCCGGACTGGCGTCTGATCAAGCCGCTCATTTTCTGGGGCCCTATAGTGTGACGCCGTTATGCCGCTGAAATCACTCGAACACTTGGCCACCAGGGTCGTTTACGAGACGCTTCCAGCCAACTGGAACACGTTCGACCTTGCCCGCTTCTCCCCGGCCAAGGACCTCTGGGATTATCAGCAGCAGGCCCTCAAACTCGCCCTGGCCGTCCTCTTCAAATACTACGAGGAGTTCGATGACTTCGCCACCGGCCAGGACGCCGGCGCGGACAAGGTCCGCAAGGCGAAAATGGTCGAGTGGTACCAGGACGGCATGCTCCTCTCCCCCCGGGAGCGCCAATCCCTGGATCTGTCCCTGGCCCGGACCAAACTCGCTCTCCGCTCGCTTGTTACCGAGTACTTTCCACTGGATGAAGATGCGCCGGTCATTGACTTCGCCGACCTCTGCAACCGCATGGGCTTCTGGATGGCGACGGGCAGCGGCAAGACCATCGTCCTGGTCAAGCTCCTCGAAATCCTTCACCTGCTCATGCGGCGCGCCGAGATTCCCGTCTGCGACGTCTTGATGCTCACCCACCGAGAGGACCTGATCGAGCAGTTCCAAAGGACCATTGCCGAATACAACCACGCCCCGGACGCACCGGCACATATCGAGTTGCGCGAGCTGCGCGAGTATCCCGAGGCCAAACGCGAAACGCCCGGCGGCCTGCTGGGCAGGGACACCACGCTCCGCGTCTTCTATTACCGCTCTGACAATGTCAGTGATGAGCACAAGGAGCGCATCGTGGATTTCCGCAACTACGACAACGAAGGGCGGTGGTATGTACTGCTGGACGAGGCCCACAAGGGCGTGGCCGAGGACTCCAAGCGCAAGCACATCTACACCATTCTCAGCCGAGCTGGTTTCCTCTTCAATTTCTCCGCCACCTTCACCGATACCCTCGACCTGGCGACCACGGTCCACAATTTCAACCTCTCCGAGTTCATCGAGCGCGGCTACGGCAAGCACATCGCCGTCCTGCGACAGGAGTTGGCGGCATTCAAAAAACGGGGCGGCACCGGCGACTACTCAGACGACGAGAAACGCAAGGTTGTCGCCAAAAGCATGTTGCTCCTCGCCTACACCGCGCGGAAGGTGCGGGAATTGCGGACTGCCGCCGCGGTGCCCGACCTCTACCACCACCCCATGTTGCTGACCCTGGTCAATTCCGTGAACACGGAGGACGCGGACCTGAAGCTCTACTTCCAGCAGGTCCTCGCCATCGGCCGCGGAGAGGTGCCGCTCAAAATCTGGAATGAAGCCAAGGCCGAGCTTTGGGAGGAACTGAAAGACGAACCGCCCTTCCTCTACGAGATCAACCGCAAAGTCGCCATCGCCAAAGCGGACATTGACGCCCTTTCCGTGCGCGACGTGTGGCGCGAGGTGTACAATTTCGAGTCTGAAGGCGGCGGCGACATCGAAGTCCTGGTCCGGCCCGGCAACCACCAGGAAATCGCCTTCAAGATGAAGACCTCTCCCCGGCCGTTCGCCCTCATCAAGATTGGCGACATTACCGACTGGCTCCGCAGTCAGTTGACCGGCTTCGATTACCAGGAAACCCTTGAAAGCGAGAGCTTCTTCACCGCCCTGAACAACCCGGAATCTTCCATCAACATCCTGATGGGCTCCCGCACCTTTTACGAAGGCTGGGACTCCAACCGCCCCAACGTCATCAATTTTGTCAACATCGGCACCGGCGAGGACGCCAAGAAATTCATCCTTCAATCCGTTGGCCGCGGGGTCCGCGTGCAATCATGGAACCGCGAGCGGCGGCGCTTTGAAGAACTTATTGACGCATTCGACGACAAGAACCTTTTCCGTAGGCTCCGTCCCCTGGCCGTCGCTCCCGAAACCCTGTACGTTTTAGGCACGAACCGCGAGGCCCTCCAGGTAGTCCTTGAGGAGTTGAAGAAGGAGAAGCCCGCCATTCAGGATTTCCTGAAACTGGACCTCAACCCCGACGCCACCAGGCGGCTGCTTCTGGTTCCGCAGTATCGGGACCACGGCCTCCCCCTGATCGAAGAGCGGGCGCCCTCCAAATTTGAGATCGGGGAAGACGACTTCTCTCTTTTGGACTGCTACGGCAACGCCGTTGTGGACGACCGAGTCCTACTCCTTGCGCACGGCTCGCTGCCCCGCAAGGTTCAGCACTTCCGCGACAGCCTCATTCAATCCGACACCTACTACGCCAAACACAGCGCCCGCAGCTATCGCAACCTCGATGTCATGGTCGGCAGGGTCATGGACTACTTCGGGCTCCGGGCCAAAGAGCTTGACCGAATCCGCGCGCTCGAGCAGGGCAAGGACATCGTCCACTTCCAGCGCATGTCCGTGGATAAACCCCACGCGGAGGAAATCCAGCGCCGTGTTGACCGGGTGCTTTTCTCCCAGACACCAGAGGGCATCAAGGAGCGAGAAGCCATCGAGGACCGTTACAACCAGGGGGAGTTTGACTTCACGGAAGCCGCCCGCCTCATGGAAGATCGCGGGCTCACCGGGCGCCAGACCTACAACGACGAACTCAACCTCGAGTACCTCGCCAACCACTACTATCTGCCCGCCGTCTATTCCAAAGGCAAGCGCCTCGATTACATCCGCCACATCATCGACACCGACAGCGAGGTGCGCTTCCTCAACGCCCTCCGCGACTACACCAGGAAACCCGAATGTGTGCTCCGCGGACTGGACTGGTGGACGTTCAGCAAGCTCGACCAGTATCTCGACACGCCATTCATCCCCTACTACGACCCGAAACAAAACCGCATCGCTCGGTTCATCCCCGACTTCATTTTCTGGGGCCAGAAAGGTGACACCTACACCATCCTGTTCCTGGACCCGAAGGGCATGGAGCAAGTCGACTGGGAGCGCAAGATCGACGGCTACCGCCGCCTCTTCGAGGACGCCACAGGAAAAATCCTGCGGTTCGACCACGAGGGAGTCAAAGTCACCGTCAGGCTCTTCCTCTACACCAAAGACCGCAATGTCTGCCCCGAGGGCAACTACAAACGATTCTGGATGGACCAGCCGGTGACGGTCTTCAAAGGCGCGTTTGAGTTGTAAAGCGGTTGGTGGCGGGAAGCGGCAGTAGCGATTGCCGGGCGTCGGTTCCCGCGACCCCCGCCGGGAGGTCGCGCTGCTCAAGTTGGAGGCGAGTGCCGGCCACCGTGGTTTCGGATTGGAGGTTGAAGACTTGCTCGGCGTGAGGGAGTTCGAATTGGGGGGCTTTGTGTTTGCTCATACAGAAATCGGACGAATCAGACAAATCGGATCGGTGCAGACGTCTGCACACCGGCTTGAGGGTTGAGGGTTGAGTGTGGCGGCGGCGCTTGGCGGGCTGCTGCCTGGGCGGTTTACAGGTTGACGCCCGCGGCGCCCCCTTGATAAGGTCGCGCCATGGTTTGTCAGCCCCAAAACCAAGTCTCCCTCAGCCGCGCAGCGCTCCTCACCCGCGCAGCGCTAAGTACCTGCAGGCGCGCAAAAGGCAAATTCGTATCGGTTGTTTGTATTGCGTTTCTGTTACTGCTGCTACCGGCAGCGGCTTCGATTTACTTCTTAGTAGGGGCCATGCACCCCAAGCCCAGCCAGCCCGCGCCAGACTATACCGCCATCGGGGAGTTACTGCTCGTGTTTGTTATCGCCATCGAAGGAATCATTGCCGTCTTTCACCTGGCACACGCTCACACAGAGGCGGAAGAGGAAAAACGCAAGAATTTGAAGGACGCCACCGACGCCATTTTCAAGGAATGGTGGGGCGACGAGATGGCCAGGCTGCGGCGTTACTTTTACGAGGATTTTCTACGGAAGCGCTACCCGGGCTTGCAGAACGGGAGCCTCAAGGGCATCGACGATAACGGTCAGATTCGGCAACTGATGTCTTTCTTTGACCGCGTGGGTTGGCTCGGCGCGGCGGGCCTAATTGACGTCGATTTCGTGCTTGGGCCGATGCAGCATGTGTTGAGACGAGTATGGTTTGCCACGGGGGTTTCCATTCTCAAGGAGAGAGAGCGCTGCGAGCCAATGCGCTTTGACCCCGTGTATTGCTGTGGGTTCCAGTGGCTCTTCGAGCGCACCGAAGGGGATGCGAAACGCCAGACGGACTTATTGGTTAGCCACTTCAAGGAGCCGGAGATCTCGCAACACGCTGCGGAAAACCTGTGGATTAAGGTGAAGAAGGATGAAGAGGCGTTCAAGCAACACCTCGGTGAGTTACAGGGAGAAGATCGGCGGGATCATGGGTTGGAGGGTTGAGGGTCGCGGGAAGGGAGGATTACGCGGCTTCCTGCTGCTGCAGCTCGACGAAGCGCAGGACGTTGCGCTGCTGGGCGGCGTCGGCCTTGGCGGCACGCACGTCACCGGCGGTTTTGTTGGCGATCTGCGCAAGCTGGTCCGGCGGCACCTCGGGGAACTTCTCGATCAGGTGGGCGGCCACGAGCCTGGCCGGGACGCGGTCGAACTTGTAGATGGTGAACCGGGTTTGCAGCGGTTCGGCCAGCTTGCAGGGTTCCAAGTTCGTGGTGGCGATGACAACGGTCCAGGGCTGGAGGAAGTCGAGGAACTGGCGCAGCTCGGTGACGGCGGTGGGCGGGATGGTGTTGACCTCGTCAATGACCTTCACGGTGAACTGGCCCCAAAGCGGGCGGTACGGAGCGGAGCGTAGCCAGTCGCGGACGACCTCGACGCTGATCTGCGTGCCCATCTTGAACTCGACGTTCAAGGGGTGCCCGGTAATGGCGAGGGCGAGTTGCATCGCCAACTCCGTCTTGGCAAGGCCGGGTGGACCGGAAAACAGGAGCTTTCGTTCCAGCGGATCGAGGGCGGGATCGGGCAGGCGAGGGATGACTTGGGTTCGGATGATGGCATCAACGATGCCGGTTCGGCCGATGTAGGGGCTGATGTACATGGGTGTTGAGGGTTGAAAGTTGAAGGTTGAGGGACGAAAGGGAGCGGGGCGGGATTGCTCCCGGCCCGAGGGATTACAAGCGACGGCTAGGGATTAAAGGGGGATGTAACTGAAATAGCCGATAGCCAATGGCCAATAGCCGAGGCGGATACCAATGATTTTACAGCAGCGGCGTCAAGATTTACTTCCAATGTTCGCCTACTTCCAGTAAACCTTACGCATGCCGAAAGAAGATCCAGATATCACGTTCGCCGACAGCCAAGACACAGAAGCCGAGACGATTTCAGACGACATCCCGAAGGAGCAGCGCTATCTGCGCACGCAGGCCTATGATAAGAGCATCGGGGACGTCGTTACAATGGTCGATACAGGTGAGATCAAACTCGATCCCGAATACCAACGGAATTACGTCTGGGACAATAAAAAGGCCTCCCTGCTCATCGAATCTATCCTACTCAATGTCCCGATTCCGGTGGTCTACGTTGCCGAGGACGACGACAGTACGTGGAACGTCGTGGACGGACTCCAGCGGCTGTATTCGCTCCGACGCTTCTTTACCAATGAATTCGCGCTCAGGGGTTTGGAAGTGCTGACAGAGCTCAATCGGTCCAAATACGCTACGCTGAACCCCAAAGCAGCTCGCATTTTGCGGAATGGCATACTGCGCATCGTCCTCATATTCAAGGAATCGCACCCCGAGATCAAATACGACATTTTTATGCGGCTGAATCGAGGGGCCATCAAATTGAAGGAACAGGAACTTAGAAACTGCCTGTTCCGCGGCAGCCTCAACAAGCTCCTGAAAGAGCTCAAACTCAACAAGAGGTTTTTGGAGATCCTGGGGCTGACAAAACCCCACAAGAGGATGGATGATGAGGAGCTAATCCTGCGATATCTGGCGCTGTCCGAGGGGTTCGACCCCACCACCGGAGAGGTTAAACAGTATACCGGGAAGATGAAGGGAACACTGAACACCTTCGCGGATGCGCGGAAGAACGTGGGCGAAGAGACCATCACCCGCTATCGGGACAAATTCACAAAGACTATTGATAAGGTCTACAGTGTTTTTGGCCCGAACGCCTTCAGGAAAGTCAATACGGAAGGCTCGTTCGACAACCGTCCCAACAGGGCCATAATGGACGTCGTAATGATAAGCTTTGAGAGTTTTGACCAGGCCGTTCTCGAACAGAAGAAGGAAGGAATCAAAACGCTCCTGCAGACGCTCCCAACCCAAGACGCTAATTTTAATTCAGCAATTACCATTTCGACTTCTGACAAAAAGCAGCTCGAATATAGGTTGAGAACCTGGTGTCGTGAGCTGACCAAGCTGCTGCAATGACGGGACATTTTGAAGCCCTGGCAGGTTTTACGGACAGCTTGGCAGAGGTGGACATCCTTTGCGAAGCCGCGGACGCGGCAAGCTCTGATCGTCAGAAATCTTCGACCTTTAACAAAGCTGCCCTCCTCCTCATCGCCGGAAAATTCGAGTCCTTTGCGGAATCAATCGTAGAGGAGTTCGTTTTTAAGCTCAACGAATGCCGGTTACCCTGCGATCGGATTCCAACAGGGCTTCGACTGCAACATACGTTCGGCGCCTTGTCACAACTGGAGCGCTTGCGCCAACCCGGGAATCAAGAAGAAGCTGCTCAGCTGTTTCGGCGGCTTGGCACATTATGGGCCACTACGGAGAGGTTTGATGATCTGGCCCTACACGCGAAGCTTGCCTTTGGCCGACACGGCGAGGGGGAATTAATCAAATTGTTCGAGAAGCTTGGAATTCCGGATATTTTTGATGTCGTGCAGCTGGCTGAGCGAGTTGAAACCCTGTCCTCAGATGCTCCCGTTGAGGCGATGATCGATTTTCGAGGCATCTTTAACTCAGTGACAGCGATGAGGAACAACATTCTCCACGAGGACGCGTCCCCGAACCTCAGTAGCTCACAAATCAAGGGCCAGCGCCGCTTCTTCGAACAGTTCGCGGTCGGCGTGAGCTCGCACCTCGCACAACTGCTGCACCGGTGCCAAAACCAAAGCTGCTGAAGTTCCAAGTATCGCACGCGCGGGGGGCTGTGCCCCAGGAGAGCCCGAGCGACGTCAGGGCTCCTTCCACAAATCCGGCAATTCCGGCTTTTCCTCCCGCGCCTTCGCCCATGCTTCCACCTGCACTGAGGTGACAGCCTAGGCCGCTTCCGCCTGCGACGCGCCTGCAGGCGTCTGTAGGATGCGGGCGGTGTGGCGGGAGGCGAGAACGCTGGCGACGTTGCCGGCCTGCCAGCGGCAGCCTTGCTTGGTGGGGATGCCGCAGCGGTTCAGCTCGCCGGCGATCTGCTCCAGCTTCCAGCCCGAGTCGCGCCAGGCGCGCATCTGGTGAATGGCCTGCTGTTCGTCGAGGTTGTCCACGAGGTCTTTCCGGTCGGGCTTGGCGGGCAATTCGGCGGCGGACAGCGCACGGACGCTAAGCAACGTCTGGCCGTCGGCAAAGGTGTAGAGGCAATCGTAGCCGAACGGGACGTGGCCGGTGAGCTGGAACTGGCTGAACTTGTGGCGCAGGACGGCGCGGGTGCGGTCACGGATGAGGTTGCGCTCATACTGGGCGACGCTGGCCTTGATCTCAAAGAGCAGCTCGTTCTGCGGCGTGCGCGGGAAGGCGCCGCCTTCGGCGGGGAAGTGCGGGGTGATGCCCAGCTCCCATACTTTGCGAATGGTGGCGATGGCGTCGAGGGTGTCCCGACCCAGGCGGTCCTGCTTGGCGGTGACGAGGTGCTTGATGCCGCCCTGCTCGAGTCGGGCTAGCAGGGCGCTGCCACCGTCCCGCTCTGCGAACCAGATGGAGCCGGAGACGTCCGGGTCTTCAAAGGTGGTTTGTTCGTCCAGCACCAGGCCGAGGCGTTGGCAGTATTCAGCGTTGAGGTGCTCCTGCAACTCCATCGAGTTGTCCTGGTGGTCGGTGGAGACGCGGCGATAGATGGTGGCGAGGTCCATAATTTAGTTACGATTTACGGTTTGAGAGAAGTTCGAGATGCCAACGGTCCGGTTACTTGGACAGGCAGTGGGGAAAGGTGTCCATGAATTGGACAGAACGCTGACTGGGCTTACCTGTCAGCATTTTTAGACAGGTTTTGTGCCTTGGGGCGCGAGACTGGCACGCCCTATGCCGGTGACGAGGTGCGTGCCGCGCACTGCAAAAGATGAACCCATTTCAAGGTGACGAACCCTTCGCGCGTCGGAATTCGAAAAGGGCGGTGAGGACCAAAGGCGGCAGGCAACCTGACGTGGGTAGGCTCAAGGCGTGGGTTGGTCAACACGCTGATGGAGCACCAGCGACTCAATGCCGACCCCCGCACCAGCCTGCACCAATCCTTAAATCGAAAGCCCCAAAAGCGGCAATCGGGGTAGTGGGTATGCTCATTGTTGCCGTGGGACTTGGCACAGCCTGCATCTGGCGATATGGAAGCTGGCCAGTAAGGGCAACGTCGTGGGGTAAGGCCATAGCTGACGGCCAACAGCCGGAGCTAAACATGCCGACACCGGGAGACGCCCAGCAGTCGGCTAATACCCGCGCTTTACAACCTTATGAGCTGGCGGGGAGATCAGAGCAGAACACAGCGGCACCCCTTGCGCCCCAGGCAGTTGAATACCCTCGCGAAGCCCGAGTCGAGCAAACTCGATTCCTTGGACCAGGAGAGCGGGTGAGCAAGGTCTATCCTGACGGGCTATTGGTTGAATGCAAAGGCGGAACGGAACTCCGAAAGGTGAAATTCAAGGCTTTGCCCGATTCCATCCGGCAGCAGTATGGCTATGACCCGCTGAAGGCGTCGGAGTATGAGGCAGCTCAGACGCGAGCGGCAGCCGAGTACCGGGCCAACGAGACGCGAAGAGCCGCAGAAGCTCGTGCCATTCAGCAAGCTGAACCCCGGTTGGCTGCGGAACAAGCGGGGGACAGAACCGCCATCCTAGCCCAAATTCTATCCGATTATCAAAGGAGCCATACCTACTCGAAGGAGGATATGTTCGTCTGCGAAGACATGGCCTGCGATGTTTGGAACATGGTTAAGACGAGGGGGATTGCGGCAAAAATCCAGGTTGGGAATGTTGACCGCGACCCAACTTCCTTGCAGGCCGCCGATCATGCTTGGGTGCTCGCGGAAGCGTCGCCAGGCAAATGGCTTGCCCTGGAAACCACAGCGGGACGACTGGTCTATGCTGACGAGAATCCAAGGTACTACCAGGGTTGGTCTTTCGACAGCCCAAGGAAACTTAAGGAACGCTTCAAGCAGTAGAAGGGGGCGCTCAGACACGAGTTAGCGCTGAGCGCCCTGGTTCGGAGTCCTCTTACTTGGCCGGGGTTGCAGCAGCAGGCCTGGCACCGAGCGGATCGGATTTGGCGGACAAATCGGCCTTGGCCTTGGCCTCGGCGAGCTTGTCCTCGGTGATCTTCTTCACGTTGAGCCCGTAGAATTCGCAGGCGTCCACCAGGCCGCCGACCAGGTCACCATCGTAGGTGACGAAGTCGCCGTCATAGCCCCGGTTGCTGATGGCCACGGAGGCGACCAGCACGCCACGGAGTTGCTCGGGCTTGGATTTCTCGATCCACTCCTCCAACGCCTTGTTGGACTTGAGGCCAAGGTACTCGACCCAGTAATGCTCCTGGCCGTCCACGGCGCTGCGGACAAGCCAGCGCCACCAGTTGGCGGCGGGTTCCACTTCGGCCGCTTTGGCGAGCAGCATGGCGAACAGATGGGAGCCGACCGGGGCCATCGCGGCGCGACGGGAGGCCTTCTCCTGCTGCTCCTGCTGGTAAGCTTTCTGGCGGTCGGCTGGGTTCTCGGCGGTGCGGAGGAAGGTCTTGGGCAGGGTGCGGCCGACGGCCTTGGCGGCTTCGGCGGCGGCCTCGCGGTCAATCAGGAAGTGGACCTTGCGCTTGCCGTCCCGGGCCTGCGTGAGGTTGTCGGGCAGCTTGTCGCCCAGCACATCCTCCCAGGTCTTCTTCTTCTCGCCGGGGAAGATGCCACGGACGTCCACGTATTCGCTGCTCTCGACGTGGCCATTGCCGCCGAAGATCTGGGCGGCCTTGCCATCGCGCAGCAGGGTGTGGCCCTGCGCCTTGGCCTTGGCTTGGTCGCGCTTCCAGGCGGCGTCGGTCTTGAGCTTGAAGCAAGCCGGGTTTGTGCAGACGTCTGTAGCGATGGGGGCGAAATCGCTCCGCAGCGTCTCCTTCTGCTCGCCGGGCAGGAGCAGGGTGAGGTTGCCGGTGCGCCAGGGGCAATCACTGCACTTGCCGCCGGCGCGGCGCTCGCCATTCACGTTCTGGATGGGCACCAGCTCGGCGTCCTCCTGATCGAACTTGGCCCCGCGCAGCCGCTTCATGTAGGTGGCCTGGATGTGCTCCTTGGCGCGGCGGTAGGACATGGGCTCGACCTCCTTGTCGAGCGCCTGCTGCTCGCGCTGCTTGTCGTCGCCGGTCGCGCCGGGGGCGAGCACCTCGATGGTAGCTTTGTAGGCCAGCTTCGCATCGGGGATGCGGGCGAGGAGCAGGGCGATGCTGGCGCTGCACTTGCCATTGAGGCTGGCGTCGAGCGCAACCTTGGGCATCTCCAGCAGTTTGAGGCGGCCATAGACGAAGGCCACGGACTTGCCAATGTCCTTGGCAATCGACTGCATGGTGTTGATGGGCTTGCCGTCCGGGCCTTTCTGCTCCAGCAGGTCAGCGTACCCCTGGGCTTCCTCGACGGGGTGCAATCCTTCGCGTTGGAGGTTTTCGATGATCTGGACCTTATGGGCCGTGGCATCGTCCAGTTGCCGGATGATGCAGGGGGCGACTTCGAGCTTGATGCTCTGCGCGGCCAGCGCGCGGCGCTCGCCGCAGATGATCTCGTACTTGCCCTTCTCCGTGGGGTGAGGGCGGACGATGAGCGGCTCGATGATGCCCGGCACGCGCATGGACTCGGCCAACTCGGCGATGGACTTGGGGTCCATGCCGGAACGGTTTGGCCGGTTGGTGGGTGAGGGGAGCAGCAGCCCGAGGGCCAGACGGACTATGGCCTCGCCGGGATGCAGGGTGGGGCGCTTGGTTTGCTTGGCTTTGGTGGTTTTCTGCATACGGATTGTGTTGTGTTGTTGTTTGTGTGTCGGTTTTACGGACATCAGACGGATCGGTCGGATCGGGACGGATCACTGAGGGCGGCGGTGCCTCCTGCGGCCAGGTCGTCCAAGGCGTCCTTCTCCTCCAGCGTGATGACAGCAAGGGGAGACAGGTCGCTGGGTTTGCGGTAGAGTTTGACGGCGGCGCTGGCCAGCAGCTCGGCGGGAGTCGCTACCGGCGTCGTAGCCCACTCGACGGCGCTATGCGCGGCATCGAGGACGGGACCAAGGCAATGGGCGGGGATCTCTGCCGAGCGGCGGAGCGGGGTCTCCATCAGTTCGGACTCCGCAAGGATCAAGGCGCGGGCGGCGGCGTTGACCTTGCGGACGGCTCTGCGTTCTTGGGTTTTGGTCATAGAAGGGTTTTTCCTTTCGACGGGTGGATGCGGACTTCTTCGGCGATGGCGGCGCGAGTCTTGGCCTCGATGCGCTCAAGGAAGCTCTTGCCGACGCGGGTGAAGCGCTGTGCCCGGGTCATTTCGGCGATTTCAAGGGCGGTCTGACGGACTTTGCTTTGATTGAGGTGGGGTGTCGTGTTCATATCAATCGGCACGCCTTATACGGCATACTTGCACAATGTGCAACAGACAATTAGGCATAAATCACCAGGGTCAAGGCGAGGAGCATCCCGCCCAGGATGAGCCAGCCAATGACGTCATACATGGCGCGGCTGCGATAGGGGATGCGGCGGGCCATGGGTCAGTGGCGCCAATAGAGGGCCTTGGAGGTATTGATAGCGGCGCGGTGGGTGTGGACGTCCAGCACGGCATCCCATTGCTTGCGGGAAAAGGGGCTGGCGTATCGGGGCTGCGGGTCATTGAGCCAGGCTTCGAGCTGGCTGCGGAGCGACATGCGGAAGGGGCTGCGGAAGTTGCGGACGTTCAGCAATTTGATGGCGGCGAAGCGCGGGGCTTCCCCCAGCCCGCTCAGCCGGGAGAACCACTGGCGGGGCCACCCGGGCTTGCCGCCAAAGCCCAAGTACCATTTCCAGTCGGTCTGGCGGCTCAGGTATTCATCGCAGGTCATCCAGTCGGGAAGGTCCACCTCGCCCAGGGTGTAGCGGGTGACGGGCACCAGCATGTCGTTATCGAAGCTAAAGCAGCAGGTCTTCTGCTCCTTGAGGCTGACGGTGCGCTGTTTGCCGTGGCGGACGACCGTGGCCATGTCCCCATCCACCGAGACGACGGCGGCGACCGGGTCGGGGCTGGTGGTGGAGTTCTCGCCGAGTTGTTCGAGCAAGATGCGGTGTTTCATGGGCGGCTGAATTGGGCGGCAATGCGCTGACGTGCTTGCTGCAGCCAGAGGGGCGGCGGTGCAGGCGTCTGCATGGGGCGGTCGGGGAGGGGCAGCGGCGTGACGTCGGGGACGAAATGAACGGGGGGACCGAACTCGGCGGCCAGGGCGGCGCGGAAGATCTTCTCGTTGGCTTTGAACGCGGCCAGCGCCCGGCGGCAGGTCTTGAACTGGGGGCGTGCCTGCCAGAACGCGATGAATTCGGCGCGGACCTCTGGGCCACGGCCCGGGCGCAGGGCCTCGAACGTGGTGTCAGGGATGGCAGTGATGGCGCGTTGGCGTGGTCGGGTCATTGGAAAGGGGTTGCCAGAGGGCGGGGCGGCCGCCCGCTGGCGATGGTGGGCTGGCGCCTAGTTGCTGCGGATGTAGGCGTTGAGACCGATGGTCACGGGCTTGCCATTGATGGTGGCACTGGTGACCACGTTGCCGTGGGTGGTGGCAACCACTAGGGTCTTCCCGGTCTTGGACGGCGCGGGCGTCTCGCTGACGGGGATGGCGATGTTCATGATGCCGTTTTTGATGGTTACTTGCATATCTGTCTGTGTTGTTTGTTGTTGTTGGTCTGTGTGTCTCCGTGCCCTGGCGCACTCACGCCGGGGGAAATTCAGAAGCCAGTCCAATAGCCCAGCTCGCGCAGGCTGACGTGATCCTTGATGCGGTCGGGGAGCGGCGGGTAGCCCATGATGACGTGATCCAGGACCTCGATTTTGATGAGCTGGCCGGCGCGGATGAGATCGCGGGTGACCTTGATGTCCGCTTCGGATGGCGTGGGGTCGCTGCTCGGGTGATTGTGCATCAGTATGAGGGCGGCGCAGCCGGCGATAATGGCCGGACGGAATACTTCGCGGGGATGCACGAGGATGGTATCGAGCGTGCCGGTGGATACCAGGTGATGCCCGATGATGCGGCGGCGGGTGTTGAGCATGAGGCAGACAAAGCACTCGACGTCCGGGTTGAAGTAGGGATGGGTGACGACGGTATCCCGCCAGTAGCGGGCGGCGGCGTCCGGGGTGTCAATGATCCGCAGCTCCTCCGCTGTGGGGCATTCGCGCAGGGCGACGACTTTGAATTCCTTGGGGTTGAAGGTTCGCGAGCGGCGCTTGGGCGGTTTGGGCGCGACAGGCGGCGGCGGGGCCGCGCCTGGCATCGGGGCCAGGATGGGGTTCAGGGTGGTTTGATCCATAATGGGTTTGTGTTGTTTGCGTTTGCGGGAAGGGGGTGGGACACCCGTACGCGCCAGCGCCCCCATCGGGGGATGGAGGCGCTGGGCGTAGCCTTGGGTCGGGGCGGCTATTGAAGGCGTGCAGACGCCTGCACGCTGATCAGGGAATCAGTTCTCTTTGTCGCCTTGGAAGCCGTAGGCGTCGAGGCGCTGCTGGGTGTCAGCGATGCTTTGGTTCAGCTCGGCGAGCTGCTGCTCCAGGTCGCGAGCCAGGGAGGAGGAACAATCGTCCAAGGTGTTGAGGAGCTGGGCTTTTTGCTCGCGCAGTTCGCGCAGGCGGCGGCGCATGGCGTCGGCAGCGGCGCCGACACTGCCATATTTGAGGGGCTTGCCGTGGACCTCCTCCTCGACCTGCTCGGCGTCGGTCACGGAAAGGGGGTAGGCCAGGTCCTGGGTGGCGGCGGAGAGGCGTTCGCACTCCTCCGGCGTTAGCTGGCGCTCAGGCTGCTCGGGCTGGTCCTGCGGTGTTCGGCGCATGAGGCGACGATACCAGCGCCGCCAGAACCTGCCAAAGCGTTTCATCAGATTTGCACGGTTTTAACGAGTGGGGCGGCGGATGGTGACGCCAGCCGGACCTTGCCCCAGGATCTTGAGAGCCGAGAACGGCAGGACGGGCAGGCCAAAGGTGTGCTTGCGCGGAGGCGGCGGCTCGCCGGGCACGTCGAAGCGCAGGCCGCGGCGCGGGATGAGTGCAAGGACCCGGCGGTCGGCGTCCGTGAGGACGGAGCGTTCGACGCGGCGGCGGGCGTCCTGTGCCGCTTCGCGGCAATGGACGCAGCCCGCGCCCAGGCAATGGGGACAGTTGTTCATGGCGTTGTTGCAGTTTCGGTGAGGACGGGAGGCCGCCACACTACGCGGTGGCTTCGGCAGTCCCGATGGCCGCAGCGTTGGTGTGGTTCGCCCTGGTTGGCTGGTTCAGTGACCCGCTCGCAGGTCTCGCAAAAGTAGAAGCCGGAGTGGGCCATTTCGACGAGGTTGAGACGGTGTCGTTGGTGCATAAAGGGGTCTCGCTCTGCTGCGAGCACTGTGAGTCCGGTTGGCCTTCAGGGCAGGGTATGGTTGTGGGCCTGGGGTGCCACCCCAGCGGCTGTTTGTCCACGTGCAGGGACGCCTGTGGCCTGTGGGCGATGAGTTGAGAACTCGGCTCGCGATTGGGCCGCGGTTCCGCACCAGGCCCCCGGGGCGCATGGCGCGGTGTTGGCTCTTATGCGTATGACGCGCAGAGCGAGAAATTGGCCCACGCCCCGAGGGTCGAGGCGTGGGTGAGGGATGGTCAGGCGCTAACCGGCAGGCCCATGACCCGGACGCGGGCGGTGGGCATTCTGTCGGCCAGCAACTGCTCGACCGTATTGAAGGGGCGCGGATCGCGCCGTGAGCGGTCGGGCTGCTGCGAGCGTTTCCATTGCTCGGCCTGGTTCCAATTACTGGCGCAGCGTTGCGCCGTTCTGATTTGGTTGGTGGTCATAAAGGGGCGGGACAGGCCAGCAAGGGCAGGCCCGTCCCGAGGTGGGCGGCACCAGCTCGCGATGGCTGGACTGGCCCGGTTGCCCAGGAGAACCGGCGACCGTGCCGGCGACTGCCAGGGGCCGGGTGTCCGGCCTACCAGCACTGCCCCGCGCCGCACGGTCGCGGCTGGTGGCGGGGAGTTTGGGCAACCTCGAAATTGATTCAGCGGGGCGCTTTCACTCCGAATCGGAGTGACGGGAGCGCGGCGCCGGCACCCGTTTAGCCCGTAGGCCGGGCTATGGGGCGGCCTCGAAGTCACGCGCCGGCGTTTACCGGCGAGTGAATTCGAGGGGTGCAGACGTCTGCACGCTGTTCGCTTGAATGGGTCCTCCGGAACCGGGCGGAAACCGTTTCTGCGGGTCCTCCGGAAACCGGGCGAAAACGTTTCAGGCCGGTTCAGGCCACGGCGGCGCGAGAGCCGCGACCGCCGTGGCCCGTTTTCAGGAAACACCGTTCGCCCTGGAGGCCAAAAAAAAGAGGGCCGAACCTTTCGGTTCGGCCCTCGGGGGCTTCTCGGACTAGGCCGCGAGTGCGGCGGGGGCGGGCGTTTCCGCGGGGGCGGGCGTTTCGATGTGGGGCGCGAGGCCACGCGCAGCGTTGCGCGCCATCTGCTCGGCCCACTGGTTGAGCGTTTCCGTAGGGATGCCGGAATGCTCCCATTGGGTGTGCAGCGTCAACGTTTCCACAAAGAGGTCGAACACTGCGTCCTTCTGCCCGGCGGCGACCATGTTGGCGCCGTTCTTGATCGCGCTCTTGAGAAAGGCGAGCGCGGTTCCGATGGTGAGGGGCTGAACAGCCGTTTCGCTGTCGGCGGTTTTCGGCTTTTCGCCCTTCTGGCGTCCGCGAACGGACTTGATGGCTTTCAGAGCGTCGCCCGGTTTGGACAACGCGCCGAGCACATCGGTAACGTCCTGGCAGGTTTTCCAGTCGGTCCCGTTCTTTTTGCAGGCTTCTTGCGCCGTTTTGATGATGGCGTTGGATTTCTCCAACCAATCCACAGCGGCGTTGTCGAAGCATTCCTCGGAGAGCAGCGGTTTGCCGTCCGCGCCGAGCGTTTCGCACAGCATGTTGAACAGGCTGGCCAGTGCTTGGACGCGACCGGGGAGCTTGCCCCCCGCGTTCTGCTCGAAGTACTCCGGGAATTTGGTATCCGGCGGGATGTCCCGCGCGTTCAGCCTTTCGGTGTAGGTCCGCCGCAAAGCGGCCACGACCTTGGCGCTGAACTGGAGTGAGCCCTCGAACGTTTCCTTGGCTTTCGCCAGGGCCGTGTCCACCTTCACGATGTGTTTCAGGTGGACGCACAGGTCGGCGATCTTCATCGCGACGAGTGCCGCGTACGTCAGTTTCTCACCCTTCGCCTCCGCCTTGGGCGTTTCCACCTTGGGCGTTTCGGCCTTCGGCTTTTCCGTGGCCGGCGTTGGAGAAGGGATCGGAGTGGTCGGCGCTTTCGCGCCCTTATTGGCTTTGGTTGCCATAGTGTTTCCTTTGGTTCGCGTTAAACCGGGCAGCGGTCTTTAGTGTTAGCGCCCGGTTTCCCCGCGCCGCAGCAACAAGCCGCGCTCGCGAGGAAAGCGTTTACGTGGGAAACAACCACGAAACTGAACTCCCTTGCTCCGATTCGGAGCGGCGCTGGCGGCCGGAGCGGCCAAACGATGGCCGTTTTCCGAACCGCATTCAGCGGATCATTCCGAATCGGAGCGCAAGGCTGAGCCGAGGGAAACGGTATTTCACCGTTTCAACTTCGGCTGAGCCTTACGCTCTGCCCCGGGGCATCGCAGCCCCACACTACAGAGCAAACGCCTAACCAATGGGCGTTTACCCCGGCGGAAAACCTGGATCACCCGTTCCGCCTTGCAGACGCCTGCACAGGCCAGGTGCCACGCCCAAAAAGGACGTAGCACCTGGCGCTGGCGGGCAGGGCAGCCCGGCAAGGGCAGCCCCGGGCAAGCCCCGCAGGGCCAGCCCTTGCCAGCCCCGCAGGGCCAGCCGGGCAGGGCAGCCCCGCAAGGGGCAGCCCCACACTAAAGAGCGAACGCCTAACCAATGGGGGCAGGGCTGGCCCGGCTGGCCCTGCCCGGCTGGCCCGGCTCCTTGCCCTGCCCGGGGCAAAGCAAAGCCCCGCAGGGCTTGCAATGGCCCTGCGGGGCTGGCGTTGCGTGGCGTCTGATTAGCTGGCCAGCCTGTCTATATCCCGTTGCGTGAACGCGACGCGTAAGCCGATGCGCCGCGCAGCCTTTAGCAGTACGTCGCCAGCCTTGACCGCATGACGCCCTTGCCCCGATGCGTGGTAACCTACGGCTTGCGCAGCCCCGTCAAGGCTTTGGCCGTGAAGCATCAAAATGCACGCCCGGTGCAGCCTGTCTATGGCTTCCAATCTGCGCCCATTTTGGCCTTGCTTTAGCGCGTCGATTCGCCTTGCCAAAAGGGCTGGCCTTTTGGCCCGTGCACGCTCATAGAGCAAGCGGCTTGCCCTGTCAGCCCGGGATGCATCGCCCGTGAGTTGTGGCAAGGGCAGGGCTGAACCTGTCAGGCTATCCCATGCGCCGGAATCGCAGTAGCCTTGCGCGTCAAGGTGACTCCAAGGGGCTTCCCATAATGATATTGACTCGCCGTATAGGTCACGCTTGGCAACGCTTTCGACACATGCACGCCAGCTAATCAGCCCGGGGCTTTCGAGTTGCTTCGGGCCAATCAGATTGCGCCATGTTTGCAGGGCGTTGCACGCGTCGCCTATCGCGTCCGGTTCGACAGCATTGCCCACTTGCGCCCCGTTGCGCGTCATGCTGGCCACTAGCCTTTTGGCTTGCCGCTTTGCCCTTGCCAAGTCTAGTTGCGCTTGCGCGGCTTGGAGCAGTGGCCCCGCCGGAATGTAGCCTGTGACTAGTGCATCCCTCAATGGGACATTGTCTAGTGCGTCAATGGAAACATTGACTTGTCCTGCCCCTTGCCCCGGGCTGGAATCATGTTCCACTTGAAAGGCTGGCAATGTGTCGTCAAGGGCAACCAAAACATGCCGGGCTGGCGTGAAGATTGCCCTTGCCTGTGCTCTGCGCTTGCTTGTCGGCTTGCGCCCTGCTTTTGTGCTTGCTTGTGTCGTCATACTTAATTGCGCCCGGGGCTTGGCATTCGCCCGTTGCTGGCATGTTGCCAGCGTCAACGTTGCCCCGATTGCGCGCCTATAATCCGGTTTGCCCTACCGATTGCACAGGGGGCAAAGGCGCGCTTGTTTGCGGTTTCATGGTCCGGGGCAAGCGCAGGGAAAGCTTAGGGAAATCAGGGCAACCGCAGATGACGGCATAAGCTCCCTTGGGGGCATGAATTTTGTGAAAAAAATTGCCGGAATAATCGAGAGGGGGTGAGGTGGTGAACGGGTCCACGCTCGGAGGCCCGCTGGCCAGCTCCTCCTGGGCAGCCGGGGTGGATCGGGGGCGGCGAAAGGCGGGGGCACGGGGCCGTGTATGCGATACACAGGCATACACGGGCCATACACAGGCCATACACAGCCTGCCCTCTCTATCTATCTATCTATCTATCTTGTACTTAAGAGAATAGATAGATAGATAGATAGTGCGTCCAACCCTTCTGTGTATCTGTGTATGGGAATACATACCCTCTCGCGTGCGCGCGCGCGGAGTTGTCGCGTTCCGTACAGGGTGGCTAGATCGAGATACCCGGGAAAGTCTTACCCTAAAACCTATAGAGGTGCGTTTTTGGCATACACGCGTACACGGGCGGCGATTTCGCGGCGTAAGCGACTGGCCTTGCGAGGTTTGCGCCGGGTATTAGCCGTGATACACGGCAATTAATGCCCATACACGGTACACAGAACAGGCGGCTCCAGCGAGTTGGCCGCCAGAACCGCCTGGAGATCGCAGGGCGGGGGTGTGGGGCTAGGGCAGCGCCTCCGACATGGCGATGATGATCTTCTCGAAGCTCCTGGCGCCGGGGCCGGTGAGGATCTTCTTGAGCGCGGCGGCGCCTTTGGGGCTCAGCGGCGAGAAATCGAAGCCGTCCCACAGGCCGTGGGGGTTGGACTTGAGGTGGAGCAGGGCGCCAGGGGAGCACATGTCCTCAATGAAGGCCTTGACCAGCTTTTGCCGGGCCTTGGGGTCGGGGACAGCGCCGAGAATGTGGTCGAGGGACTCGCGGTCGCAACTGATCTTGTTCTGCAGCAGGCGGCAGACCTTGGACCGCTGGATGCGGGCCTTGTCGGCGAACTCGTTTTGTTGCAGCTCGGGGTTGCCGGCGAAGTATTCCGCCAGCGTCCGCGAGAAGTTGTGCATGTTTTGCATAGCGTTGGGTGCTTCTTATCCACTGAGCGTTGTTAGTTGCTCATTTGCCAAGGTTTATACACCTGGAAGCCGAGGCTGGCAAAGGGTTTTTGCAGAATTTTTCATTTTGTTATTGCCAGCGAAAGCGAAAGTCATGTAGTTGTCGCATGTGCACGCGACAACCCGCTCGCAACCAGCGTTGCGCACCAGCGAAACATGAGCGACCCGGCCGGCAAGGCAGCCCAGGCGCGCCAGAAGCTGCCGCTCCAGGTGTTGATGGAGCAGCGAGGGCGCGGTCCCGCCAACGGGAACTGGAAGAAGTTCCCCAAGTGCCCGTATTGCTCGAAGGACGGCGCGGCCCTGCGGGAGAAAGGGGGGCGGCAATGGTTCAAATGCCACCATACGAGCTGCCCATCCGGCACGGCGGGGGCGAAACAGGCGTGGGACGAGGTGGGGTTCCTGGCTTACGAGTTGAACCTGAGCCGGCGTGAGGCGTTCAAGGTCTGGTTGAAGGAGGCGGGCGTGATATGGGAAGCGCCGGCGCGCCGCGGCTCGACCAAGCGGAGCGAGTACCTGCCCGAGGAGGAGGACGATTTACCCCAAGATTTGCCGCCCGAGGCGCGGGAAGGCCCGGAGATTGACTCCAGCCCCCCAGCGCCGCCGTCTGAACCCGGCCCCGGGCCGACACCCGCTGATCAAACGGGTGACGGCTCTTTGAGAGCTCAGGCTGCTCCCGCCGGGTCCGATGGTGGGGCGGCAGTTCCCGACCCCCCGCCTGTTGCGGACGGGGTCATCGCTTCGCCCGCCGCCCCTGCTGGCGTGCCCACGCCACCCTCGGGCGAAGCGACCCTTTTCCCGGCGGCTGAGGCCGCGGGGACGCCGATGCCGACCAGCGCCGAGCCAAAGGCCCAGGACGCGGCGGCATCGGCGGAGATGGATGGGAACATCCAACATCCAACGGGAGGCATAGCCAATAGCCAATCGCCGATAGCCAACGCGCCGATAGCCGAGTTAGACGCCGTGCAGACGTCTGCAGAGGAGGAGAAGGCGCAGGACGGGGAAAAAGTGCCGATGACGGTGACGGCGATCCGGTGGTTTTACGAGGGGCTGTCGCTGGCGGCGGCGGACTGCGACCGGCTGTGGCGGAAGCGGGGCATACTGCCGGAAGCGGCGGCGGAGCTGGGGCTGCGCTCCTCGCTGCGCAGCAATGAGAAGCTGCTGCTGGCGATGGCCGACCTGTTTCCGATGAACGCGCTATTGGAGTCGCATTTGTGGGTGCGGGGCGGCCACGCGAGCGACGAGCCGAGGCCGAACCGTTTTTACTGCGGGCTCGGCCCGGCCGGCAAGCGGAAGAACGAGCGGGGAGAGGAGGTGGTGGAGTTTGACTGGACGCACCCGATCCTGATTCCTTACCTGAACCGGGAGGGTCAGGTGATGGACCTGCGGACGCACAAATGGACGCAGGCAGGCCAGGCCCCACGGCTATATGTGCCGCGCCGTCTGGGGTCGCGGCTGGAGCGGGAGGAGATCGCCTACGCGGTGATTACCGAGGGAGAATTCAAGGGGATGGCGCTGTGGCAGGCTTTGCCGCGGGCGATGGCGTCGGCGCTGCCCGGGATCTCGATGAGCAAGCTGCTCTGGCCGCAGATCGCGGACTGGCTGCTCGAGCAGTTGCCGCCGGGGCGCCCGGTGGCCGTGGTGTTCGACAACGAGGACAAGGGGACGGAGGGGCGGCCGGGCTACAAGGCAGAATGGTGGAAGCGGCACGACACCGAGCTATGGGCGCGATACCTGGAGCAACGGCTGGCGGTGGAGGGTTTTCCGGCGCGGGTGGGCTTTTTGCCGGACGGCTGGCGCGATGGCAACGGCAAGGCGGATTGGGACGGGTCGCTGGCACTGCTGGTTGAGAAATTGGCACGCGTATGAGCATGAGCTGGGGGCCGGACCCCGAGAAGCTCAAGGCGGCCAACGCGAAATTTCCCAGAGTCAACCCGACGAACCCGACCGAGTTGAGCGATGCGGAGTGGGCCGAGCGGGTCGTCCGCGACCGGGAAGGCTGGAACAAGATCAAGGGCGAGATCCAGAAGCAGTTTGAGGAGGTGATCCACGCGGCCATGCCGTCGAGCGACTGGGCGCGGTCGGGGCGGCAGCCGCGGGAAGTGGAGGCGATGTTTGCGCGGCGCCTCAAGCAGATGCTCTATGTGCCCCGGCTGCCGAGCGGCGGCGCTGACGAAGCGCGCATTGCGATGCGATTGGGGCGGCTGGCCAGCAAGCTGGGGAGCAACGGCTCCTCGCGCCTGCCGCTGACGGCGCGGGGCCGCTTGCGGATGCTGTCGGGCCGGTACCGCGAGTTGACCGGGCGTTATTACAATTTCCGGCCGCTGCCGGAAGGGAAGCGGCCGGAGTGGGAGAAAGCGCAGAAGGAGGCGTCGGCGGCAGATGACGTGGAACTGTGGCGGGCGTGCGAGGTGGTGCTCAAGGGCACGCCGGAACCGATTACGGATTTCGTGGTGGAGCCGCTGTATGTGTTGGTGCGGGTGAATGGCACCCGCGAGCGGATCGTGCGGATACGCAACGTGCATGGCGAGGTCACCGAATTGCTACACTGGCCCGCGGAGGAGTTGGCCACGCCCAAGGCGATGCGGATCTGGCTCAACAACAATTCGAACTGCGCCAACTGGGAGGCGGGCGAGCGGGAGTTGAACCGGCTGGGGATGGACATTGGGCAGGCGGTGAACGACAGGACGGTTTACGAGGTGCCGCTGCGAGGCCAGCATTATCCCTCGGGCATCTGGTTTTACGCGGATGGGGCGCTGCTGAACGGCAAGGCGCTCTACCAGGATAAGAACGGGATCTACTGGCACAACGGCAAAGGCTACCTGCCGGGCGACAAGGACCAGGAGGGAGAGTTCTTTCGGATGGGGCCTCGGCCGGGAGTGCCCGGGCCGCTGATGCACCCGGTGGTGGAAGTGAGCCGCGATACGGCCAAGGAGATCTTCGCGAAGTTCGCGCAGGACATTCACGACGCGGTGGGGGGTTATGCGGGCTGGCTGGCGTTGGGCGCGGTGCTGGCCTTCTTTGTGGCGCGGGAAATCTTCGACCGGTACACGGGGGTGCCGGGGTTGTGGACGTCGGGCGAACCGGGGCAGGGCAAGACCTCGATCAACCGCTGGCTGGTGCGGATTCACGGTTTTCTGGTGAAGCAGGGCGTGCCGATCCCGGGCGCGACGGCCGCGGCGTTGCGCGGGGCGATGCAGCAGTATGGGGACCTGCCGCTGTGGCTGGACGAATTCCAGGCGCGGGCGGAGGTATGGGTCACGGACATTGCCAAGGCGGCCTACGAGCGCGGCGGCGCGCCCAAGCGCACGTTTGGCGACCAGCCGCGGGAAGTGCGCACGCCGCTGATGATCTCGGGGGTGGCCACTTCGACGGACGCGCAGTTGCGCAGCCGCTATGTGCATGTGCATGTGGCGGCGGCCAACCGGCTGAACTTCAACGACGACCGCTACCGGGAGGTGGAAACTTTCGCGGACCGGGAACTCTACAAGATGGGGCGGTTCATCCTGGCGAACCGGGAGGAATTTGCGCGGCTGGTGATGGGCCAGATCGGCTTCTGGACGAAAGACCCAAAGCTGGCGAATTGCGATGACCGGAGCCGGATCGTGCACGGCGCGGCCTACAGTGCATTTGTGGCGCTGGCCTCGATGCTGGAAACGCATGGGGCGGAACAGTTCGCGCAGTTCAAGGAGTCGGTGCGGGGTCACGTCGAGGGGGCGCAAGCAGACGTGCGCGACCAGCTTTACGTGACGCTCTATTTCGAGCACCTGCTCAACGCGGTGAAGCAGGAGGGCTTCGGCGACACGATCTCCCGCCTGAAGGAGTACTTCAAGGTGGTGGACAAACCGGAGGATCTGAAAAGCCCGCCGGTTAGCGAGCATCAGCGGCAGAAGGGGCAGGAGTCGGCCTTCTGCGCGTGGCGCAGCAAGTTGCTCTACATCCAGGCGCAGGGATCGGTGGAGGTGGTGATGGCTTACAGGCGACGGCTGGGGATCACGGAGAACCTGTCGCGCAAGGACTTGCAGGAGCAAATGAAGGGGCGGCCGTGGTTCGTGCCACCGCCCGGGAAGCGCAGCGCGCACCAGGTCCGGTTCCAGAGCGGCGGGCAGGAGGTGGCGTGGTGCATTGACGTGGACCGGCACGAGATGGGGCGGCTGGAGGTCTCCGACGAGGACTTCGATGCCAGCCTGCGCCGGGAGGACGGCAATTGGAAGACGGGGCTGCACGAGTGGGCCGACCCGCGCAAAGGGCCGCTCTACAGCCTGATCGAGCTGCTGGAGCGCCAGCCCAAGGAAGGTTGAGAGTTGAGAGTTGAACTTGCAGACGTCTGCACGGGCATAGCCAATCGCCAATCGCCAATAGCCAAGGCGGGCGGGAGATTCGTCCCGGCAAGCCCGCTGCACACCCGACAATTGGGACTGGCGGCGCGCGGCGGAGTGCGTTTGGTGTGCAACGGACAACAGTCCCAGCCCGACGCCGCGACGGTCGTCAACCTGCATGAGCACATGTGGGAATGGCGGGGCAAAGGCATCGGGCGGCCGAGCATATTGGGCAACCCACACTTTATGGGGACACCGGTGAGCGGCATAGCCAATAGCCAATCGCCGATAGCCAAGCCGAGGTGAACGCGGGATGAACTCCTCTTACGAACTTTTACAGACGTCTGCACACGCGGACGCCTGGCGGTCGGCAGCCGGGGCCTGTGGAGATCCTGGCCGAGCAGGAAGGCGTGTTGGCCTTCATGGGGCGTGTTCGCCCCGATTGTGCATCTGCTTTGTTACCAGCTCGCCGACCTTTCTTTTATGAACGATTACACGGTGCGAGTGACGGTAGCCGGGGCGGAGCGAGGGAGCGGCGATCAACCCAGCATGGAATACGCGGCCGCCTCATGCGTCTGCCGATGGAGCTGGGGCTTGCAGCCCGCGACGGCGCTGATCGAATGGGTGACCGGCGCGACGCCCGACCTGCAACCGCTGGCGGCGCTGACCATCGAGATGATCCACACGGCTTCGGGCGAGGTGCGGCACACGTTCTACGGGATCTGCAAGCAGGTGGCGCCGGTGCTGGGCAGCGACGGGATTTCGGTGATGCAGGAGTTTGTGGACAGCCGGGAGCTGCTGCAGTGGGACGTGATGTATTGCGCGTTCAACAAGCGTGAGTCGCGGTTGGTGGACGATGGGACGGGCAACTTTGTCTGGAAGCGGCACTACTGGCACATTTACCCGAAGGACTTCAACTCGCAGAGCAAGACCTACACGGACGGGCCGCTGACGGCCATCGAGATCATGGACGCGCTGTTTGGCTCGCCGACGTGCGAGTCGCCCTGGACGCGGGTCTATCATCCGGCACTGGAGCAACCGGTTTATGACTTCGATTGCCTGAGCGGGAAGAAGCTGGGGGCGTGCCTGGTGGAGCTGAGCGAGGCGCTGGGCTGCCAGTTCACGCTGATGGGCGGGCGGTATAATCTGGTTTGGTGCGTGCGCGGAGCGGGCGCGACCCCCACGGCTCCGCCCGATTCAGACAACCGGCGCACCGGCAGCACGCTGAGCGGCAACCCGAGCCGCATCCGGCTGCTGGGCGAGCGCGACCTGTACCAGGTGATGAACCTGGAGCTGGAGGCGGACTGGCTTCCGGCGTGGCAGGCGTTCTGGAACCTCGACGCGCTGGCGGCGGACATTTTCGACAACGAGGCGCTGGACACGCCGTGCGCGGGGATTGACGCCGGGACACGCTACAACGCCATTCCGGGAGATGAAGGGAACCTGATCGGACGCTACCTGGCGCAAGCTCGATCGCGCACGATCACGGTGGGGGCATACGCGGCGCTACGCGATGCGCGGGCCTCGGCGGATGGGGCGGACTTCCGAGATTTTCGCAAGCTGGGCGGACGCTCGCGGCTGCAAATGCCGGCGGCGCTGTATATCGCGATGGTGGTGTTTCGCGCCTTCCGTCCTCCGCGCTCGTTCATGCTCTACAATGCGTACAGGCAGAACCTGAACTTGTGGGCGCTGGAGCTGGTGGAGCAGGGGTTGGTGGAGGTGACGCATGACCCGGTGACCGGGCAAATGACCTGGGAGCAGGATGTGATTTCGGCGAGCAACGGCTATGCGATCTGCCAGGGCTACCAAGTGGGGCAGGACGGCTATAAGACGCTGCGGCCCGAGCATTTCCAGCTCAACCAGTGGATAGCCGGGCAGAACACATGGCAGCGCTGCACGTTCCAAGTGGACGACAGCGGCGAGGGGGTGAAGTTCATCCTGTTCGACGCGCCGGTCATCAACTCGGCGGACCTCATCAAGCAGAGCGCGGACCTGAGCGATTACCCGGTGATGAGCGCGACGCCGAAGTTCAACACGCCACGGGTGCGGGCAGCTTTGATCTTCGCGGGCGAACCATACAGCTACATCGCGGGCGTGGGCACCAAGGATGATGTCGTGAACGTGCAGGGGCTGAACGGGCATTTTGTGGTGGAAGCGGACGGCTCCTCCGTCGAGGAGCTGCCCTTTGCGGACGGGCTAACGGCGAATGAGAAGGCGCTGGGGATCGCGGAGAGCCTGTTGAACCAGCAGTTCACTTACGCGCAGGGCGGGCACACGATCCAGGGCATTGACGGGACGCAGCTTTCGGAGGTGATCGGGGGGGTGACGGTGCGCTACGGGCCTGACGGGGCGACCGAGGAGGTGGATTATTCGGCCGAGCGCGACCGGAATGTTTCGCCGGGTTTTGGCGGGGGCCTGGTGCTGCACGTGCCGCCCGAGCGGGACTTTGACCGCCGGGCGCAGTTGATCAATTTGCTGCCGGGACAGCGCGAGCTGCGCGAGGAAGCGAGGCAGTTGCGGCTCGTGGGAGCGAGCTTGCGGCAGAATCCGAAGATGGCGCGGACGCTGCTGGAAGCGTTTGCGATGGCATTCGGGCTGGACGCGATGCCGGCGACGGCCTACGTGGACCCGGACATGCTGGAGGCGAAGAGAACGGGGAACATCCAACATCCAACATCCAACATCCAACATCCAAGGGGAGAGACGGGGCTCGCGGGGATGAAGACCAGTTCTGGCGGAATAGCCAATAGCCAATCGCCGATAGCCGAGACGGAGAAGTCAGGGCTCGCGGGGACGCTCGCCCTCCCGGGGGAGGAAACGAAGAGAGGGGGAAACATCCAACATCCAACATCCAACATCCAACATCCAAGGAGAGAGACAGGGCTCGCGGGGATGAAGACCGGTTCTGGCGGCATAGCCAATAGCCAATCGCCGATAGCCAAGGCGGCCGGGGCGCCCGAGGTGCAAACGCTGCGGGCCGGGACGCCGCTGTTCAAAGAGTCGGGCGAGCGGGTGGTGCTCTCGCCGCTGGGCGCGGTGGGCGAGGTGGTGGCGAGTGACCCGGTGTTTGTGGGGGTGACGGTGCTGGACGGGCAACCGGTGAACGGGCCGCTGCACGTGACCGCAACGGGAGACGGCGGTGTCATCTATGCGCGGGTGAAGGGGCCGGTGAGCACCAATGATCCGGTGGGGCTGCCGCCGGACACGACCGGCGTGCAGGCGTATCTGACCGGCAACCCGAAGTTAGCCGTGGGCAACGTGCTGGAGCCGATCACCAGCACGAGCATCGGTTTGGTGCAGGTGCGGGTGGGCGGGGCGGGCACGACGCTGGGAGGCACCATGCAATGCCGGATCAAGCAGTTGTTCAACGGGGTGAAGAATCCCAAGGGCGATCCGAACGCGCAACCGCCCTACCCGATCAACGCGCCCGGGGTGATCTACGTGATCAAGTATAACGCGGGCAACGAGTGGGGCAGCCCGTTCTGGATCGCCAAGACCGACCCGGCGCAGATGCCGGCCGCGGAGACGATTGACGGGATCACATACAGCTACGTCTATACCGACGATAACACGCGGACGGCGAGGTGGACGGACGCGAATGGGATAGAGTGGGTGGCGCAGCACAAGATGTACAAGCGGTTCAATGTGGGCGACGTGATCTACGTCCAGGCGGCGGACCACACGGACCAATACCAGCCGCAACTGGACAGTACGGGATGGCCGAACGGCAAGGTCCTGGACGTCGAGATCAAATACCGGGAGGACAACACGGCACGGGAATGGGGCGAGGTCTCGGTGTCGCAGGTGAGTTGAGGGTTGAGAGCCGAAGGAGACTGATATGGATGCGCTGACGATGGGGCCGAGCCAGGTGATCCAGTTGGGGACCAGCGGGACGAAGGGGCTGGCGTCGTTTTCGCCGATGCCGTCCATCGTGCAGATCGTGGGGAATGTTTCGATTGAGGACATTCCGTTTCCGAACCCGACGCGGGGGTACTACATGATCTACTCGTATACCGCGGCTTACGGTCAGCCGCGGCCCGCGCAGCCGACGAGCGTAACGGGATGGAGTCCGCCGCCGGGGACGGTGATGGTGACCGACACGCCGTCAACGGGGCTGATCCGGCGGCACCTGGGACAACGGTGGGCAGTGTCGGGGTCGAACGGATGGTACGTGCTGCCAGAGCTGGCGCCGAGCATTACGGTGGCCTCGTTTCGGCAGTGGACCTCGCCTACCGGCGGACTGGGGCTGATCTCGAAGTTTCGGCTGTGGGGGCCGGCCAAGGGGCTGATGCTGCGTTGTAGCTCCTGCAATGATTACGACCTATGGGCTCAGGCGGAGCAGATCGAGCTGCCGGGGGTGACGGACTACCTGGACTTTCTGGCGCCGACGACGCCGGTAGAGCGGTATGGGATTGTGAGCCGATGGTTTTTGCCCGAGGCGACGGACCCAGCAGACTACACCGGCACACTGAACGCCTCCGGTGGTTCCGACAACGTGGCGAACTGGCTGCCGTTTACCACCATCTATAGGGGCAACCCGGGCAATCCGCCGTGGTTCCCGGATTGGGATAGCGACTATTGAGCGTGCAGACGTCTGCAGGGAGGCGATAGCCAAGGGACGGAAGCGACGACAGGGACGCAAGCGCCGGGAGTCGCGAACAGATGCGGGCCGCCGCTATTTGCTGACAGCATCCGCCCTTCTTTGGAGTTCCGCCCGAAAGCTGCCAGCCTCTTCTTTGGATGCAAAGATCCTTAACGGAATGTAGTGCACGATATTGCCTGCCACGAAGAGAAACAAATAATTAGGCGAAGAAGCAATTCTCTGAAAGCCCGCCCAACGATGCAAAGATTCGTTGAAGGGTGTCTTCTCCACCAGCCCGTCGTCTTGAATAATAAACTCGTGCTCGCCGACCACTCCGGGATTCTTGTTAAGGAAGAGCCAAACCGTGTGGAACGCCACTTGAAAAACAGCATTCAAAGCCAACATAACAGCGGCCGTTATCACAAAGTAAAACACACAATAAGCCAAAGGGAAACGGACGCCTTCGGGGGTGTGATAAGTCAGGGCGGGAACCGCTATACAAACAAGCAGAAGAATGGTCACGAGCTTGCGGTTGTGCGCCACCACCCAAAGCCGGCAACGCAGAACATCCCACCTATCGAGTGAGAACCGAACAGAACGCGCAATAACCGGAGGAGTATCCATTGTGTTCATGCTGGTTTAACGGCCACGACCAGCGGCTCCGCGCCGCTTGGCTCCGGTTTGCCCAACCGAACGACGCTCTTGACAACCCTCATAGGGGTGAAGCGGCTCGTTCGGCTATCGGGCTCCGGCTGAATCCCAGAATCAAGCCTCCTACAAACATGACCAGCGCCGGGACGAGAATCTCTCGGTGCCGGTTTTTCAACTTCAGACTCAACGCCCGCATGGCCCCCTCGGCGTCAGTGCGTTTGATGGTCTCACCCGCAGGCAAGTGCTGCGTTTGCCAGATCCAGTGCGTGTACTGGTAGCCCACAAAGCCTTCAGCGCAGTCCCAAGCGATCCAGAGGAAGCCGACGATCAAGAAGGTCAATCCGAGGTTTCTCATGCTGCGCCACGTGTCGCCGAACGATGAGCGCAGCCACGCCGGGCCACTGACGTCCAATTTAAACCGAGACGCTCTCCCGGCGTTGGCTGACGCGACAGGTTCGGCTCTTTCATCAATGGAGTTCAACTTCCCAATTTTCGAACGGCGGCTCAACGCGAAAAGCAGGATCGCAATACGAACGCAGGTAATCGGTCGCCCTCTTCTCAGCATGCTTCAGATTCGTGACCTTGCCATTCTCATCCACCTCAAGGACGTTCGCGAAAATCGCATAAGTCTGCTCGATGGCGCTTGGCTCTTTCCCGTATAGGTCCAGGTAAGGAACACCCTCGAGCAGGTAATGCGTTCCGCTCGCGAGAAAATACGAGAACGTCCTCAGTGCTCCGCTCACTTCGTGGGGCAGTTTCATGCTTTCGCCGAACTATTGATTATACAGACCATTGGTTCGTATAGCGCGGACCCCCGCTTGCGCCAGGACCTTCATAAGGCGCAGCTTACCTGCTCTGGTGCGAAAAGGTCAAGCCTCATCGTAGCGTGCGCGGCGGGGGTGCCTGCCCCCGGTCACCGTCGAGAATGTTCCACGTGGAACATCTCGCAACCGCTGGCGGTAGTGGGCCGTGCACCGGGTGAATTGCGCGGTGAGGAAGTAACATTTAGCTGTTGACGGCGAGAGCGGTTTCGGAGATAAAGGAGCGTAAGAGGACAGCCCGGGCGCTCCCACCATGCCGTGATCGTGCAGTTGCCAGTTGACCTGATGAGTCTTCCCCCCTTCCGGGTGCTGGAGGGAGAATTGGGGCCGGCGAATGCCTTGTGGCTGTGGTGGGTCGTCTGGCGCGAGCTGGCGTATTTCACGGAGGAGGGGCTGGCGCCCGGGAGGATTCGCAACGAGGACCGGCCCGCATTTGTGGCGGCGATCAATGTGCCGGGGCAGGAGAATATCAGGGCCCGCGGAGACGCTCGCCCTCCCGATTGCTGGGAGCTGCTCGTGCGGAGCCGGCTGCTGAAGGCGGACGGGACGGACTGGGTTTGTCCGCGGTTTGCGAACCTGCACGGGGCGGCCTGCATGCCGCGCAACCAGGCGCAGCGGGGCGGGGACATGCGGGCCTACAGCCTGCGGCAGAGGAAGGCCCCGGGTGAGGCGTTCCAGCAGGCGCTGCTGATCGCGGAGTCGAAGATGGTGGACGAGCACAATGAGCCGCTCGACCCGGAGACGCGGCAGAGGGTGGTGCGGCTGATCGTGTCGTGCGACAACGCGCTGTTCAAGAACGCGCGTCCGACGCACGGCTACAGCGAGGGGCTGGTGCAGGACGCGCTCAAGGTGCTGCGGCGCTTTACGGACGAGGAGATCAACCGGGTTTGCAACTTCGTGGCGAGCCGCCGGAATCACCCGATGCTGACGACGACGGAGAAGCTGCTGCCGCAGTTTGGGGAGATCGTGCAGATCGTGGAGGGGCAGAATTGACGGTCCGAGCATGAAGTCAGGGAATAGCCAATCGCCAATAGCCAAGGAGAAGGGCAACTGCTGCCTGACCGCGAGCCGTGCAACCGAGCATGAAGACGGGGAATAACCAATCGCCAGTAGGCAATAGCCAAGGGGAAGGGCAACTGGTCTTCGGCGAGGGCGGCGTGCAGACGTCTGCACCGGCTGGGCCCCCGTCCGCGCCGGCGGCGGTGAACCCGCTGGTGGAATTTCGGTACGAGGGGCAGGCGTGGCGTTGCGGGCGGTTTGATGCGCTGACGGCCGAGTTCGAGGTGAAGGCCGAGGAGCTGGCCGAGTTTGTGCAGGCGGCGCACGTGAACGAGCGGGGGTGGCTGGTGACACGGCGGCTGTTCGGCATTCAGCCGCTGGTGCCGCCGCCCACGACGTCGCTCGATGATTTGCGGCCCTGGACGCGGCCGGAATTGCAGGAGGCGCTGGGCCTGACGCGGAAGCAGCTCGGGGATGAATTGAACGCGGTGCGCGGGGCCTGGCAGGCGTTGCGGCCGAAGGAAGCGCCCGCGCCGGTGGAGGCCACGCCGAAGCCGACGGGGCTGTTCAGCGAGGAGGAGCTGCTGGAGAAATACGGCTTTGCGCTGAAGTTCGGCTCGTCGGCGGAGAAGGCGTGGTTCTGCCAACGGGTGCAGGACTACAGCAAGACGCTGAACGAGAAGTTCGCGGCGGTGCTGGCGCGGGACACGCTGATCACGGAGCTGCGGATTTACCAGCTCGACGCGCTGATGAACGACCCGGACAAATGCAAGCCGGGAGACAGCCAGTGGCATACGAACCTGAAGGTGAGGCAGGCGCTATCGGAGCGGTATCAAAAGCTGCTGGCGCAGATCAAGGAGCTATGCCCGTGGGCGGGCGCGATTGCCGGGAAGTACAATTTTGGCGGGTCGCTGGGGGACGTGACGAAGGCCATTCAGGAATACAAGGCGCGGGGCGGGACGGAGCTGATTGACGGCATCTTCACGCTGACGGAGGTGCTGATTGACTGCCGCACGAGCGTGCAGAACCCGGTGCCGCACTACAGCGCGGGCTTTGTGCTTTTTGCAACGGAGGCCAAGGCGCACTTGTGGGATTTCCGCTGGGCCCCCGAGCTGCATCACGCCGGGCTGCGGCATGTGCGCGAGGCGTGGACCCAAGCCTACCAGGCTTCCTGGGAAGCGGATGGGGCGAAGAAACTGCCGGACCTCAACGCAGACGGCCCCGAGGGGGAATACGAAGAATTACCGGACCTGACGAAACCCGCCGGGCCGGAGCAATCGAAAGAGAACCATGTACAACAAGAGACGAAATAAGACGGATAAGCCCCATACGCCCCGTAACACAAACAAACGCAACGTCTGGCTGGACCGGACCGACCGGAATAGCCAATCGCCGATAGCCGATAGCCAAGGGCGACGCATTGGTTGGGCTGGCGCCGAAGGCCGGAATGCGGAGCGGGGAGAAGTCAGGGCTCGCGGGGACGCTCGCCCTCCCGAAGACAGGGTGCTTGATCGCGGGGCGTTCCGGGATTGCCGGCGGCGGCGGGCAGCTTGTGTGACGGCGGTGCGCGGCGTGAAGGGGTGGGTGGAGAAAGCGGGGTTTACATGGGAGTCGGTGTTGCGCGAGGTGGGTTGAGAGGTGAGGGCCGATGGCGGACAGGGAATAGCCAATCGCCGATAGCCAATAGCCGAGGTGAACATTCTGGTTCCATCGGTGCCGCCGTCGTTGCGGATTACGCCCACGATGTGGGCGGATTTCCTGTGCGACCCGGTGATGGCTGCGGAGATCATCTTCGGCATCCGGCTCGACGCGTTCCAGGCGCTGCGGCTCCGCTACTACTGGTGGGTGCAGAACGTGATTGATTCGTCGGGGGTTTCGTCGGGCAAGACCATCGTGGACTGGGTTTTCCTGAACCTGCGGGCGATCCTGATTCCCGACCAGGAGATTGCGATCTATTACCCGGTATTCGAGCAGGGCAAGCTGACGTTTTGGGAATACTTCTCGAAGATCCAGGCGCCGCTTTACCGGGCGCAGCTCGGGCCGCCGCGGCTGGACGACGGCGACCAGAAGGACGGTGACGGGACGGCACACGGGGCGGGGTGCTACAAGGCGTTCTTCCGCGACGGGAGCAAGGTGCTGATGCCGGCGCCGTCCTTCATGAAGGACGCGGTGACGCAAGGGTCGATCCGTCTCAACGTGCTGGTGGTGGAGGAATGGACGCACGTGGACGCGAGCAGCGATGGCATCAACAAGCAGCTCATTGACCGCACCAGCCGTCCCTGCTGGAACCAGAACCACCCGATTTGGGGCAACCACATCCTGTTCACGGCGCACGCGCAAACGCGGCGGCATCCGTCCTACGCCCGGTACCAGCGGCACCAGCGCCAGTGCGACCGGGGCAACCCGACGTATGCGAACATTTCGTATTCCTACAAGGATTACTCGGGGCTGATGTGCCACACGGGCAAGACGTTTCGGGAGGAGTTTCGCATCGAGGGCACAATCGCCAACAAGCGCAATGTGTGCAGCAAGACGGAATGGCTGGGCCAAGGGTTGGGGATTTGGGGGCTGGACGGCGACGGGTGGTTTACGGAGGAGGCGGTGAACCTGGCGGTGGAGATCGGACGCAAGCGGCATGTGACGCCGGTACTGAGCGCGAGGATGTATGAGGAGGTTCTACACCAAGGGAACGAAGGGAACGAAGGGGAGGAGGGCATAGCCAATCGCCAATAGCCAATAGCCGATAGCCGATAGCCAATAGCCAAGATGTTAGATCGGGAGCGGATTGCGTTTTTCCTCGGGGTGGACCCGGCGCCTTCGGAGTCGCACAAGAGCGATGACGGGGCGCTGGTGGTCGGTGTGGCGACGCCGCGCACGGCGGAGGGGATGCCCGAGGCCGCCGAGGACTGGTACTTCGATTTCATCTACGGGCGGCGGCTGACGTGGCGGCAGAAGGCGACGGCGCGGCAATGGTCGGGGATCATCCACGGGCTGCACCGGGCGTTCCGGTTTGCGCGGATCTGCATGGACCCGAATGGGGGCGGGGTGCTGATCAAGCGCGAGCTGATCGCGACGAAGCAACTGCTGGAGGGGATCGAGACGCACGCAACACCCATTGCCGACCTGGTGGACGGGCCGACGCTGGTGGCGCGGGCGGATTTCATCCTGCACATGTTCAAGCGCGGCGACCCGGGAGTGGAGAGCATGTGGCCCGAGCTGGCGGGCGACGACAACCTGAACGACGCGCTATATTCGACGGCCAAGAACGCCATCGAGCACGGGCTGTGGGCGCTGCCCCCGGGCGTGGCCGACTGGATGGTCGAAAAGCGGGCTGAGGTGGAACGCTGGCCGGAAGAACGGATGTGGGCGCTCAAGAACCTCGACGCGCTGGCCAGCCAGCTCACCAAGATCATCGTGGCGACGAAGCCGGATGGCACCTGGGCGTTTACCAAACGGAATGCGCGGCAGTTCTCGTCCCTGAGCAAAAAGGACTTTGTATCGGCGGCGATGTATTGCTACGCGGCGTTCCTGTTCTGGCTGCAGAGCGGGACCTGGCGGTCGCAGCTCGCGCCCGAGGACGCGGTGGGGTTTAGCGGATGGGACACACGCCGGGGCAGGAGGAACTGACTCACACCGAATGAAGAAGACATGAGCTGGCTCCTGACGGCGGCGACGATCACCGCTTACTGCCATTGCGCGCGGTGTTGCGGCGAGGCGCACCGGGCAGCCGCCAACGGGCACCAGCCCGTGGCGGGGCTGACGGTGGCCGGGCCGCGGTGGATACCGCTGGGGACGCATGTGTATATCGAAGGGATAGGGGAGCGGGTGGTGACCGACCGGCTGGCCCGCATCTACGATGACCGGTTTGATGTGTTTGTGGCGACGCACGAGGAGGCGCGGCGGTTTGGGAGGCAGCGGCACAACGTGAGATTGGGTGTAACATCCAACATCCAACGGAAGGACCTGCGGACGCCTGCACGGCACTGAGTTCACAGAAGGAAATGAAGGAAACGAAGAAGGGTTGAGGGGGGATAGCCGATAGCCAATAGCCGATAGCCGCTAGCTAAGAGCCGATAGCCGAGGCGCGGTCGAACGTGCAGACGCCTGCACAAGTGATTGCGCGTTGAAGAATCTGCATTCCGATGTTGACGGCGGCGCCGAAAGATGAGTGATGGAAGTAGATGGACGCCTGAGGGCGTCCTTTTTTTTATGACCAAACGCCTAACGAGAAAGCAGCCGGGGCCAACCCGGCGCGGTCACCGTTTTGCCGAGCAGAACATGGCGCTGGCGAAGTGCAGCCTGGACATTGAGACGGGGGCCCAAAACCTGGCGACGTTGTCGCCGGAGGAGATCTTCGACCGGGAACACCCAGTGGACCTGCAGGCCGCGTTCAAGCTGGCGCGGGAATGGGACAAGCAGAGCTGGCTGGTGGAGCAGGTGAACAAGCTGAAGCTGGCGTTCTACCATTACGGTTTCCGGCTGGTGCCCCACGACAAGGGCGCCAAGGACAAGCTGGCCGAGTGGCTCGACGCGGACGATGACCGGCGCGAGGGACTCTACCGCTACGTTGTGTCGGTGTGGGAGGAATGGCTGCTGCTGGACAACGTGGTGAGCTTTTGGCGGAAGGAGAAGAAGGTGACGCCGTTCCTGCTGCAACCGGAGTCCTGCCGCTACACGGACGCGATGGGGCTGGAGAAGCTGAAGGTGGACCTGGGCTACCGCAAGGCGATGTTCCTCGACGAGAACGGCCAGCCAATAGACGGCTGGACGCTGGAGGAGATCCAACGCTACACGCGGCGGGAGGTGCTGCTTTCCGAGGAGTTTGACGAATATTTCCGGGTGCTGACGCGAGGGCGGCGCGGGACGGGATTCGGCACGCCCCGGCTGTACCGGATTTACCGGACGCTGAGCCAGTGCGAGAGCATGGAGGTGGGCGAGTCGCAACTGGCCTACGCGGGACGGCTGGTGGTGCGGGCGCACTCGCTGGGGTTCGAGGTGCGGAGCGCGAGCAACGCGATGAAGCAGGCCGAGTACCTGTGGAAGAAGGAACGGGCCAAGGGGATTGAGGAGTTCTTCAAGGGGAGGCAGGGCTTCGCGGAAATGACCAAGCAGTTCGATCACAAGATCGAAACGATCTGGATTGACCCGAACCATTACGATGCGCGCAAGTGGGACACCATCGTGAGCCGGTGCCTGTGGTGGGCCGGACCCATCGGCTACATGGTCATCACGAAGCAGCTCCAGCCGTTCCTGCTGCCGATCCTGCGGGCGGACGCGCTGGCCGACCGCGCCCGGGTGGGGGCGCACCTGGAGGTAGTGCTCAACGCGGGCGGCTTCCAACTGCCGTGCAAGGTGCGGGTGAAGTGGGGTGAGCGGTGTTTCAACGATGTGCGGCTGGCCTGGGACATGACCAAGGCGCTGATGCAACAGGGGCCGGTGAGCCTGACCTCGGCGCTGGAAGTGGCCGACTTCGACCCGGCACAGGAGGCGGAGCGCAAGCGGGAGGAGGCTTCGCCCAAGCGGGATGAGGAGCTGCTGCCGCGATTCGATCCGAACCACAACAGCCAGCCAGGCCGACAAGGCCAGGACGGCTTGCGGGAGAAGGCGGGGCGGCCGGTGGGGAAGCCTGATCCGAAAGCGGAAGCCAGCCTGTGATTTTCACAGATTTTCACAGAAGGAAACGAAGGAAACGAAGGCAAGCCAATAGCCAATAGCCAATTGCCGATAGCCTATGGCCAAGCTCAATACGACTACCGTAAACGGGGGCATTTCCGCCACGCAGGCGGCGGCCAACCCGACCGACCTGACGCGGCTGCAAGAGATGACGGCGGCGCTGGCGGGCAAGGCAGCCCTGAGCCATACGCATGAGTCGGGCGACGTGACGGATTTCGCCGCCGCAGTGCTGGAGAGCATTGGCAACTGGCTGGCGACACTGGGCGGGGACCTGGACTGGCAGGGGATCAGCGGGGTGCTGGTGCAGCTCTCGACCTCGGGCGGGCTGATGCGCGCGCCGGACGGGCTGGCGGTGGACCCGGGCCGGGTTTCGATGCCGGGGCATACGCACGTGTCTGCCGATGTGGTGGACCTGAGCACGGCGCTGGGCAACCTCCTGATGATCGAGCTGGCCGACAGCGACACGCTGCAATGGCTGCCGGCGAGCGGGATCATGGGCGAAGTACGGGTGCAGTCTGATGGCGGGCTGGTAGTGAGTGCGGCGGGGCTGGCGGTGGACTTCGGCACGGGCTCGACACAGGCGGCGACGGGCGACCATACCCACGCGCAACTGCATAACCCGCTGACTCTCGGCCCCAGCTCCAGCCTGCAACTGGCGCTGGTGGACCAACAGCTTTCGGGGGAAGTGCTGATCGAAGCGAACGGGGGACTGCTGCTGACGACCTCGGGGCTGGCGGTGGATTTCGGCACGTCGGCGACGCAAGCGGCCCCGGGCAACCACACGCATACGGTGGCCTCGCTCGACTTCGGCACGGGGGTAAGCGACTGGGCGGCCACGTGGCTGGCCAGCTCGAGCACGATCGGCTGGACGAACGCGGACGGGACGCTGACTCCAAGCGTGCGGCTCGACCCTTCGACGGGACCGGGCCAGGCCCCGCTGGGCGTGTCGTCTAGCGGGCTATACGCGGTGTTGGGGACGAGCGCCTGGCAATGCGCGGCGGGCGATCACGGGCACTCGGTGGCGACGGAGAGCACGCCGGGGTTTATGGCGGCGGCGGACAAAGCGGCGTTGGACATGCTGGTGGGGACGCCCGAGCTGCTCTTTCAGCCCCCGCTACAACTGGCGAGCGGAGTGGTGAGCCTGTGGCCGGCAACTCACGCGCAACCGGGTTCCATGAGCGCGGCGGACAAGATCAAGCTGGACGAGCTGACGACGCTCGCGTTCCTGCCGCCGCTGAATCAGGACGCGGACGGGAACGTCTCGATGCCGCCGGCGACGGACACGCAGGACGGCTACATGACGGCGGCACTGGTGGCCACGCTGGAGCAGCAGGGGACGGCGCTGGCCGCTTTGCAAGACGGGAGCACACCGCAAGTTACGCAAGCGCAATGGGGTTTCATGGCGCCAACGGACAAGGCGAAGCTGGATGCGATGTGCGTGATCTCGAACGTGGCGCCGCCGCTGACGCTGGACAGCAACAACCTGCTGGGGCTGGACACTTCCGGCCTGGGGCTGGTGACTTCGGTGAACGCGCCGCTGACGGTGACCAGCGGGGCGCTGGGGCTGAGCCTGGACTCCGGCTGCCCGCTGGCCCTGAGCGATGGGGCGCTGACCCTACCGCTGGCGACGGGGACGGCCGCCGGGGCGATGAGCGCGAGCGACAAGGCGAAGCTGGACGCGATCAGCGCCTTCTCGGGCGGGGTGGTGGACTCGACGCTGGAACTCGCGGCGGGGCTGGACCCGGCCATCCAGCTCGATTCGGCCGCGGGACCGGCCTGGGGCATCCGGGTGAACGGCACGACGGGCCAACTGGAATGGCTCTACAACGGGTCGGTGATGGTGTCCGTGGACGGCGGAAGCGAGGCCCTCACGGCCCAGGGCGGCTTTGTGACCGGCAACGGGGCCGCGCTGACGGTGCAGGGGCAGCAGGTGGTCGGGGCGCAACAGGCGGCCATCACGAACGCGGCGGACCTGGGGAGTTACACGCCCACGGCGAGCGGCTACGGGTTTGCCTCGTCCGCCGATATGACGAATTTCCTCGGCCAGGTGCACGGGGCCATTGCGCAGCTCAACCTGCTGCTGGCGGCGCTGCGGGCCGGGACGGGGCACGGGCTGATCGCGAGCAGCTAGGATGGAAACATCCAACATCCAATGAAACGCGCCGCTGCCGTCAATCCATAGCCAATAGCCAATAGCCAATAGCCAACAGCCGACCTCAACCCATAGCCAATAGCCGATAGCCGATAGCCAACCTCAACCCATAGCCAATAGCCGATAGCCAATAGCCAACTATGAAACGCAACTTCCTCCTGGGATTCACGGTGCCGCTGCTTGCAGACGTCTGCACGGGGGCCAAAAGAAAAGGCCGCATGGTTGGGCTCGCGAGGACGCTCGCCCTCCTGGTGGGGCTGGCGGGAACGCTCGCCCTGCCGGCGCTGGGGCAGACCGTGTTGGGCAAGCACCCGGCGGATATTGTGACGCCGGCGTTCATGCAGCAGAACGGGAACGCGGACACGCTCCTGAACGGGTTGAACGCCTATAGCACGGTACCCTTCGCGCCACCGGGAGGCCTCACGCTGGGCGGCGTGACGCAGACGACGTGGCCCTCGGGCGGCGGCGGGGGCGGCGGGTGGACGAATGGGTCACCCAGTCTCACACTGCAGACGGGCAGCTATACCACGGCGGGCTTTCCGATCCTGAACTGGAATTACCACGACCCGGGCGGGACGCTGCATACCTGGCAGCAGACGATCAACCCGGCGGGCTTCAGCTTCGGATCGGCCGAGGTGCAGGCGGGTAATTTTGTAGGCTCGGGCCTGGACTTGAGCTATGTCCTGCATCCCGGGGATGCGATTCCGTACACGGAGATCACCGGCGCGCCCTGGATTCCCAACTTCGCGCCGTACATGTCCTTGGAGTCGGGCAACGGCTCGCCTGTCTATTTGTTCATGATCTATACCAATGCGGATGGAGACAGGTGGAATGGTTCGATCCAATACAGCGCCAGCGAGGATTTCGGGCCGACGTTCGAGTTCAGCGATTGGGTCGACGCGCAAGGCTATACGGGGGATGGCTCGCAATTGAATGGGGTGCTGCATCCCGGGGATGCCCCGGCGGTTGGGAACATGACGATCACGAGCTCGGTGGAGAGTGCGCCGTGGACGAATACGCTGACCATTCACCCGGGAATCAACGACATCTATGCTATTCAGGTGAATTGGGCGAACACCCCGAACAGCCCCGCACTCACGCTGGACCCTTCGGGCAACCTGATGGCGGCGGGCAGGGTGACGGCGGCGGGGGGGACTCTGTGGGGGAGCCTGATGCTGACGAATAACGGCTTTCCGGGCACGGTGCTTGATCTGCGGTTGGGTGACGCCAGCAGCGGGATGCCCCTGGCGGTCTATGACGATGGGACGCTGGTGGCGGGGTTTATGGGCGATGGCAGCATCGTGGGGTATGGGGGTGGAATTACGGGCGTGATGCACCCCGGCGATGCACTGTATGGGGGATACCTCCAGGCGGGCACGGTGCCAATAACGGCACTCAATTTCACGCCGTTGACTGCGGCAAGCGGCCTGACGAGCGCCAGCGCGCTGAATGGGGCGAACCTGACGGCCGGGAGCGTGCCGCTGACGGCGCTGGCGGTCGCGCCGCTGACCGGCTCAAGTCTGCTGAACGGGGCCAACCTGACGGTGGGCACAGTGCCAATGACGGCACTCAATTTCACGCCGCTGACTGGCTCGAGTGCGCTGAATGGGGGCAACCTGACGGCGGGGAGCGTGGGGATAGGGGCGCTGAACTTCACCCCACTGACGAGCGCCAGCGCGCTGAACGGGGCCAACCTGACGGCAGGCTCGGTGCCGTCTTCGGCGCTGAGCGACAATCTTCCTGGATGGGGTTTGCTACAGACCAACGTGCTGAACAGCGGCATGCACGTTACCAACGCAAACAACGGACAGGTGATTGATTCCACGACCCTGTACCAGAGCTTTGTGACAAACCAGTCCTTCGCGGTGAGCGGATTTAGCGGCTTGGTGTCCGGGAGGCAGCACGTCATCTCGGTGACGGTCAGTAACGCAAGCGCCATGGCTATCAATTGGACTGGCCCGCCAACGGCATTCTACTTTGGCCAGGCGTCCGCCAGCACGCTCTCGATCCCGGCGGGCAAGGAGGCGGTCATCAGCTTTTGGGTCTGGCCCAATGCGAGGACAAACGTATGCAACGTGCTTCAGCAATAATCGCGGCTCTGATGGCGTCCGCGCTGGGTTGCGTGGGGCAGGCCTGGACGATGGCTGACCCGGCCCTCATGGGGAGCCAGTATGTGGCACCCACTGCGCCGTATTGGTCCCCGACCAACGCCTACGCATGGTACTGGACGGGCAAAACGAACATGGCGAGTGGAGCCAGCGTGAACTGGATCGCCGATGCGTCCGGCAATCTCGGCGGAGTGCTCAGCAATGTTTCGACACTGACTTCGGTGTACTGGACCAACAACTTCATTACGACCAACGCGGCCATGTACTGGAGGGCGGATGGGGTTACGCGAGGCATGACCAATATGTTCCTGAGCAACCTGAGCACGCCGATCACGGTCGTGATGGTCGGCAACCTGAATACCAACGGCACAGGCGCCGCCAACAACCTGGTGTATGACACGCTCACGATTACTCCCGCCAACCGCGTCTATGGCGAAATACTGGCGGGTGCGCCCTGCTCCTTGAGGCTCTATTCCGGGGGAACGTATTACTCGCCACCGGGAGGGTTTGCGCTGAATACGCCGCAGATCCTAAGCTTCTGCGCCAATGGGACCGCCTCCTTCATCCGCACCAATGGCCTCTTGTGCGGTGTCGGCACAACGGCGGGCGCCACGTCGATCGGAGGGATGACTATCGGCTGCGGCGCTGCGTTAGGCGCCAACACGTCCATGGCTGGAGGGCTCTGTGAGTTATTGGTGTATAGCGGGACCATGAACACGAACGACCTCCAATGGGCGGAGTACCAGCTTGGGTTGAGATATGGCATTCACACTTACACGGTTTACACCGGGTACCAATAAGGAGACGCATGGAGCGGACGAATGAGATGGTGAAGGCGGTCATCGGCGTGATTGCCGGGCCGGGCGCGGTGGCGCTGAGTTTCGAGGAGCGGCTGTCGCTGATCCTGCGGCTGACGGGCCTGGTGCTGGGGTGCGGGGTTTCGGCGGCGATGTTCTGGAGCATTGTGGCGAACCGGATTGAAAAGAGCCGGGTGGCGCAGGCGACGCTGCAACGCGAGCAGGCGGAGCTGCGGGTGCAGGAGGTGCAGTATCAGCGGGAGCTGGGGAAGCTGTGCCACTGGTGCCAGCAGGGGCAGCCGCCGCCGCAATGCCCGCTGCCGGCGGAACAATGCCCCTCGAAGAAGAAGTTGAGGGTTGAGAGTTGAGAGCGTGCAGACGTCTGCAAGGGGAGGTTGAGGGTTGAGAGCGCAGGCCGGCCCGGAAAAGGGACAGAAGACACACAGAAGGAAACGAAGGGCACGGAGGGGAAATAGCCAATAGCCAATCGCCGATAGGCCATAGGATTTCACGGTGTTGATCGAGAGGTGGCGAGGCGCGCAAGCCTCTCGGACTAAGCGGCTTGCGTGTCGGATTTGCATCCGTGATAAACGAACCAGTGGTTCGTTGTACCTTTCCGTTCACGTTAACTTTTGGGGGTTGACAGTTTCGCGGCAGGGCGGATAAACTACGCGCTATGAAGGTCTTGGAGCGTCCGGCGGGGGTCCGTGATATACGAACCAGTGGACTGTATAGTCAAGGTTATGCACTTTAGACTACCTCGCCTTCCGATGCTTATGCTCTGGCTGATCGTGCTTGCGCTCGTCATCCTGGGTAGTTACCTGTCGCGAGTACGGCATGGAGGGTCGGAGCAGTCCCAATCCTTCGAACAACTCGAAACGGAGGCGCGAGTTGCTCGGAGGGCGGTCGAGCAGTCATCTCACCTGCTCAGTGCTGTCCAGCGGACGGCCCAGAGCTGTGGAATGGGTTCAAATGTAGCTGTTCTAAGGTTAGAAGGCGATTTACGCCAGCGCATGAAAATGCGCGAAGCGCAGCGTGACATCGCGGAGGTCTGCCTGAAGCTTGAAAGGCAGAGTCACCTAGCTGAAAAGCTCGCGGAGTTGAAAGCGAGGTTGCAAATGCTGGCGGCAACGAATGCTCGGCCTGCCACGGCCAAAGACAGCGGGACCACCGGGCAGCAATTGTGAACGGCTTCCATAACTATGCTGCTCCAGTGGACGCGCCGATACTCGCCTGTTCGCGTTCGTTGCGTCTCGGGCGGCGCACCACTGAGCAGCCGCGTTAGCATTCACCTATATGGGCTATTACCTCGTCTACAAGTCACTGAAGCACGACATGAGCACTTCCGCGTTCGGCAGTTTGATAATTTACACCCTGAAGGTTGCCGAGGAAGCTGCCAGTCCCGAGGAACTGCAGTTCGTTGCCAGGATGCGCCACACCATGCAGATACCCTGGATCGATTTAGAGAA
>DATKNZ010000503.1:0-8254 GCA_035541055.1 Candidatus Acidiferrum sp. | reverse complement strand
TCCCAAGCCGCCCGGCGGACCTGAGTTCGAGCGCAAGCTCCTGCGCTACATAACCGAATCCAACGACAAGAAGATCAGCGCCTCCTGCGGGTCCTTGACCCAATATCGTGAACTCGTGGGGGGAGCGCTGGAAGTCATCATTGGGCGCACTTTTGAGGAAGCAGGGCACGTGGAGCTGCGGCAGGCTTCAACCACAGACCTCGGTGCCTGCCGGCAAACCTGCGGACTCCTGCATAACGTCACCTACGGCGAGGAACTCCCGGTCGTGGTGCTGCAGCCAAAGAAGCCGAGAGGGAAGGCTGTGATCTGGGCGGACACCAGGGGGAAAGCGGGCCTGTTCGAAGGCGAGAGGCCTGCCGCTGATGTCCGGAAGCTCCTCGACTCCGGAATAGGCGTTATCGGCCTGGACTTGCTGTTCCAAGGCGAGTTCCTCACCAACGGTGTCCCCGTGACCAGAACTCGGCTGGTCAAGAAGGACCGTGATTTCGCGGGCTACACCTGGGGGTACAATCGGCCCTTGTTCGCGCAGCGTGTGCACGATCTCCTTACGGCCATCCAATACGCGAAACAGAGCGGCATCGGCCAGAAGCGCCTCGCCCTCGCCGGCCCCGACGGCGCCGGCGTCTGGGTCGCAACGGCGGTCGCCCTGTCGCGGGGTGCGGTTACCGCCGCCTACGTGGATACGGGTGGTTTCCGCTTCGGCAAGGTCCTCGATCTGAGGTCGGTGGATTTCCTTCCCGGCGGCGCCAAATACGGAGACGTGCCTGGCATCCTGGCGTTGTGCGCACCCGTCAAGCTGGCCGTCTCGGGTGAAGGGACGCGTGTCCCGGCAACGGTGCGCGCAAGGTACGAGCAAGCCAATGCCGGCCGTAGTTTGACCGCTCTCTCTGGCAGTGCCCCGGAGCTGCGCGATGCGGCGGTCAGATACCTGGTCAAAGCAACAAGGGATTAGGCCCCCCACCGGGGCAACATCCAGCGAAGCGCCAGCCGACTCCGCCGTCACCACACCGTATCCTCCCCGTCACCACACCGTAGTACCTCTAATAGGCTATTAGAGGTACTACGGTGTGGTGACGGGGAGGTCACGGTGTCGTAACGGTGTGGCCAGAGGGCGGGTGGGGAGTGGGATGCGGAAGTGCCGTGAGAATAGGCGGTTAGGAATCTGGTGGGGGAGCGGGCGTTGTGGCTGGGCTTTGGCAGACCGGCTTGGAGTGAAGTGTTGCATGTAAGTAACTATCCCTGCGTGACTTAACCGAGCAACCAAGCGCCATCCCAAGGCGTTCCCGGCTCGCAGCAATAATGTGCGGCTCGCGGTCCGGGTGCAGTACGCGCATGGACCTTGCGGCAAGCCGGAGAGTTGCCGGGACGGGCGCCAGCCGGAGGCTTACGTTACTAGCCGAATCGCCTTACTGAAGCTGCAACCGGTAGAATACGCCGGCGGCGGAGGGCGTCACCACGACCTGGTTGAGCCCGTTCACCACCGTGACCGGGTTGGTGGCGGCGGCCCAATTGGTCGTTGCCAGGCTGGAGTTTTGCTCCAGCGCATAGCCCAGGGCCGAGGCGGGCCACGATAGGACCAGGGTGTTCGTTGGCGTGGCGTGAACCGACAGCGCGGTCAGGCTGATGAAGGTGAAATCGGATACGATCTGGGTTGAAGTGGTGTTTCCGGCGCCACCGGTGAAGCCGACATAGGCGGTTTGCGAGCCCAGCAGAGAAGTGAGGTCGCCCACGCCCAGGCTGGTGCTGAAGGTAGTGTTGCTGACGGTATCGCTGAGTTGCAGTTGCATGTTGCCGTTGGCGTAGAGCATATAAACGCTGATCGGATTGCCGCTGGCAATGTTCACCGGGGATGTCGAAGAGTAAGGCCCGACGTTCAGCCCGTCCTGCCCGTAGGCGTAGCCGCGTCCGCCCGGCGCGGCGCTGTAGATGTTGAACTCGATGGCCGCGCTGGGCGTAATGCCGAGATAGCCCAGGCCGCCGCCGAAGCTGCTGCCGTTGCCGGTAGCCCCGGCTCCCGCTGAGGAGTTCTGCATGAGGAAGGTGATGCCGTCGGCTCCGCCGCCGCCCACGTCCTGGTAGGTGAACCAGGCCTCGAAGGCGCCGATATAGAGCGGGTAGCGGAAGAAGCTGGCGCGGCTTTGGCTGCCGGTGCCGTCGGTCAGCTCCAACATATTGGTGCCGAGGGTTGGGCCGCCGTTGAGGGACCAGCCGATGCCGTCGTTGTTGAAGGTCAGCGCGCTTTGAACAATGAGAGTTTCCTGGGCGCTGGGCACCGGGCCCCCGGCGCTGTTGGAGACGAAGACCTGGTAAGTGCCGGTATCGCTCGCCTGAGCGCTGGCAATCGTCAGCACATTGCTCTGCGTGCCGGTGATTCGCGCGGTGTCGGTGAGCGTGACCCCGTTCCTCTGCCAGTAGTAGCTGAAGGGCGCGGTGCCGGCAGGAGTCACTGAGAGCGTGGCGGTGCCGCCGGAGAGGACGAGGCCTTCGGCCGGCAGGTCCACCAGGAAAGACGGCGGGCCGACGCTGACGGTCAGGCTGGCCAGGGAGCTGGTTGCGCTGCCGTAGTGATCGGTCGCCACGACTTCGTATTCATTGCCACTGTAACTGCCCGACACGTGGGGAAACATGAGCGTGGCATTGGTTTGGTCCTGAAGGGCCACGGGGGTGCCGCTCGTCACATCATACCACTGGTAAGTCAACGGAGCGGGCCCATAAGCCTGGGAGTAGAAGACCGCCGTCGTGCCTTCCGCGGCAGTGGTATTGGTGGGCTGCACGACGAACGCCGCAGGCGGCAGGGACGCGTAGTAATGCGCCAGGACCTGGTTGGAGTTAAGCGCGTAAGCATAGATGGCCGGGTCGTCTATCGTGCCGGTGAACGTGTTGTTGTAGTCGGTGGACGCCGAGGTCTTCTTGGACCCGATGATGACGGGGTCTGACGTGTTCCACAGGCCGTTGGAGGGGGAGGCTGAGCCTGTCTGACTCAGCAAGCCGTCCACATAGATCGCAACCCGGCTGTTGGCCTCGTCGCATACGCCGACCAGGTGATGCCAGGCCCCGTCCGGCGCCTTGGGACTGACAGCCGGATGAGGCTGATTGCCGGCGTCGCGCACGAAGAAGCGGAAGGTGTGCGAGGAGCCGCCGCCGCAGTCGAGATTGAACTGCTCGCCGCCGCCGCCATAACCCTTGTCCAGAATGCTCGAATTGATGAACTGGGCCGTGCCTTTGACCCAGGCCTCGACCGAGAAGGCGGCGCTGGTGTTGGTGGGCGCGGCGAAGCTGATGCCCTGGATGTTGTAAACCAGGCTATTGTCGGAGCCGGGGAACGAGGCGGCGGTGTCCGCGTCGGCGTTCGTGTTGTAGCCCGGCTGGCTCAGTGAGACGTTGGAATAGACGCCGCTGAACGGGCCGGCGTAGTCGTTGGCGGTGACGCCGTTGTTGCCCGAGCCGTCGTCGGGCTCGTCCAGACGCCAGTAGGCGAGCGGGTGGTCCGCCATCACTGCCTGCGGGTAAGGGGCGGCGGGAGAGATCACGGTCACCACCATGACGGCGCTGGTAGCCGTACGCAGGGAGTTGGTGACGACGCAGGTGTAGCTGCCTGCGCTCGGCGGCTGGATGTTGGTGAACGCGTAGGCGCTGGTCGTTGCGCCGGTCAGGGCAGCGCCATTCTGATTCCATTGGTAGGACAGGGGCGGCGCGCCGACCACGTTTACCGACAGGGTGGCGTTGGCGCCGGCATACAAAACGAAGTTAGTGCCGTTGGGTGTGATGGTGATAAGCGAGGAGGCGCCGCCCGGGCCGACGGTCATGGTGGTTGAGGTGGGCCCCACATTCAGGGTGATATTGGGATAGGTCTTGTCGAACTGAATTGTGCCGCCTCCCGTCAGGCTGCTGTAAGTCATGAGCGTATAGGTGCCCTGCGGGAACGTGGGGCTGATGAAATTAAGGGAGAGCGTGAGGTTGGCATTGAGGTTGAGCGCGCCGCTGATCGCCAGGGTATCGGTCACCGGGCTGGGCGTGGCGTTGATATCAACCTGCATGGCGGTCGCGGCATTGACGTTGAAGTCGCTGCTGAAGGTGAGGGTGCCCACGACGTTGCTGCCGCCCGGATACACGGCGCTGGGGCCTGAGGCGTTGACCATACCGGTGATGGCGCCGTCGCCGGCGAGCGATTGGTTCGCCAGGTTCAGGCCGCCAATGCCGGTGACGTCGAAGGTGGCCCCCGAGGCCACGTTGATGCGCGCGCTGTTAATGATGGCGCCCGCCGTGGCGGTGAGCACGCCGCCGCTGTTAACGCTCAGGACATAGCTGCCGATCGTGCCCCCACTTGGCAGGAACGTGCCCAGGTTGTTGACCGTGAGATTGGTGCTGCTGATGGTGCCGCTGGTCTGCGAGACGATGCCGCCGTTGATGTTCAGGTTCGTGCCGTTAATCGAGCCACCCCCTAGCGTCAGGCTCCCATTATTTACAGTGAAGGTGCTCACGCTGTTGCCCGAGGAAAGGATGGTCAGGCTGCCATTGCCGCTCTTAACGAACGCTCCGTTGCCGCTGATCGCGAGGCCATTGGCGAGCCAGCTATAGGTCAGGCCATCATCTTTGACCGTGAGCGTTCCCCCAGCTCCAGTGCCGGTCAGGATCTTGAGGGCGAGCCCCGAGAGGCTGGCACCGTTGGTGACGGCGGCCACCGACAGGTTGAAGTTGTTCAGGTCCAGCGTCGCAGGGTCGGTCGCGGTGGCCTGGTTAAACGCCAGGATGGCAGCATTGGTGATGGCATTGTTGATACCCATCCGCAGCGTGCCGTACTTGATGCCGAACAAAGGGAAGACGTTGTTGGTATTGTAAAGCGTTACCACGATGCCGTCTGTCAGGCTGGGCGCTTCGGCTGCGAGGTTTACCAGCGTCATTGGGAACACGAACGGCCCGTAGAGGTTGATCCTGCCGGTCGAGCTGCCGCGCAAGGTCAACTGGGGCGGGTCGGCATTGGTCACATTGAGCGACCCGTACAGGTTGAGCGTGTAGAGATTGGCATAGACCTGCTGGCGGGAACTGCCGCCGCCGGAAATGCCGTTCGTGGCAAAGTAGATATTGTTGCTGATGGTTATCGTGGTGGTCTGCGGAGCGGTGCCATCAATGGTCCCGTTGCCTCCGCCGGTCTGATACTGGGCCAGGATGAGGTCGCTGCCGCTCAAGACGAAGTTCCCCGAGCCGCTGTTGAAGACAAGCCGCCCGATCGTCCAGGTCGCCGGCACCGTGGAATTGAGGATGGCCGGGTTGCTGGCAAAGGTGATGGCGCCATCGGCCCCTGCTCTCGTGAATGACTGCGGGTTGCCGGGCACGGTGCCGCCGGACCAATTGGCGGTGTTGTTCCAGGACGGGTCGGTGCCGGCGCCGGAGCCGGTCCAGGTGTAGCTGGTGGCCTGCGCGCTCAATACTCCTGCGGCCAGCAGGCCGCAAAAGGCGAGGCGACGCAGCATGGGGAGGAGGCGACCGGAGGTGGATGTATTCATATTCTTGCTCTCAGGCTGAGATGGTTTGCTTCCAGTTTCGCCGGCAATGGTAGAGCCGGCTGTGCCAGGGGGAAACCATACGTTTGTATGGAGAGGAGGGTAGGGGATCTGGGGCGGGTTGGTCGATAAACAGGACTCGCGCCTACACGGCAAAGTCCTGCTGCTGCCGCTTGTGGTCCGTCTTGCTCATGACCTTCACGTTGGCTTCTTCCTGGACCACCAGGGAATGGGGCGGGACGCTCGCCGTCAGGAACACGTTCGCGCCAATGGTGCTGCCTTCGCCGACCACCGTGTCCCCGCCCATGATGGTCGCCCCGGCATAGACGGTCACGTTGTCTTCGAGCGTCGGATGCCGCTTTTGCCCGCGCAACTGCTGCCCCGCAGCCAACGACCGCGCCACAAGACCCACGCCTTGGTACATCTTCACGTGATCACCCAACACGCTGCTCTCTCCGATGACCGTGCCGGTGCCATGGTCCACAAAGAAGTGCGTGCCGATCTGGGCGCCGGGGTGAAGGTCCATGCCCGTGCGGCTGTGCGCCCATTCGGTCATGATACGCGGAATCAGGGCCACGTTCTTAAGGTAGAGCTCATGGGCGAGGCGCTGCACGGCAATCGCCTCCACGAACGGATAGGCCACGATCACCTCCTCCTTGCTCAGCGCCGCCGGGTCCCCTTTATAGGCCGCCTCGATGTCGGTCTGCAGCAGCTCGCGCACGCGGGGTAAGCTGCCCAGGAACTCGCAGGTCAGCGACCGCGCAAAGGTCCGCACGTCCTTGTGCGGCAGCTCAGGCGGTGGATTGTATTCCAGGCTCTTGCGGACCTCCTTCTCCAGGCTGCCGGCCACGCTGCCCAGCAGGCCCGTGATTTCCTGCCTGATCTCCGACGAGTGGATGAGCTTCTCGTCGAAGAAGCCGGGGAACAGCAGCCGCAGCAAGTCCATCGTGATGAGGGCAATGGTGCGCTTGGAGGGCAAGTTCTTGCCGTCCAAATGGTTGATGCCCCCGGCGCTCGCATAAGAGGCCAAGAGGCGCTCGGTTAATTGCGAAATGGCTGACTGCACCGGGCGAGTATCCGGCAAAGGCCCTGGGAGCGCAAGGCGGGGCAACTTACGCGTTAAAGCGTTGAAGTGTTGGAGCGCTGAAGCGTGGCCGCTGGTCCGTCCTCGTGCTCGCCGTCGTTCTCGTCCTCGACGGACCAGGGCACGAGGAGGAGAACGGGAACGAGGACGGGCACGATGCGGCTGCCGGCCCGCTACGGGTTAGCGCTTTAACGCATGAACGCCGCATTCCGCACTAGCGAAGCGCCTGGAGCACTGCATCCGCGACCATTTCGGGCCTGATCCCAGACATGCATCGCAGATCAATCGGGCATTCCCGGCGGAAGCAAGGCGAACAGGGCGGGGCGACGGAGAGCAAGCGATGGCGCGGGTCGCCCGGCAGCCCCGGCCCGGTCAACTCGGCGGAGGTGCTGCCGAAGGGGACCACCACCGGCGTGCCCAGAGCCGCAGCCACGTGCATCGGCCCCGAGTCGTTGGTAAGCAGCACGCGGCACAGCTTGAGCAAGGCCATGAGTTCACGCAGGGAGGTCTTGCCTGCCAGGTTGGCCACCTTGCCGCCCACGTGGCGCGCGACCTCGTCGCACAAGCCCTCTTCGGCTTGCGTCCCGAACACGAGCCACTGGCAATCCTTTACCTGGCTCGACACGGCTCGCGCCACCTCGGCGAACCTCTCTGCCGGCCAGCGTTTGGCCGGGCCGTACTGAGCACCCGGGCTCAGCCCGAGCACTGTCACTGGCGCGCCCGCGGGCCTGGCTCCCACTCCCGGCAGGAAGGCTTGCTGGGCCTTTTGGACTTCTGCATCTGCGACCTCCAGCCTGGGCGGCAGGGGCTCACGGCTGGCCCCGAATGCCGCTGCCAGGTGCAGATACTCGTGAAGCTGGTGCTGCAACCCGGAAGCCGCGCCTCCCCTCACCCGGCCTGCGGCCACCCTCTCCTTCTCCGAGGGGGAGAGGAAAGGGGCGAGGGGGCGCTCAACCGTCGAAGGGTCCATCGAGGGCGTGTCCCCTTCCGCTTCCCGTACCAGGTGCCGGACTTCCCCCGCCGAGCGCTTATGCATCTGACTCCGCCCTTGCCGTGCCGGGACGACCCGAGTCAGCAGCCAATTCCGCCACGGCGCGGCATAGCCGATCCGCTGCGGAATTCGGGCAAACCACACCTCGAGCGCCGCGCGCGGGGAGTTGGGCAACAGGAGCGCGCTATCGAAGTCCCCAGCCCTCAGACGCCGCGCCACAGCCCAGGGCGCTTCGCCGGCCTCGAACCCGATGATCGCATCCAGGCTCGGATGCCCTTGCCACAGGGGCTTGAGCTTCTCCTGCGTAAGCAACGTAATGTGGGCTTCCGGGAGCGCCTCGCGCAGCCGCTGCAATGCCGGCGTCGTCATGACCGCGTCTCCGAGCCAGTTCACGCCGCGCACCAGCAGGCGGCGAGGCGACAGGCTGCAGGCCAGGGGCGCCTCGGCCGTTGCGTGTTGCGTGCTGCGCGGGGCGTGTTGCGTGTCGCGTATGGCGTGTTCCGTGCCCACGCAACACGCAACACGTAACACGGGCGAGGCGCCCCCTGCCGATGTGAATACTCGGAATTCGCGCTGCTCCGGCATACCCAGGCTTCCAGCCTACCTCCCGCCCGCCGCCACACCGGGCTGCGTGCTCGGGACTTGAGACTTTAGACTTGAGACTTGAGACTCGAGACT
>DATKNZ010000502.1:0-5238 GCA_035541055.1 Candidatus Acidiferrum sp. | reverse complement strand
CCCTCAACGCCTCTTCGCCTGAGGCGCACGTGCACGCGCAGCGGAACCCGGGCGCCTCGTCAATGTAGCGGCGGAGATTGCGCCGGATTTCGGGGTTATCATCCACAATCGCCACAGAGATTGACATAAGCAAAGCAGTATTGCAGCGGCAGCGCCGTCCGGTCAGGTCCAGAAAGCAGAATGGAGCCAGCTTCTCATTCCCTATAGTTTCCCCGCCGCCCACAGGACAGCGCGCACATCCATCAACTCAACCCCGGGAGTCAGTTCCGGATGAAAGCTGAATAGCACGCAGCGGCCGGCCTGGTAAGTTGAGGTGGTCATGCAGGTGGTGCCGGGCATTATGCCGGCGGGAGCATGGTCGTGAACGTCGCTGGCGAACACCGCCTCAGTCTCGTATGGGGGAGGATTGGTGACAGTGCCCGGAGCCAGCAGCGGCCCATTCACGTAATGAACCGTGAGGTTCTCGGGGAAGCCGGCCAGGATGGGGTGCTTGGGGTTGAGGATATGAATCCGGGCCTCGCCGGTCCCTCGGTCCCAGTGGGCGACATCAACCACCCGCGCGTCAACAAGCTCCAGCCACGTGGTCTCTTTGTTGTAGCCGCGCGCCGCCAGGAATGCCCCGGCGCAGGTGCCCACAAAGCCGCCCCCTCGGGCGACAAACCGCTCCACCTGAGCGCAGCCGGATTGTTGCAGAGACTTGGCCTGCGTCGTGCCACCGCCACCTGGGAACATGACAACGGTGAAATTGGTCAAGCCCCCTGCTCTTATGGCCCCGGGCGTGATCGTGGTCACGTCGAAGCTATTGCTGTGCAGGATACCGAGGGTCGCATGAACACAATTTGAGGCGGTCGAGCCTCCATCCGGGTCGGTGAAAACGGCGACCTTCAGTCCCGCTGGGGCTGCAGATGGCTGGGTCGCCTGCTCGGCGTAGATAGACAAAGCCGCCGCCAGCAGGCCGCAAATCACCGCTGTTGCTTTCATAGTTCTGAAGAGCATGCCCGATCTTTTACTCAGCGCTCGGGCAAAAGGCGCCAGGGCCAGGACCGGGCAATCGGGCCAATTCATCAATCAGCATCATTGACCCTCATCCGGGGGCCTGTCGGCACCCCCCAATTGGGTAGTTGGGGTCTCCGCTCGCGCCCCGCCGCAGCGTGCCCTACTCAATTGAGTGGTGTGGGAGTTCAGTGGCGCAAGTAGGCTCGGTCGCATGAATCGAACACCCGTACCGAGCAAGGATGGCGCGCCCGCTCCGAAGATCAAGCCGAGTCGGGTCGCCCGGAAACCCGGCCGGGCAACTCTGGCGCTCTTTGGCGGAGAGAAGACCCGCACAAAGCCCTTTCCAACATGGCCTATATTCGCGGTTGAAGAGGAGCAGGCCCTGTTGCGGGCACTGCGCAGCGGCAAATGGGGCAAGCTCAACGGCGAAGAAGTCGCCCGCTTCGAGCAACGCTTCGCCGCCATGCACGGCTGCAAACATGGGATAGGCGTAGTCAACGGCACCGTATCCTTGCGGGTGGCTCTCATGGCCGCCGGCGTTCAAGCCGAGGATGAAGTCATCGTGCCACCCTATACCTTCCTGGCCACTGCCACTGCCGTGGTCGAAGCCAACGCGGTGCCCGTGTTCGCGGATATAGACCTGGAGACCTTCAATCTCAGCCCCGCGGCGGTTGAAGCCGCCATCACCCCGCGCACACGGGCCATTATCCCGGTCCACATGGCGGGGTTGCCGGCGGACATGGACGCCCTGATGGCCATCGCCCGCAAGCACAAGCTGACGGTCATCGAGGACGCCGCCCACGCCCACGGGGCTCAATACCGCGGCAAACCCGCCGGCTCCATCGGCGACATGGGCTCCTTCTCGTTCCAATCCACCAAGAACCTCACCAGTGGCGAGGGAGGCATCATCACCGCCTCCAACGAGGAGCTGGCGGAGGCCTGCCGCTCAATCCACAACTGCGGTCGCATCGCCGGTGGGCTCTGGTACGAGCATCATGTCATCTCCGGCAACTACCGCCTGGGCGAGTTCCAAGGCGCGGTGCTCAATGCCCAGTTGGACCGCCTGGAGGGGCAGACCCGCACTCGCGACGCCAACGGGAAGCACCTCGCAGCCCGCCTGGCCAACATCCCCGGCATTCACCCGCAAAGACGAACCGCGGATTGCACGCGCCACAGCTACCACCTGTTCCTGTTGCGGATTGATGCCGGAGAGTTCGGCGCCCCCCGCCAAGCTCTTCTCAAAGCGCTTGAGGCTGAAGGCATACCGATCTGCGGCGGCTACGCCTTGCCGCTCTATCGCCAGCCGCTGTTCCTCAACAAATCGTTCGGCCCCTACCTGCCCCAGGCTGCAACCCGGCTGGATTACAGCAAGGTCCGATGTCCGAACTGCGAGAAGATCTGCTCCGAGCAGGGCGCCTGGCTGGAGCAGAGCCTGTTCCTGGGCAGCCAGTCAGACATGGACGACATCGCGCGCGCCTTCGAGAAGGTCTACGCGAACCGCGAGGAACTGGACCGCCAGGCATGGCTTTCTGCGGCCGGTTAAGCACCTATTTGAACCGCTCTCGGGACCGATCCCCTGCTCTTAGGCGGGTCTCGCGGTAGCGACCCAGCCTGACCCCACCGGAGGTGCCCACCAGGACCTTGAAGGTACCCCAAAGCCGTGCACTACGGATGCACCACGGATGCATTACAGATGCACTACACAGAATCCGCTGTGCATCTGTAGTGCATCTGTAGTACATGGAGCGAGACGATGAAGGACGGTGCTCGGGCCGGGCGACCTGGAGCCACGGCCTTATGGTCATCGCCGCTGCGTTCGCCTTTGGTTCAGGCTTCTGTGGGCGCCCGCCCCACGTCAACCATGGGTGCTGGACTGTGAACGGCGGGTCGTGGGCCAGAGCGCTCGACCTACCCATTTGGGTGGAGACACAGCGCGTCCAGGCCCTAAAATACCCGCGACATGTCACCCACCAGGCGATTGACAGCGTGCCTCTTGCTGGGTTTGCTGCCGGCTGCGGGCGCTCACGCAACGAACGGCGCCCGCTTGGCGCCGGGAAATGGGATCTGGATCAGATCTTCTGACACCCCCCAGGTGACCAGCAACCCCTCGCAAGTCATCAATAACCTCCAGGCGCGCTGGATCAAACACATCTTCCTCATGACCGGCGGTTACACCAGCGCGCAGTACGCTCAGTTTGCCCCGTTCATCCAGACCGCCCACAATAGCCAAATGACCGTCCATCCGGTGTGCGCTTTCAATGCAACCGTCACCGACTCGGGTGGGCTCTCTCCCGTCCTGCTGTCCAACGTCCTGGCCCAGGTCCTCATGTACAATACCAACAACCCGGGCGCGCAGTTTGACGGCATGCAAATAGACATCGAGGGCACCAACGGCGCGGCCCTGCTGTCGCTAGTGCAGCAGGTGAGTGTGCCTTCGACCATGGTTTTCTCGGCCGCCGTCCAGCCCAACGAGTTCTACAGCAACGTGGAGAGCTATTATAACAGCCTGCTGGCGACCACCAGCCTGGATGTGCTGATCCCCATGATCTACATCATGGACGATCTCGGCTATTCGGGGGGCAACCTCGTGTATGGGTTCAGCCTCACGGGCTCGGACAGCATCTCCTACAAGACGACCAATATCCTGGCCAAGCTCCCCACGACCGGCCAGATGATGACCGGGCTGTCCGGCTACGACTACACTTACGCGGTGACCAAGGGAGGCGGCGTTGACTGGAACGTCGGCGGCAGCGGCGGCAACGGGCCGACCATGGGCAGCGGCACCTACTGCGTTCCCCAGCTCGTCCAGCATTACCCGCTGGTGTCGGTCGCCTACCAGCCCATCACCGGCGTGAGCACCTACCGGTTCAACTATAGCTCGACCGACTGGTTTGACGTGGACGAGATGACGCCAGTGGGCCTGGGCCTCTCCATCGCCAAGGCCAATAACGCCGGCACCAACGCCCCGCACGGCTCCAATTACGTGGGCGCCTGCTCCTTCCTCTATACCACTCTGTTCGACTCCACCAGCGAGAGGCAGGCCGGGCTGACGCTGACCAACACCACCTACCCCATCCCGCAGGTCAGCCTCGCGGTCGTCAGCGTCTCGGGGAACGTGGCGCATCTGCGGGTGGGCCTGACCAATGCCTACCCGTCGGAGCAGATCCTGGGCGACGCGGCCTCCGCCGGGGTGCACTTGCAGTTACAGGGGGCTTCGTTCGCATCGGCGGACCCGGGCTCATTCCACGCCGCCCTGGCCTTCGATACGTCGGGCAACCAACTCGGCAGCATCAGCGGTGCGCCGGTGCTTGAACTGAGGCGCTGGTTCTTCGAGAACCTCTCCGCACAACAAGCGCAGAGCGGCGACATCGTCGTTACCGCGCCGGCTCCGTTCGCACTCCAATACAGGGCGTGGATGACCGCCAAGGATAGCCTCTGCACCGATACCAACCCGCCAGTCCCTTACGTCGCGCGCAGCCCGGATGACATACATTACAATGCCCCGTCGAGGTTCATGACCTATGCCACGTTTGCAACGAACCTGGTGGTGGCGCCCAGCAGCGCCTATGTGGGGGCGGTTGTGGTTGACGGACCCGTGGCTTGGCTGCGCTTCTCCGAGACAAACGTCGTGACGGTCCCCAGTCCTTTCACGACTGCCAACCTGGGCACGGTGGGCTTGGCCGGCACCGGCGTGGCGGCGGTTACCAACAATGGCTTCAGCAGCAGCATTCTCGGTGGCCAACCCGGCGCGCTGGCCAGTTCCACAGACACCGCCCTCGAGTTCTGCGGCGACACTAACCGCATCATTGTTCCCTATAACTCGATCTGGAATCGCAGTGCCCCTTTCAGCGTCGAGCTCTGGGTCAAGGGCGGAGCCAACCTCTGCTGTCCTGCCGCGTCAACCGACTGGACCAACAGCCTTGGCTGGCTGGTATATCAAGGAAATCTGGCCCAAACCAGCGGCAACGGCTGGTATTTCCGGGTATATGGCTCGGGCGGCAAGGCGAATGCGCAACTGGACATGACCGTCAGCCCCAGTGCCTGGTATTATATTGTGGGCGTCTATGACGGAGCGAATGCCCTGCTATACGTCAATGGGAGCCTTGCCGCCAGCACGGCCCTGAGCGGCACTTACGTCCCCAATACCTCTTACCCCCTGACCTTCGGCGCCCGAGCCGACGGCGGCCAATTGGCTCTTAGCGGCTTCATAGACGAGCCGGCCTTTTATACCAACGCCCTGAC
>DATKNZ010000501.1:0-5862 GCA_035541055.1 Candidatus Acidiferrum sp. | reverse complement strand
GAACACCTGATCTCGAGTATGAAAGCCAAGCCGAGCCCCGAACTCGACGCTCGGGTCCACCGCGCCATTGACGCCGCCGTGGCTGAGCGATCGGGAGAGATGTCCGTCACTCACCAATCATTACTTGGAACCATCCTTATGAAAAGCACCGGCACTAAATGGGCCGCCGCCGCGGCCCTCGTCCTCGTCCTCGTTGCCGCTATTGTCGTCCTCGACAAATCCACGCCCCGGGCCTTTGGCCTGGAGCGCGTCATCGCGGCCTACAACTCCGTGCGCTCCTTGCATGTTAAGGACTACCAGCACGACCAGGTGGAGCCCAATGAGTTCTGGATCGTCTCGGACGGCCAGGGCCACGTCGCCAAAGCCCGCTACTTCCTGCCGGAGACTGAAGACGGCGCCAAGCTCATCACCTGGACGCCCGCCGGCTCGGAACTCTGGTTCAAAACCAAGCGCCGATACCTCGCTTACCAGACCAAAAGAATCGCCCCCTGGATGCAGCACCTGTTCGACCTCAGCCAGCCCGAGCTGGCCCTCAAGAAAGTGCTCGAGGCCCAGAAGTCCGGCAAGGTCACCATCCGAACCGAGCAAACCGGCGGCCTGCAGCCGTTCGTGAAGTTCACCGCCACTTACAAAGGGCAGCCCCGCGTGGACGTAGCCTATGTTGACCCGAGCACGGTGCTGGTCACCCGCCTCGAATCCTACCGCCCCCAGAATGGCACCAACGCCCTGCAGTGGCGCATGGACTTCAGCGACTACAACCAACCCTTGGACGACAAGCTGTTCTCACTCCGCGGCGAGCTGCCCAAAGACGTGCGCATTGCCGATCAACTCACCCAGGTATCCGGCGTGGCGCAGGGCAGCCTCACCGACGAGCAGGCCGCCGCCGAGACCGTCCGCCAGTTCTTCCAGGCCCTCGTGGACAAAGACTACAAGAAGGCGGGGCTCATCGTTTGCGGTGAGGTCGAGGAGGACGCCCGCAAGGAATATGGCGTGCTCACCGTCACCGCGGTCCAGTCCGTCGGCCCGCCCGTATTGCAGACCAACTGGGAAAAGCGCGGCTACAAGGTCCCCTGCGCGGTCGAGGTCGTGCATGCCGACGGCCAGAAGACTACCTGGAAAACCGACGCCTACGTCCGCCCCGGCGACGACGAAATGCACCCCAACAACTGGAATATCACCGGCGGCGTGAACATGTACCAGGCCGACCTGACCATCCTGCCCGACAACGCCAAATATGAAGCAATGACCCCCAAGGAAGCCGCCGCCGCCTTCTTCCAGGCCTGCGCCGACAACAACTGGGACGAAGTCATAAAGTTCTGGCCCGAACCGAGCGACACCAACTCCATCAACCGCCTCAAGAAGTATCTCGGCGGGCTGCAAGTCATCAGCCTCGGCGAACCCTACCAGACCAACAGCTATCCCGGCTGGTTCGTGCCCTACGAAATCCAGCTTCCGCCGCGCGATTATCTCGTGCGCGTGGACAACACCAACCAGGCCCACCGCTACGTCCTCACGGGCACCTATGACACCGACCTCCGGTTGGATGACGAGATGGCATGGACGAGCGAACCGGCCATTCTGCCCGACAACGACCGTTATGCCGCCATGTCCCCCGCACAAGTGGTCCAGGCCTGGGCCACCGCCGACGCAAAGTATGACCTCGACGAGTTGGCCAAGTTCGTACCCCCGGCAAACGTCGCGCAGGCCCAGCGCGAGATCGCCCTGGCTAAGCAGCGCGGCATTGACCTGACCCAGCAGCAGACCGTGCAGGTCGGCGAAGCCTTCCAGGCCTCCGACGGCTCCGGCTGGTTCGTCAAATGCCACGAGATTCCCGCTCCCAAGAAGTGGCACCTGGCCATCCGCAACGACAACCCCGCCCATCGGTTCCTGTTTGACGGCGGCCTGTGAGGGCTGATCCCTCGGCCCTGATGGGAACATCCAACATCCAACATCGAACATCCAACATCCAATGACCGACCCCGCCACGCCCATTGGGCGTTGGATGTTGAATGTTGGATGGTGGATGTTCCCGTTGTCAGTCTAAGGAGCTTAAAGCGCTAAAAGGCCTGTTCGGAGGATGCTCCCCCCAATCTGGCATCGGCTCGTCCGTTGCTCCTTCGTTCCCGGCACGGAGGAGGAACGGAGGAGCCGGCGTGGGGTGCCGGGGCGCGAGCGGGGGCGATCCGTCCGGTCGGTCGGATCGGTCGGGTCAGAATGACGACACGGACGCTTCGGCGAGGCGTGCCTACCCGGGTGAACTATTAGGGCTATGGCCCGGGAGCCGAGGTATGGAAACCCATCCACACGATGTCGGGGTCGGAGGGGGAGATGGGGGTGATCGCCGCGCCGCGGTAGGTGGTGTAAGTCGTGGTGGCGATGTTCCACGGCTGGACCCAGCGGTGGATCTCCGCGTGCCCGTCGGCGAAGGCAAAGCCACACGAGCCGCCATGCAGGTTCGAGGGCATGTTATACCATTCTGTGGAGTTATACCCCGGGAACGCAGGCATGACGCAGGCGAAGCCGCCATCGTCCACGCCATCGGGGTCCTCGTCCACCAACACCCATAGATCTGACGGGCCCAGGCCGATCAGTTGGGCTTCCTTGGCGAACGTGCGCCAATGTCCGCCGGGAGGGTCGCCGACCTTGGCCAGAGCACCTTCGGGCAACTGGCCGTAGGGCGGCGAGCCCACCGCCGATAAACATCCGACGGCCTCGCTCATGGAGCAGGTGCGGACGCGCGGGCCCCCGCTTTGGCCCAGGCTTTGGCTCCGGTCGGCGGGGCAGCGATAGACTCGGCCATTGCTGACGTAGATGGCCAGTTGCGAATACCGCGAGTCGGTGAGCAGCGCCAAATTGGTATTGTCCACGCTTCCGCTGTAGCACTCCCGCCCGGCAACCCAATTGGCGTAGCCGAAGGTGGCGGGCCAGTTGTCCGAGCTGGTGCCGGGGCCCAGCCCGGCGTTGACCGGGAAGTTGCCGGAGTTGTCGGTCGCGTAGAGCTTCCACCCGAGCATGACTTGGCGCAGATTGCTCATGCACTGAACGCCCTGCGCCTTCTGCTTGGCGCGCCCCAAAGCTGGCAGCAAGAGCGCTGCCAGGATGCCGATGATGGCGATCACGACCAGAAGTTCGATCAGCGTGAAGCCGCTGGAGCGGGTGGGTGACTGTGCCACGTTGGCCAACCTAGTTCCACTCTGCGGGGCGTGCAATAGTCCAAACGCACTAGAGTGCGAGGCTTGCCAGACGCTGGGGTGCGTCTTGGCACTGTCCTCAGTTGGGTAGGGACGCCTCGCCGAGGCGTCCGTTTCCGGCGCACGCGGACGCCTCGGCGAGGCGTCCCTCCCTGAACAAGGGGCTGGCCGGGGCCGAACGGATGGAGGCGCAGGCCCAGCGCTGGAGGGGCGCGAGAGGAGAGAATGGCCGATAGCCAATAGCCGATAGCCAAGCCGCAGCAGAAATCCGAAATCCGAAGCCCGAAATCCGAAACAAATACAAATGCTCAAACGAGCAATAACCGCAACCCACCGCCAGCGTGAGTTTTGAACATTTGGATTTGGAGCATCCGGACTTGGTTCAGGAGGGAATTGCGAACCTCCCCCGTTGCCTTTCGCATGTTCGGCGGTGCCCTGTCCCGGAGGGACTCTTGAGACTAGCCCAGCGCTTTAGCGTTGGGGACAACGCGAACTGGCAACGACTCCCCGAGGGACGGCTGAATCCGGGTGCCAGCTCAATGCGCCCAGCCGTTCTTCGGGGCTTGGGCCGCCCCCGACAACTTTCTGTGTGAAAGAGACCTTGTCAAACCATGCAAGGGAAGCATAATGCAGGAAGTTTCGGACCAGAAGTCAGATGGGAAATAACCGGGCATACGACGAAGAGCCTGTGATCTGTCGGGGCGGAGAGGCAATGACGGATGCATGTCCAGGTGGAGCATGGGCGGGAAACTAAATGGGCGAGATCAATTCGGACTTGGAGGCTTCAATGAGAAGAACAATTCAGTCGGCGATTCCTGCACTTACGTCACTGTTGCTCGTGAGCGAGCTGTTCGTTGGTAATGTGAGTTCGCAAACCGTCGACTCCCTGAGTGTATCCAATGCAGAGACGAGTCACAGCTCGGCACCACTGATTTACACGGCGATCCCTCTGCCTGACGGCAGGACTCTGGTGGGGGGGACCACGATACAGTTCATCAGCAGCGGCGGCCAGGCTCATACCAACCTGGCGCGGCTGAACTCGGACGGCTCGGTGGATGACAGCTTTAAGGCGAGCATTCCTGGCACGACGTACGACTCGGCTACGATCAACTGCGTTACACTGCTAACCAACGGGCAAATCCTGGTCGGCGGTGTCTTTTCGATGGTGAGCGGGCAGAGTCGTTACAACATTGCCAGGTTAAACGCGGACGGCACGTTGGACGCGGGGTTCAATGCCGGCTACATGGATGGCAGCGTCAACGGCATCCTCGTGACGCCTGGCGGGAAGATCCTGGTCTGCGGCTCATTCACGAGAATCAATGGAACGACCTGTTACGGCTTATGCCAGCTCAAGAATGACGGCGGCCTGGACCCTTATTTCGGTGCGGGCGCGAACAACTCGATCATGTCTGTGGCCTTGCAGCCGGACGGCAGGATTTTGGCTGAAGGCACGTTCACGAGCATTGGCGGGCAGTCCCGCACTAACCTTGCGAGGCTGAATGCGAACGGGACCATTGACGCGAGCTTTCAACCTGCCGCTTTCAACTATGTGGCGAATGAGGGTATCGGGGGGTTCGGCGGGTCCGTCGCTGTGCAACCTGACGGCAAGATTATTGTAGGAGGCATGTTTGCCAGGGTAAATGGCTTTTCACATACCAACATCGTCCGGTTCAATGTGGATGGAACGCTCGACTCTGGTTTCAATGCTCAAGCTGACTTGCATGACTGCTGGGGATTGCAAACTTTAACGCTGCAGGCGGATGGAAAGATACTGGTGGGTGATGATTCTCTCACATTGGATGGCCACATGTGCCCTTACCTGGGCCGACTGCAGGCGGACGGCAGTATGGATCCCGGCTTCAGCACCAATCTGGTCAGCGGAGAGATGGTGTATTCGTCCGTGGTCCAGGCTGACGGGCGGATTCTGGTCGCCGGATGGTTCGGCAGCCTCGGCGGAGCAACCCGCACCGGGCTCGGTCGTCTCATCAACACGGATGCGGCTACGCAGAGCCTCAGCTTCGACGGCACGAACGTCGTTTGGCTGCGCGGCGGCACGAGCCCGGAGCTTTGGCGTGCAGCGTTTGAAGCCTCCACCAATGGCACCGACTGGAGTTACCTGGGAGATGGAAGCCACACCAATGGCGGCTGGCAGCTATCCAACGTCATCGTTCCCGCCGGCGCCACGATCCGTGCCCGCGGCTTCATTGCCGCTGGCCGCTTTAACGGCTCCGGCTGGTTTGTTGAATGCGTGTATCCGCAAGCCGCCCCGGCCATTGAGTCGAGCGACGGCTGCCTTGGCTTCCGCAGCAACCAGTTCGGCTTCCATCTTTGCGGCAGCGCCGGCTCGACGGTGGTGATTGAGGCATCGAGCAACCTGCTCGACTGGTCGCCGGTTGCCACCAATGTGCTGCCAGGCGCCCCGATCTATTTCAGCGACCCGTGTGCTAACGGTGAAGTTCGCGGATTCTATCGCGCCCGCTTGCAGGAATGACTCCGGTCTAATCCCGAATGTCCCTCCGGGACAGGAACCCCGCGCAGCCTTGCACGGCTGCGCGGAGGGGCTGAGCGGCGCTCACTGCTGTTGCTGGCCGTCCGGGGGCGGAGCACCCTCGCCCGGCGGCGGGCCATCGGGCGGCGGCGGACCGCCGGCACCATCCGGGCCGCCGGGACC
>DATKNZ010000500.1:0-17358 GCA_035541055.1 Candidatus Acidiferrum sp. | reverse complement strand
CCGAGCCTCAAGGTGCCGCCGGGCCGGGGCCGGCTGGAGGTGCACTACACGGCGTTGAGCTACCAGGCGCCGGAGCGGAACCGCTTCAAGTACCGGCTGGAAGGAGTTGACCCCGGCTGGGTGGACGCGGGCACGCGGCGGGTGGCATCCTACGAGAATATCGCGCCGGGCCAATACCGGTTTCGGGTCGCCGCCTGCAATAATGATGGTGTGTGGAACGAAGCCGGGGCAGCGCTGGCGTTGGAGTTCGCGCCGCATTTTTGGCAGACCCTGTGGTTCAAGGTGCTGCTGGGCGTGGCGGCCGGCCTGGTGCTGGTGTTGCTGTACCGGTTGCGGGTGGCGCGCTTGCAGGCGATCGAGCGCTTGCGCGTCCAAATCGCCGCCAACCTGCACGATGACGTCGGCGCGCGCCTGACCAAGGTCGGCATGTTAAGCGAGCTGGTGGACCGCGAGACGGTCGAAACCAATCCGAATAAGCCGCACATCCGGAATATCTTCCGCACGGTGCGCGAGATCACCCGCGCCATGGATGAGATCGTGTGGACCATCAACCCCCAGAACGACACGCTGGACCACCTCGCCAACTACATCTTCCAGTACGCGCAGGAGTATTTCCAGGACACCGGCGTAAGCTGCCGGCTCGACCTGCCGCCGAACCTGCCCGACCGCCCGGTATCCACTGAAGCCCGTCACAACCTGTTCATGGCGCTGAAGGAGGCGCTGAACAATACTCTCAAGCACGCCAAGGCCACCGAGGTGCGTGTGGGCCTGGACGTCGCGGATGGGTATGTAACGATTAATATCAGCGACAACGGCCGCGGGTTCGAGGTCCGTAGTGCCGCCGGCAAAGGCAGCGGGCTGCAGAACATGAGCGACCGGCTTAAGCAAATCGGCGGGCGGCTAAGCCTGGAGAGCGAGCCGGGCGCCGGGACCCGCATCCGGATGGAGGTGGCGTGTGGCTAGCCTACACATGTTCATGCGATTGCCTTGCGCCCGCGGCAATGACATAAATTAACACGTGACCGACTATGCCCATTAAGGTCTCCATCATCGAGGATGACGATTGGATTCGCGAGAACCTGGCGGGCCGGATCAAACAGACGCCGGGGTTTATTTGCGCGGGGGCTTACCGTACAGGCGAGGAGGCGCTGACACAGTTGCCCGCACAGGCGCCGGATGTGGTGCTGATGGACATCAACCTGCCGAAGATGAACGGCATTGAATGCGTGCGCCAGCTCAAGGCTCTGATGCCTTCATCCCAGGTGCTCATGCTCACGGTCTATGAGGACAGCGACAAGATCTTCAACTCTCTGCTCGCCGGCGCCAGCGGCTACCTGTTGAAGCGCAGTTCGCAGGCGGAGATTATGGAGGCCATTGCCGATGTGCATCGCGGCAACTCACCCATGACCGGACATATCGCCCGGAAGGTGGTGCAGTATTTCAACCAGCGCGGCGGCTACGGCACGGAAGTGGACAAGCTTTCACCCCGCGAGCGGGAGGTGCTGGAACACCTGGCGCGCGGGGTGCCGTACAAGGAGATTGCCGACGTGCTCTCGGTGAGCATTGATACGGTGCGCGTGCACATCAAGGGCATCTACGGCAAGCTCCACGTGCATTCGCGCGGCGAGGCGGTGGCCAAGTACCTGCGCTCGTAGGCGCGCCCCCGGTCCCGGAGCCCCGGCATCCTGCCGGCTTACCTCTCTCGAACATTCCAAGCCGGAGACGTGCTGATGCCCCGGGCCGGCCTGAGGTTCCGGCTTTACTCGTGTCTGGCCTTGGTTTCTGATTGCGGCGCACGATGATCTTCCAAATGTCCACCGGGCGCGCGCATGGGTGATCTTCCGCACGCCGTCGCGCGCTTCCTGCGCAAATTCACTGTCCTGCGCGGGGCAGCCCGGGAGCTGTGGATCACGTTCGTAGCAAAGCTGCTGGTTATTGCCGCCTACGCGCTGTGCAACTCGACCCTGGTCTTGTGGCTCTCCTCCGACTTCGGCTTTGGGGACAAGCAGGCGCTGGCGACCGTCGCGTTTTGGTCGCTCCTGTTGACCGCGGTAACGGTGGTGGTGGGGCCGCTGACGGACGCGCTGGGCTTGCGCCGGACCTTGTTCCTGGGGGTGGGAATCTGCGCGGTGTCGCGGGCGGTGATGGCCTTCAGCAGCGTCCAATGGCTGGCGCTGGCGGGCGGCATGTTTCCGCTGGCCATAGGCGAGGCGTTGAGCACGCCTGTGCTGGTCGCCGCGGTTCGCCGCTATTCCGATACGCGGCAGCGCTCGATCTCGTTCTCGCTGTTCTACCTGATGATGAACGTGGGCTTCTTCATAGCCGCGTTCCTCTTTGACGGCGTGCGGCAGGGGGTCGGCGAGCACGGACATCTGGTGCTGCCGGTCGTGGGCGTGAAGTTGAGCGCCTACCGAACCCTGCTGCTCGCGAGCCTGGGCCTCGAACTGATGATCTTTCCCGTTGTGTATCTTTTGCGCGAGGGCGCTGAAGCGACGGACGACGGGCTTCGCATTACGCCGCCTCCGCCGCGGCCGGCGGGGGAGGGCTGGTGGGCTTCCGGATGGCGGGTGCTGCGCAACAGTGTTGCGGAATCCATCCGGGTGTTGTCTGAGCTGTTCCGGCAGCCGGGCGTTTACCGTCTGCTGGTGTTCCTGCTCCTGATCGCCTTCATCAAGCTGGTGCTGATGCAGATCTATTACGTGTATCCCAAGTTCGGCATACGCGAGTTGGGCGACGGCGCGCCGGTCGGCCGGCTCTGGGCTATCAACAGCATCCTCATTATCTTCCTGGTCCCCGTGATCGGCGGGTTGACCCAGAAGTATCCGGCGTACGGGATGGTGACGTTGGGCAGCATCCTGACCGCCGCCTCGGTTTTCATCATGGCCATGCCGACGGCCTGGTTCCAGCCCCTCGCGAACGGGCTCGCCGGCAACTGGCTGGGGCACGGGTATCTGCGCCTGCAGGGGAGTGTGCATCCGTATTACGTGATGATCGCGCTGTTCGTCGTGCTCTTCTCGTTCGGGGAAGCCTTCTACTCGCCGCGCGTGTATGAATACGCCGCCGCCATTGCGCCGAAAGGGCTGGAAGCCTCCTACAGCGCGCTCTCCTATGTGCCGTTCCTGCTGGCCAAGCTGCTGGTGGGGACTTTCGGGGGGACCCTGCTCGCCACCTATTGTCCGCAGGAGGGGCCGAGGCATTCCGGAACCATGTGGTTGATCGTGGCCCTCACGGCTACCGTCGCGCCGATTGGCTTGATCGCCTTGCGCGGCTCGATCCGCGTCCGCGAGGCGGGCCGGCAGGAGTAAGGCAGCCAGCCCGGGCGCTGGGACCGGGCCGGCGGGGAAGGGTCATACCGTGCCTGAAGCGGCGACGAAATGCAAGGTAGGGACGCCTCGCCGAGGCGTCCGCCGCCGCCGCAACCCGGACGCCTCGGCGAGGCGTCCCTACCGCACGGCGGGCTGGGTGATAAGGAGGTCGCCGTGATCGGCATCGAGCGTCACCCGCACGCCGACGGGCAAGGTGGCATTCAGGGGGATGTGGCCGAAGGGCAGGCCCGCGACGACGGGCACCTTCAGCGGCAGCAGCCGCTCCTTGAACACGTCCTCCAGCGTCTGGCGGTATTCCTTGGCCGTCTTCGCCTTCGGGTCCTTGCAATTCGCATTGACGCCGATGGCCACGCCGGCGACCTGCTGGAGCAAGCCGGCGTTCAGAAGCTGCGTGAGCATCCGGTCAAACCGGTAGGGCACTTCATCCAGGTCTTCGAAGAACAGGATGCCTCCCTTGAAGGGCGGCTGGTACGGCGTGCCCAGCGAGGCGCACAGGAGCGTGAGGTTGCCGCCAATCAGCAGCCCTGAGGCGACCCCCCGGCGGAGAATGGTCACCGTCTCCTTCTTGTAACCGGCGCAAACGCTGCCGTAGGCGGACGGCTTCATCAGCACGCGCAGGAAACTCTGCAGCGTGAACTCGGGGAAGCGCGGCTTCACGAAATCCGAGTTCAGCATGGGCCCGTGAAAGCTGACGAGATTGGACTTCAAGAGAAAGGCGCAGTGCAGGGACGTGATGTCGCTGTAGCCGATGAAGGCTTTCGGGTTCCGGCGAATGACGCCGTAGTCCAGCAACGGCAGCAGGCGGCTGGTGCCATACCCACCCCGCACACAGAGAATGGCTTTGATCCTGGGATCGGCGAACATCTTCATCAGGTCGCTCGCGCGTTCGCGGTCGCTGCCGGCCAGGAAACCCCAGCGCTTGCGGACGTTCGGCGCGAGCCGGGCCTGGAAGCCCAGCTTTTCCAGGACGGCGACCGAGCGGTCTATGTTCTTGGGGTCGGGCGGCGCGCTGGCGGGGGCAATGATGCCGATGGTGTCGCCGCGTTCGAGTCGGTCGGGTATGACGGGCATGGGTCTCTTTAGCCAGCCGCCCTACCACCCTTCACGAATTGGCCCGGCGAGGGAGGCGGCTCTCCCCGGCGAGGCCCCGGTGTTTGCCGCGTGTGTCTCCCATGGGGCCCGGACCACATGGGAGATACACCGGGCAATCACCGGGCACACATGCGGGAGACACAGGGCAGACTACGGGGTGGGGCAAGGGGCCTGGAGCGTGGCGTGAGGGCGCAGGGCCGGGTTTCGGGCGGGCAGCGACGCTTTACAAGACACGGGCCGGTTGAGAGTATTCGGCTGGTCAAAAAGGCCAAATCCTGGAAGCTCATGGCTAAAGTGTTAATACCGAGCGAATTCCGGCTGAGCCGGCGCCAATTCCTGCGCCGCGCGGCGGCGGCAGCCGCCGCGCCGTTGGTCGTGCCCGGCTCGGTGCTCGGGCTGCGCGGGGCTGTCGCTCCCAGCAACCGCGTCGTGTTCGGCGCCATCGGCGTGGGCGACCGCGCCCGGGAGATATTGCCCAGCTTTATGACGCTGCCCGACATCCAGTGCGTCGCGGTCAGCGACTGCCGCGCGGACCGGCGGAGTTCGGGCAAGGAACTCGTGGACCAGCATTACGGCAACCGCGACTGCCAGGCCTACGAGGATTTCCGGGACCTGCTGGCGCGCAAGGACGTGGACGCGGTCTGCATCGCGATCGGCAACCGCTGGCACGGGCTGGCGTCCATGTATGCCGCGCGCGCGGGCAAGGATGTTTATTGCGAAGCACCGGCGACGCTGACCATAACCGAAGGCCGGGCGCTGGTTGAGACCTGCCGCAGCTTCGGCACCGTCTACCAGGCGGGAACGCAGCGCCGCTCGACTGCCTCCTATCGGTTCGCCGCGGATATGGTGCGGCAAGGCCGGATTGGGAAACTGCAGACGGTCGAAATGCAAGTCTGGGAAGGCCCGACCATTGCGCTGGAAAAGGCGGCCCCCGTTCCCGCGGGCTGGAATTACGACCTCTGGTTGGGCCAAACGCCGTGGTATCCCTTTGTGCCGGGCCGCGTGAACGGCTGGAGGTACTTCTGGGACACTGCCGAAGGCGTCATGACCGACATGGGCTGCCATTACACCGATCAAATGCAATGGGCGCTGGACGCGGACCACACCGGACCCGTCGAGTTCGAGGCCAAGGGCGCGTTGCCGGATGCGGCCCGGTGCTGCAGCGACACGCCGCTCAGCGGCATCGCGCGCTGCAAATACGCCAGCGGCGTGACGGGCATGCTGTACCAGCGCGGCGCGTTCAAGGACCGCTATATCCGCTACATCGGCGAGGACGGCTGGATACAGGTGGACGATGAAACGGACGCGGTGACCGCCGAACCCAAGTCCATCCTGGGCTTACAGGCCAGGCGCGGGGCGGGTCCCGATAACCCTGCTGAGCACGTCCGAGACCTGCTCCGCTCGATCCGGAGCCGCGCCCCCACGATCTGCAACCCCGAGACGGCACACCGCGCGGTCACAATTTGTGAGGCATGGACCATCAGCCTGCGCCTTGCCCGGCCGCTGAAATGGGACCCGCTCAAAGAGAAGTTCGATCTGGAGGAAGCCAACCGCATGCTGTACCGCGAGCCACGCGCCCCGTGGCGGACCTAAGCCCGCCATGATCAGTTTAACCCGAGTACTGCACGCTGGTAGGGACGCCTCGCCGAGGCGTCCGTGTTGTGGCGGCGGCGGACGCCTCGGCGAGGCGTCCCTACCTTGCAGCCCGTCCACCCCCATGAAGAAGCGGCTGCTTTGCCTGCTGGCCTCGATTGGTGTCGGCCTGACTTGCGTGTCGCCTGCAAGTGGCGTCCCCGTGCCTTCCTCGACCGAGATGGGCCGGTTGGTCAGCCAGGCGGCAACCTACGTGCCCGGCCAAAGCCGCGCACCGCTCCGGCAGTTCGAGGAAATGGTCGCGCAGTCCGCCACGGACAGCGCCCTGCGGGAGGCGGTGGAAGCCGGGCTGATACGGCTGCTGGGCCCCGCCTCGACCTTCGAAGCGCGCCGGTTTGCCTGCCAGGAACTGGGCATCATCGGCGACAAAGCCGCGCTGCCGGCGTTGGCCCCGCTGTTGAAGAGCAATGAAACGGCAAGCCTTGCCTGCCTCGCACTGACCTCTTATCCGCCCGGCAAAGCCGATGACCTGCTCCGCGAAGCGCTCGCCGACGCACCAGCCCTGGCGCGCGTCCAGATCATCACGACGCTGGGCGACCGGCGCGACGCCGCCTCGGTCGAGATGCTGGAGCGCCTGGCGCGCAAAGCCGACCGGCCCGAAGCCGAGGCCGCCCTGGCCGCCCTGGGCAAGATTGGCGATAAGGCCGCCTGGAACGCCCTCACGGCACTGGCGCCCGCCGCCAGCCCGGCGCTGCGTCCGGCGCTGACCGAGGCGACGGCATTTTGCGCGGCAAGCCTGGCCGCCGCCGGGGATCACAAGCGCGCCACGGCCGCTTACGAGGAATTGCTGCAGCCCTCACAGCCCGCTTACCTTCGCCGCGCCGCCCTGAAAGGCTTGCTGCGCCTGGACAAAGATGAAGGCGAGCAGCGGATCATGCAGGTATTGCGGGGCTCGGACGCCGTCCTCAAGCCGGTGGCCATCGCAGCCGTTCGCGGGCCGCAGTCGAGGCAGGCCTCGGCGAAGTTCGCCGCCGAGCTGCCGAAGCTCCAGCCGCAAGAGCAGGTCTGGATGATCGAGAGCCTGGCGGTGCGGGGCGACGCACCGGCCCGGGCCGCCATTACCCGCAGCCTCGCGGCGCAAGATGCGGACGTGCGGCGCGCCGCCATCCGGGGATTGGGCCGGGCAGGCGACGCTTCCTCCGTGCCCCCCTTGGCGCAGGCTGCGGCGCACTGTGCGGACGAGGGCGAGCGAAGCGCCCTGGAAGACGCGCTGACCGAGTTGCACGGCGGTCTCCCCGTTGACCAGGCCATCCTTGCCGAGTTGAAGACCGCCCCTTCCGATGCGCGCGTGACGCTGATCGCCGTCCTGGCCCGGCGCCAGGGCCCGGCCGCCAACGCGGTCCTTTTCGAGCAGGCGGGCGCCCCCGACCCGGCCGCCGCCAAAGCCGCCTTCCAGGCGCTGCAGAAGACGGCGCTGGGAACGGACGTGCCGAGCCTGCTGCGGCTGATGGTGGATGCCCAGGATGCCTCGGTGCGGGCGGAAGCCGAGAGCGCCGCACGGCAGGCGCTGGCCCGGGTAAACGATGCTTCCAGCCGGACGGCCTCGGTCATGGACGCCCTGCGGCGGACTCAAGCGCCGGAAGGCATCAGCTCGCTGCTCAGCCTTCTGCCCCAATGCGGCGATGCGCAAGCTCTGGCGGTGTTAAAGGCCGCTCTGATGGACCCCGCGGCCTACGTGCGGGACGTGGCCGTGCGGGCGCTTGCGGAGTGGCCCGACACTTCCGCCTGGGACATCCTGGCCAGCATCTATACTCAAGGTTCCACCGAGGCCGTTCGTGACATCGCCGTGCGAGGCCTGGTGCGCCTTGCCCGCAGCCAGAACGCTCACCCCGACTCACAACTCATTGGCCGCTACCGCCAGTTGCTCACGGATTCGCGCGGCGATGCTGACGTGCGCCTGATCCTCGGCGCGCTGATGGGCGTCGCTGATCCCGAGGCGCTCCAACTCGCCCTCGATTTGTGCGCCAACTCCGGGGTGCGCGCTGAAGCTCGAGCCGCCGTAAAGAGGATCGCTGAGTCCATTCAAGCCTCGCACCCGCAAGCGGCCCGGGAAGCGCTGGAGCGAATCCAGGCACCGTAGGGCCCGGCCCGGCTGGCTTGAAATGAGACAAAGCCAGGCAGTTTTCAGGACAGACTGGTTAGATTGCTACTTGCGAGTTCGACGCCCGGACCGCCAGCAAGCGCGTAAATCGTAAATCGTAAATCGTAAATACCACCAGACTTTCTTGCCGCCAGCCCGGGTTGGTGTTGAATATGCTTTACCAGCGCCGAACAAATGTGAACAAGTTCACGCAATGGTCACGTAGGCGTGCCGGACCATGAATGTCCCGGTCTCCCAGGTCCTGTTGGTCGAGGATGATCCACGCCTGCCGGAGCTGCTGGCGGGGCTGCTGCACGACGACCACATCGTGCTGGGCAACGCCAGGAGCGCTGCCGAGGCGCTCGCTCTGGTGCGCGAGCGGCGTTACGACCTGATCCTGCTCGACCTCGGGCTGCCGGGCGTGAACGGGTTCGAGGTCCTGCGACAGCTTAAAGAATCGCCGGAAACCCAGCCCATCCCGGTCATCGTGCTGACCGCCTGGAACGCCACTGCCGACAAGCTGCGCGCGTTCGACATGGGAGCCAGCGATTACCTGACCAAGCCTTTCGAAACCGCCGAGCTGCGGGCCCGCCTGCGCGCCGCTTTGCGGGCAAAAAGGCTCCAGGACGAGCTGACCCAGGCCAATCGGGAGCTGCTGGCCGCGCGCGTGGCGGCGGAGGCCGCCGCCCGTGCCAAGGCGGAATTCCTCGCCAACATGAGCCACGAAATCCGCACCCCGATGAACGGCATCATCGCCATGACGGGGCTGCTGCTTGAGACTCTTTTAAGCCCCGAGCAGCAGGGCTATGCGGACACCATTCATTCCAGCAGCGAAGCCCTGCTGACCAGTATCAACGACATCCTCGACTTCTCGAAGATCGAGTCCGGCAGGCTGGACCTGGAGCAACAGCCCTTCGAGTTGCGAGCCTGCATCGAGGACTCGCTCGATTTGCTGGCTGCCAGGGCCACCGAGAAGCGCCTGGAACTGGCCTACCAGATGGACGACGGCATCCCGCAGAGCCTTATTGGGGATGCCACCCGGGTGCGGCAGGTGCTGGTGAACCTGCTCAGCAACGCCGTCAAGTTCACCAACGCCGGCGAGGTGCTGGTGCACGTCGAGCCCCTGTCCTCGCCGCCACCCAACGGCAGCGGGGCCGGCCCCTGGCGGCTGCACTTCCGGGTGAGCGACACCGGCATCGGCATTCCGGCGGACCGGATGGCACGCCTGTTCAAATCGTTCAGCCAGGCCGATGCCTCCACGACGAGGCAATACGGCGGCACCGGCCTGGGCCTGGCCATCAGCAAGCGATTGGTCGAGTTGATGGACGGCAAAATGTGGGTCGAGAGCGTGCCGCAGAAAGGCTCCACCTTTCACTTCACCCTTCCGCTCGAGGCCGCGCCGGAGTCCGCTCCGCGCCCGCTCAAATCGCCGCAGCCGCGCCTGGCCAATTCGCGCCTGCTCATCGTGGATGATAACCCCACCAACTGCCGGATTCTCGCCGCGCAGGCCTCGAAGTGGGGCATGGTCCCGCGTGACACCCAGGACGGCGCGCAGGCCTTGGAATGGCTGCGAGCCGGCGAGCGCTTTGACTTGGCGATTCTCGATATGCAAATGCCAGGAATGGATGGCCTCATGCTGGCCTGCGAGATCCGCAAGCTGCCGGGCGGCGACATTCTGCCCCTCGTGCTGCTGGCCTCGATGGGCATCCACTCGGAGCATCCGGCAGTCGCCGCCGCCGTCTTTGCCAGCCGCCTGACCAAACCCGTTAAACCCGCCCAACTCTACGAAGCCATTAATCGAGCCCTGTTCGGCGCCAAGCCCATGCCCAAATCCACCCCCGCCAACACCAAATTGGACCCCACACTTGCCACCCGCCTGCCGTTGAACGTCCTCCTTTGCGACGACAACAACATCAACCAGAAGGTATCCTTGCGGCTGCTCCAACAGATGGGCTATCGCGCCGAGCTGGCGGCCAACGGCCTGGAAGCCCTGGCCGCCCTGGATCGCCAGCACTACGACCTGGTCTTCATGGACGTGATGATGCCCGAGATGGGAGGCTTCGAAGCCACGCGCATCATCCGCGAGCGCCAGCAGCAGCCCGCCGAGTTCCCCAATTACAGGCCGCCGATCATCATCGTCGCGATGACTGCCAACGCCATGCAGGGCGACCGTGAGAAATGCGTCGCCGCCGGCATGGACGATTACCTGGCCAAGCCGGTGCGCCCGGAGGACATCCGCGCGATCGTCGAGCGCTGGGGCGCACAGGCGGCCCTTGGCGCGGCCTCGGAGAACGCCGGGACCGCTGCGCCTGCTCCTCCTACTCCTGCCCCAGAGGTCCGAATGGCGGCATCCCCGGATTCCGCGCCGGACGACCCGGTGGACATGGAACGCCTGCTCGAGTTCGCCGACCACGACCCGGCCAGCCTGCGTGAACTGGTGACGCTCTACGTCGACCAGACCAAAACCCAACTACAGCAACTCGAGGCCGCGGTGCAGGCCGCCGCGGCGCCCGAAGTGCGCCGCTTGGCCCATAGCTGCGCCGGCGCCAGCGCCACTTGCGGCGTACGCCGGATCGTGCCCCTGCTGCGCCAGCTTGAAAACCAGGGCGCCGAGGGCAACCTGGCCAATGCCGACGCCACGGCTCGGCAGGCAACGGCCGAATTCCAAGTCGTCCGGCAGTTCCTCGATTCCTACCTCGCGACTCACGCGCCGACGGCAGCAACGGCCGAGCCATGACGAGAATCCTGATTGTCGAGGATGACGAAATCGTAGCGAACATCTACCGCAACAAGTTCGTGGTCGAAGGTTTCCAGGCGCGCATCGCCCTGGATGGCCAGGCCGGCCTTACCCAGGCACATACGTTCCGGCCGGACGCCATTTTACTCGATCTCATGCTGCCCCGGCTCAGCGGGTTGGAGTTGATGAAGCGCCTCCGTGCCGAGCCCGCGTTCACCAAACTGCCGGTGGTCGTGCTCTCCAGCACCTATCTTACCCAGACGATTCAGGACGCCTGGAAAGCCGGTGCGACCAAGTGCCTCTCGAAGGCGAACTGCACCCCGAATCAGGTATTGGAGGTTGTGCGGAAGTTGGTCGCGATACCGGGCGAGGCCGCTCCTGCACCTGCGGCCCCGGCGCAGCCCGCCCGGGCTGCCGCAGCCCCGGCCGCACAGCCCCCGCCTCCTGCAGTGCCCCGGGCCGCGGATGCAGAACTGCAGAAGCTGTCCAGGGATTTCCTCTCCGCGGTTCCGGCAACCCTGGCCGGCCTGCGCGGCTTGCTCCAGGCCCTCATTAAGTCGGCCAACGAAGCGGCCCGAATCAAACAGCTCGACGCAATGTGTCAGCGTGTGCACGGCCTCACCTGCAAAGCGGGCGTTGCCGGTTTGGCGGACATTGCCCAGACCGCCGACGCCCTCGAAGTGCTGCTGAAGGAGCTCCAGGAAAAGCCTCAAAGCGTCAACGCCTCGACGTTGCGCACCGTCGCCATGGCTGTTGACTTCCTGGGCTTCCTTTCCGAGCACGGCACCAGAGCTGCCGCGTCCGCCACCCAGCCGCCGATGGTGCTGGTGGTGGACGACGACGCCGTCGCGCGGCTCGCCGTCATCCACGCCCTGGACAAGGCCAAGCTCAAGTCCACCAGTGTTGAAGACCCGACCATCGCGTTGAAGCTGCTCGCGGAAAAGCGCTTCGACCTGGTGGTGCTGGATGTGGATATGCCCGGCATGAGCGGCTTTGAGCTGTGCGCGAGGCTGCGCTCGGTGCCCGGCCACAAGCATACCCCGGTGATCTTCGTCACCACCTTTAACGACTTCGAGAGCCGTGCACATTCCATGATAAGCGGAGGCAACGACTTTATCGCCAAGCCCTTCCTGTTCATGGAACTCGCCCTCAAGTCATTGGTGCACGTGTTGCGCCGCCGCAATCAACCAGCCAAATAGCAGCGTAAGCCTCCGGCTTACGCCCGTCCCGGCAACCCTCCGGGTTGCCGCTCTTACGCTAATAGTTGGCCCGGCCCGGCCTCGGCTCCCAAGCGAAATTCTTCTGGCAGGTGCTTGCCGCACCCGTATGATGCGCCCTTACCGGATAAGCACTTGATATGGAACCAAAAGCTGACATCGCTGTAATTGGCCTCGCCGTAATGGGCCAGAACCTCATTCTCAACATGAACGACCACGGCTTCACCGTGGCCGCCTTCAACCGCACCGTCTCCAAGGTGGACGATTTCCTCAACAAGGAAGCCAAGGGCACCCAGGTCATTGGCGCGCACTCGATCGAGGAGATGGTCGCGCTGCTCAAGAAACCCCGCCGCGTCATGCTCATGGTCAAAGCCGGCAAGCCCGTGGACGAGTTCATCGAGCACCTCCTGCCGCACCTGGAGGCGGGCGACATCATCATTGACGGCGGCAATTCGCTATTCGAGGACACCATCCGCCGCACCCAGTACGTCGAGTCCAAGGGCCTGCTCTACATCGGCACCGGCGTGTCCGGCGGCGAGGAAGGCGCGCGCCACGGTCCGAGCATCATGCCCGGCGGCTCGCCCGCCGCGTGGCCGCACGTCAAAGACATCTTCCAGAAGATCGCCGCCAAGGTCGAGGACGGCTCGCCTTGCTGCGACTGGGTCGGCGAGAACGGCGCCGGCCATTACGTGAAGATGGTCCACAACGGCATCGAATACGGCGACATGCAGCTCATCTGCGAAGCCTATAACCTGCTCAAGTCGGGCCTCGGCATGACCGCCGACCAGATGCACGAGGTCTTCGCCGAGTGGTATAAGGGCGAGCTGAACTCCTACCTGATTGAGATCACGCGGGACATCCTGGCCTACAAGGACACCGACGGCCAGCCCCTCGTGGACAAGATCCTGGACACTGCCGGCCAGAAAGGCACTGGCAAATGGACGGTCATCTCCTCGCAGGAGCTCGGGATTCCCATTACGCTCATCGCCGAGGCCGTCTACTCCCGCTGCATCTCCGCCCTGAAGGACGAACGCGTCGCCGCCGCCAAAAAGCTCAAGGGTCCCAAGCCCAAGATCTCCGGCGATCCCAAGCCTCTCGTCAAGGACATCGAAAACGCGCTCTACGCCTCGAAGATCATCTCCTACGCGCAGGGCTACATGCTCATGCGCGCCGCGGCCAAAGAGCACAAGTGGAACCTCAACTACGGCGGCATCGCGCTCATGTGGCGCGGCGGTTGCATCATTCGCAGCGTCTTCCTGGGCCGCATCAAGGAAGCGTTCGATAAGAACGCGAACCTGAGCAACCTGCTGCTGGACCCGTTCTTCAAGAAGGCGATCAAAGACTGCCAGCGCTCCTGGCGCAAGGTCGTGGCCCTGGCCGCCCGCAAAGGCATCCCCGTGCCCGCCTTCAGCACCGCCCTGGCGTTCTACGATTCCTACCGCAGCGAGCGGCTCCCGGCCAACCTGCTCCAGGCCCAGCGTGACTACTTCGGCGCCCACACCTACGAGCGCATTGACCAGCCCCGCGGCCAGTTCTTCCATACCAATTGGACCGGCAAAGGCGGCACGACCGCGTCGGGGACCTACACGGTGTAGCGCGGGCGGGGAATCTGGCGCTTACCGTCAGATTCCTGAAACCGGGGTGCGCTGGCTCAGCGCTTCAGGGAAAGCGGGCTAGGAGGACTTGCCCGGCTGCAAATGAGCCCATGCGGCATCCTCCTCGGGGCGTTGCCAGTCCTCTGCCAGCGTCGCCTCGCTGATCCGCTCAATAATTGCAGCGGTGCTGTAGTCCGGCTCGCTGGGGCCGTAAGCGCGAGCCAAGTGTCCCATAGCGGAACGCCCCCACTCATCGCGCAAGGAGTCGGGCAGGCTTTCATCCTCCGCCGGCAGCAGCCGGGCGACTGCCTTGCCCCCACGCTCAATGACAATCTGTTCGCCCTTCTCCACCGCCGCGAGCAAGCCGCCTGGGTTGTTCTGAAACTCTTCCACCGTGGCTCGACTCATACCGCTAAGCCTAATTCGACCTCCTTCTGGAATCAACCAAACTGTCGAGCGAGCACCAGGGCACGAGAACGAGGACGACAACGAGGACGAAACGCGCTCCGCGCGCGGACCGCGTCGTAAATCGTATATCGTAAATCACGACCCATTTACCCTCCGGAACCTGACCTCGCGATAAGCCGCGCTCGTCTCCCACGCCGCCAGGCCGAACGGCTCGGACATCTCAATGTCGCCGGGCCGCACGGAGATTCTCTTACCTACCGTATCCACGTCCACCACCTTGTCGCCGTCTATCCACGCCTGGATCTTCTTCTCCGTCACGCGCAGGCGGATGCGGTACCAGCGCCCGGTCTCGAAGCTCATGAACTTCGTGGTCTCGTTCTCCGACGCATCCATGCCGTCCAGGCTGGAGATGCCCACCAGCGAGCCGCCCCAGCCGCCCACGATCAGGCTGCAGAAGTTCGTCCCGACCGGCAACGTCAGCCCACAGAAAAAGTCGGACCCGCTCAGCCGCATGGCATCGAGCGCCACCTCGTAGTCCATCTTCGGAAACGCGTTCGTCCAGTTGATGCCGGTGAACGGGTCGCCCATGCCCAGCACGATCACGCCCGATTCGCGGTGGACCTCCCCGTGGCCCGCGAAAGCTGTCGCGCGCCAGCCTCTCAGGCTGCGCCCATCGAACATTGCCTCCCAGCCCTCGCCTTCAAACGGCGCGGGTGCCTTTGCCGCGCCCGGCGGCAGGATGACCTTCGCCTCGGCGTTGGTAACGGGCTGCGGCGTCGGCGCCTCTGGCCGGGGTGCAACCGCGCGCGGCTCCGGGTTAGCACGCCTCGAGGCGCAACCCGTCGCCAACCCCAACCCTGCCGAAAGAGCCAGAGACCACAGAACTACGTAGCTGGTGTTGCCCATGCATCTACGCTAGCTGTCCGCCCCGCTTTCGGCCAGACTTCCTTATGCCGTTGCCGCCGTTCCTTCGCGCGCAGCCCGACGGGGTGCTCCTCTCGGTGAAGCTCCAACCGCGCGCCTCCGCCAACCAGATAGGCGAGGCGCTCGGCGCCGAACTCCGCATCAAGGTCACCGCCCCGCCCGTCGAGGCAGCGGCGAACGAAGCCCTGCTCAAGCTCCTCGCCCAGCAACTGCACTGCCCCCGCAACCGGGTGGACATCGTCCGCGGCCACACCTCGCGCCACAAAATCCTCAAGCTCTCGGGCCTTGCCCCTGAGGAAGTCCTGCGTAAGCTGGGCCACGCCTGACCATGAGCACAATCAAAACCAACCTCCTCTCTCTCTGCCTCGTTCTTGGCTTCGGCGCCGCGGCGCCCGCCCAGCTCTCCCCCGGCAACCCGCTCGCCGGCCTCGAAAAGCTCAAGGACTTCCAGGCCATGCGCGCCTCGTCCTCCGACCCCGACTGGCGCAACGGCAACGCCGACTCCCGCCCCATCGAGCCCGGCGGCACGCTCGTCCTCGCCGACCTCAAAGGCCCCGGCATGATCGTCCACTTCTGGAACACCATCGCGCACTCCGCCCCCTCCTACTCGCGCCTGCTCATGTTGCGCATCTACTGGGACGGCGAGGCGCATCCCAGCGTCGAATGCCCCATCGGCGACTTCTTCGGCATCGGCCACGGGCTCGACGTCCCCTTCGTCTCGCTGCCCATCAAAGTCTCCTCCGATGGGCGCGGCCGGAACTGCTATTGGCCCATGCCCTTCCGCAAATCCGCCCGCATCACCGTCACCAACGAGAGCGACAGACGCTGCGATGCCTTCTATTACTACCTGGATTGGCAGAAGTACAAATCCCTCCCCAAGGACACCGCCTACTTCCACGCCATGTACCGGCAGGAATACCCGTGCGTGATGGGCCGCAACTACCTCATCGCTGACCTCGTCGGCCGCGGGCACTACGTCGGCACCGTCCAAAGCGTGCAGCTCATGTCCCCGGGCTGGTATGGCGAAGGGGATGACTTCTTCTTCATTGATGGCGAGGCCGACCCCAGCCTGCGCGGCACCGGCACCGAGGACTACTTCTGCGACGGCTGGGGCTTCCGTCACCACGATGGCCCGTTCTACGGCGTGCCGCTTTGGGAAGGCTACAACACCGGCAACCGTGGCTCGGTCTATCGCTTCCACATCCCCGACCCGGTGCCCTTCCAGAAGTCCCTGCGCGTCGAGATCGAGCACAAAGGCTCGCAGGTGTTCCCTGACAAGACCAGCAGCGGCTTCATCGAGCGCGACGACCTCATGTCCTCCGTCGCCTACTGGTATCAGACCGAGCCGCACAAGCCCTGGCCCGCCCCGCCCTACGGAGATGGCCGCCTCGCCGAGCGCACGCTGCAGCTCGTCACCGGCTGGAAAGCCGTGCCCAAGGCCAAGCACTCGGACCACCCCATCGCCGTGCAGCCGCTCCCCGGCATCTCGAAGGAAGGCAAGCAGCTCTTCTTCACTCCCCAGGATGACAAGGGCTGGGTCGAAATCACCTTCAACCTCGACAAGGACATCACCGCCCACCTCTGGGGCAAATTCATCCATGCCCCTGACTACGGCATTTACCGCGCCGCGCTCGACGGCCAGCAACTGGCGGTAGTGGACCTCTACGCCGACAAGGTCAATCGCCAGTCCGACCACTGGGGCGTGCACAAGCTCTCGGCCGGCCCCCACGTCTTCCGGCTCGAATGTACCGGCAAGTCAGATAAGTCCCAAGGCTACTACCTGGGCCTGGATTCCTTTGCCGCGGTCATCCCCGCCTACGAGCGCCCGCCAGGCTTCGACTTGCGCAAGATTCAACAATAGACAGGGCGATTTACACGGCTTGCCCAAATCCGAAGGCCGAAGGCCGAAACCCGAAAGAAGGCCGAATCCCGAAATCCGAAATCCGAAGGCACTAAGGCGGGCCTTTCGGCCTTCGGATTTCGGCCTTCCTTCGGCCTTCGGCCTTCGGGCTTCGGATTTGAGTTGGGTCATGCCCCGGCCTTCCCGCCCGCCTTGCCTGACCACTGCCTCCTCGCTACACTCGCTCCGTGCTCCCGCTACCGGCACGCTGGGAACGACAGGGTCGGGCAGGCTGCTTGATCGCTGTCGTCTGCCTGGCTGCGCTGGCCGGCGGCTTCGGGAAACCTGCCGCCTACGCCGCGGGCGCCTCCACCCTGCCTTACGATGTCTGGCAGGTTGAGGAAGGGCTGGAGCAGAACCCGATCACCAAGGTCATCCACACCCGCGACGGCTACTTGTGGGTGGGCACCTACACGGGCCTGATGC
>DATKNZ010000499.1:0-11402 GCA_035541055.1 Candidatus Acidiferrum sp. | reverse complement strand
GCCAGTCGCGGATATCGAGGTAGTCCACGCTTTCGCCGAGAATCTGCGTGTTCCAGTTCAAACCGTTCGCGAGAATCTGTTGCCGGTCACGCACTTCGGGACTGTAATGCACGATGCCGTTGACTTCGCGTCCAATGGCTTCGGCGTCATCGACCGTCATCGTACCGGCGCCGCCCCACCCGCTGCGCGCGCCGCCGCTGGTCCAGTTGCCGGAGAAAATGAGCACGACGTTTTGGCCGAGGCTGGCGATTTGTTCTTCGACTTGCGATTTCGCGCCGTTGCCAATCCCGACCATCGCGATGACGGCGCCGACGCCGATGATGATGCCCAGCATCGTGAGAATGGTGCGCATCTTGTTCCGGCGCAGCGCGCGGAAGGCGACCTTAATGATGACGAAGTAACGCATGGGTCAGTCGGCCAGTTGAACGGCCTTCTGCTCCTCCTGGAGGCGTTGCAGCTCCGTGTCGGCGGCCAGGCGTTTCGCCACGGCGGAGTCGCTGACCACCTTGCCGTCGCGCATGACGACCATGCGCTTGGTGTACTGGGCGATGTCAAGTTCGTGGGTGACCATGACGATGGTCATGCCCTGGTCATTGAGCTTCTGGAACACGCCCATGATTTCAACGCTGGTGCGGGTATCGAGGTTGCCGGTGGGCTCGTCGGCCAACAGCAAGGCGGGGTCGTTGGAGAGGGCGCGGGCGATGGCGACGCGCTGCTGCTGGCCGCCGGAAAGCTGGTTGGGTTTATGGTCGGAGCGGTCGGCCAACCCGACGGCATCGAGGGCATTCAAGGCTCGCTCGCGCTGGCTTTGCCCGCCCAGGCGCTGGCGTGTGTAGAGCATGGGCAGCTCGACGTTTTCGAGGGCCGAGGTGCGGGCCAGGAGATTGAAGCCCTGGAACACGAAGCCGATCTTCTGGTTGCGGATGTCGGCCAGCTCATCGCGGTTAAGCTGCGACACGTCCACCCCGTCGAGCAGGTAGCTTCCCCGGCTGGGGCGGTCGAGGCAGCCGATGATATTCATCATGGTGGACTTGCCTGAGCCGCTGGCGCCCATCAGCGCTACGAACTCGCCCTGGGTGATCTCCAGCGACACGCCGCGCACGGCGTGCACGTCCACCTCGCCGGTGTGATAGATCTTGTGGATGTCCTGGAGCCGAATGACCGTCTGCATTAGTTCAAGCGGGCTGCGGAGAAGGCGGGTTGCGCCGCACCCGCAGCCAAATGATGAGTGCCGAAGCACCGCACACGACAGCGCCAACGGCCACCGTCGGGCCGACGCCCCAGAAATGGGAGAGCGTGCCTGCTTCGAGGCCCCCGACCGGCAGCATGCCGCCGAATATCAGCGCCCACACGCCCATGACCCGGCCGCGCATGTGGTCCTCGACGCTGGTCTGCACCAGCGTGTTGGTGGTGGAGAAGTAGAGCAGCATCCCCCACCCGGCAATCGCCAGGAAGAGCAGGGCCAGGTAGTAGTCCCGCGTCACCGACAGCAGCAGGAGCATGAGCGAGAACAGCCCGAGGCCACCGAAGACCATCAGCCGCGGGCGAACGCGCCCGCCAAAACTGGCCACGGCCAGCGCGCCGAACACCGCGCCGATGCCATTGGCGCTCAACAGTGCGCCGTAGCCGCGCTCGTCCACGTGGAGCAATTCGCTGGCAAAGGCGGGCAGCAGCACTGAGTAGGACCAGCCGAAGACGCCCACGATGGCAAAGAGCAGCAACAGGGTTCGTACCCGGCGGTGCCTCATCACGTAGGCCAGACCCTCCCGGGCGTGCTCCCAGGTTGAGTCGGGCCGGGTGGGGGCAATAAACCTCGGCAGCCGCATCAGGACCAGGCCGGCGATGACCGCCATGAAGCTCAGCCCGTTCAGGAAGAAGCAGGCTGCCATGCCGGTCTGCGCTATGAGAAAACCCGCCGCCGCCGGCCCGACCACGCGCGCGCTGTTCACGATCGAGCTGTTGAGCGACAGCGCATTCATGAGGTCCTCGCGGCTGGTCATCTCCACCATGAATGCCTGCCGGGCCGGCATGTCGAATGCCATCGCCACGCCGCCAAGGCCCGCCAGCACCAGGATGTGCCAGGGCCGAACCACTCGGACCCATACGAGCGCTCCCAGGGCGAACGCCAGCAGCATCATACCGCTTTGCGTGAACAGCAGGATCGTGCGTTTGGGATGCCGGTCCGCCACCGACCCGCCCCAGATGGAGAAGAACAGCATCGGCGCGGAGCTGACGGCGGCCACAATGCCGAGCAGCAGCTTCGAGCCGGTGAGCTGATAGACAAGCCAGTTTTGTGCCGTGTTCTGCATCCAGGTGCCGATCAGGGAGATGAGCTGGCCAAAGAAGAACAGGCGGAAGTTTTGGTGTTTCAGCGCCGCAAATGTCTCCCGCAGTGAGAGCGCGCCCGTGAACACGCGTCGCGGCTGGCCCGTGACCTCCTCGGGGACCTCGGCCACCCTCGAGGCGGGGCTCTCCGGTTCTTGCGCCATGAGGCATTAGCGGAACCGCGGCCCGCCGAATGGGCTCGAGCCGCCCATGGCGGAGGACGACTGGGATGACGGAATGTGCACGGAGGTGATCACCGCGTCCCCCTCCTTCAGGCCTTCGGTGATTTCGGTATAGGAGCCGTCGGTGATGCCGGTGCGGACACGCGTGGCTTGAGGCACGATGACCGGGTCGCTGCTGCCGGGAGGCGTATTCGTGACCAGGACATAAAGCGTGCGCCAGCTCGGTGCCGTGCGTGGCCGAGAGCCGGGCCCCCCGGCCCCGGGCGGGCCGCCGCCGGCGCGCTGCAGCGCGCCGCTCTGAAACAGCTCGCGCAGCTTCGCCCGAATCTCGGGAGGTGGTTCTTCGCCACGGTCTCGCATTTCGCGCACGCGCCGCATGAGGACTTCGGGCGGCTCGTTGCCGGTCAAGGGCGGCTGGCCGGCCTCGGCGGTTTCGACTTTGTTGGTGCCACCAGCGGTCGTCACGGCGTTGGTCGAGCCGGTCCGGCTCTCTTTGCCAAGGCCGATTTTGGCCAGCAGGCGCGCCACCAGCGTCTGGTTGGTACTCGCCTCGGGCGGGCGGAACCGCAGCGCGGCATTGGGCACTTTCAGCACGTTAGTGCGTTGCCCCGTGATGATTGAGACCGTCGCCGTCATGCCGGGCTTGAGCTTGAAATCGGAGTTCGTGACCCCAATCACCGTATCGTAGGTCACGACGTTCTGCACGGTGACGGGCGAGTTGCGGATCTGGGTTACGCCCCCGATAAACGTGCGGTTCGGATAGGCATCCACCGTGAAAGTGACGCGCTGGTTGGTCTCCACGGTGCCGACGTCGGCTTCGGAGACGTTGGCATCAATCTGCATGTTCGCAAGGTCATTGGCGATCTGGAAGAGCACCGGGGCGTTCATGCTGGCCGCGACGGTCTGGCCCACGTCCACGTTGCGGGAGATGACGATGCCGTCCACGGGCGAGTAAATGGTGCAGTGGTCGAGGTCGAGCTGGGCCTTTTCCAGCGCGGCCTGCTTCATTTGTACCTGGGCTTGCGCCTGGTGGAGGCTGGCTACGGCGGTGTCGTTGTCGGAGGCGGAGATGAGCTTGGCGTCGAAGAGTTGCTTCTGGCGTTTGGCTTCGACGGTCTGCAGTTCGAGAGAGGCCCTGGCATTGGCCAGGTCGCCCTCGGCCTGGTGAACTGCGGCCTTGAACGGCGCGGGGTCTATCAGCGCCACGACCTGGTTGGATTTGACGAGGGAATTCCAGTCGGCCAGGAGCTTGGCGATGTTGCCTGAAATCTGGCTGCCGACCTGTATGTTCAAAACCGGGTTCAATGTGCCGCTGGCGCTGACGCTCTGCGTCAGGTCGCCCCGGGTAACGGACACGGTTTGATACTGCGGCGCCTCGCTGTGATCGTTTCGGAAGTAGTACACGGCGGCGCCCGCCGCTCCCAGCACCACCAGGATTACTATCCACTTCGACCACCCGGACTTTCGATTACTTGCCATAGTTTTCAGCAGCCAGCAGGCTCTGAAATAAGAGACCGTTCAGCACGCTGGCAAGTTACCGAAATCCTTATCAGGTACGCCAGAATGGATTCAGGGCGAGATGTTCGGGCTAGAAGGCCAGCACGCGACTCCTCTGCACGCGGCCTTCGAAGTAGAGCGCGTTCTTGCCCGTAAAGGCGCCGCTCGCCGGATGGAACGCCTCGGCATCACCGACCAGCGGCGTGTTGAGCCGGCCCCCGAAGACTACCTCCACGATCTCCCGCGTCGCGGGGGTCCAATCCTCGGGATGACTGTACGAAGCGCCGTTCAGGTGCAGGTTCCACTCGTAGCTGGTTTGCTCGTTAGGGAAGACCTGATGGTCTTCGGGGCATTGAAACACGGCTGTGGTCTTGAGGTATGGGCCAAGCACAGCGGTGATCGAGGGGAGGTTCGTATTCACGCTGAGCAACTGCGCGCAGGAGGGCAGGTAATCATTGTTCTCCTGGACATAGAGGTCCAGTGCCAGCCCGATCTGGTGCAGGTTGCTGAGGCAGGAGGTGCACAGGGCGGTGCGTTTGGCGCGGCCCAACCCCGGGAGCACGAGGCTGGCCAGCAGGCCAACGATCGCTATCACCACCAGCAGTTCGATCAGCGAGAAGCCGCGGCGGGGCTTCATGGCGCAAGACTCCTGGCCCGAGTGTTTCACGCTGGTAGGGACGCCTCGCCGAGGCGTCCGTGTTGTGGCGGCGGAGGACGCCTCGGCGAGGCGTCCCTACCCTGCAGCGAGATGGGGGCGCTGGTCTGCATTGGGAGTCAGGGCCTCCGAACCGTGGAAACGGTCGTGAGCAGTTCCTGCACGACCCCGGCCGTGCTGGCGCGGAAATGTGAGTCTTCGTGCATGTATTCAGCGGCGGCCTGCTGGATCGTGGCGCGGCCCGCGTCGGAGTTCAGGTAAGCGCCCAGGCTGGCTTTCTCCTCAGGGCTCATCGTGGCCCGGTAATCAGCGACCCATTGTGCCATGGCGTCAATGCGCGCCTGCCGCTTCTCGGGGTGGATGCGCGCCACGATCATGTTCAGGCCCTTGATGTGGCCGATATTGAAGAAGTCCAGGAACGCCTTCTGGCGATTCGCCGGGTTGTCCATCGGCCCGTAGCGCAGTTGCAGGAAGCGCTCCACGGGACGGGATGCCGCCCCAACGCGCGCCGCCGCCTCGAGGTCGCGCAACGCCTCGGCCGGCGTGTATTCGTGGAATTGCCGAACCCAGAGAACGACCACCACTCCGGCCAGGGCGGCGGCAATTCCGCATACCCATAGGAGCCTCCGGGTGCGGGTTTTCACTGCGCGAGCCTGGCAGGGGAGTTACCCCCTGTCACGTAAGCCGAGCGTGAGCGGTCCGTGCTCGCCGCCGGATTCTGCGGCCTTCCTGGCGAGCCAGGGACCGCTCGCCTCCAGCACGAGCCTTCCGGAGCTCATTTCCCGGAGGGTTGTATGTGGACGATCACCGGCTGGCTCGCATTGCCGTTGCGGTCCACGGCGCTGACGGCAACCACGTCGGGCGCCGGGTTGTTCCAGGCCAGCGAGGTCGTCGCGGCGGGCAGGACCTGCGTCATCCAACGCGTGCCGGCACGGCTCTGCACGAGCCAGAGCCAGGGCTTGCTCAAGCCGGCGGGCGCCCAGCTCACGCTCGCCGGGCGTCCCGTGGCGCACTCGGTTGCCTTGACTCTCGGCGCGCCCGGGGCGCCTCCGTCCAGCCAGGTGTAAGCCGGCATGAGCGCCGGCTGCTGATACACCTCCCGCTTGAGCGCTTCGTCCAGTGTGGTGTTGCGCATGAGGGTGCGCATGTTCCAGTGGATGTGGCCGCTCGGTATGGGCAGCTCGCGGTCAATGCGTATCTGATTGACGATCTCCTGCGGTGGCCAGATGCGACGCGCGCGCGCGTAATCGATGCTCGCCGCCTGCGAGCCGCGGCCCGTGTGGGCGGTGTTCAGACCCGCAATCAGCAGCCGGCGCTGGCTGTTCTGGACAGCCCACCACCTCAGCAGCGCGGGGAAGCCTTGCTCCTCGGCGTCCGTGGGCCAGTAAAGCTGCGGGGCGAGATAATCCACCCAGCCGTTGGCCAGCCATTTGCGCGAGTCGGCATACAGCACGGCGTAAGCGTCGAAGCCCTTGACTGACGCGGGGTAGCCCGGACGCCATATCCCGAACGGGCTAACGCCGAACTTCACCCACGGCTTGGCCGACTTGATCGAGCGGTAAACGCGCTCGATGAACTGGTTCACGTTGTCACGCCGCCAGTCGTCCCGGGTCATCTTTCCGTGCGCCCCATAACGCCGCCAGCTCGCCTCGTCCGGGAAATCCATCTCCTTGCCCGCACTGTCCTTCTCTTTGTAAGGATAGAAGTAGTCGTCGAAGTGGACGCCGTCCACGTCGTAGCGTTTCACCACGTCCATGATGACGCTCAGCGAGTAGTCCTGCACCTCCTTTTCGCCGGGGTCGAGCCAGAGGAATTTGCCGTAATGGCGGACCAGTTGCGGACGGCGTTTGCTGACGTGATCGGCGGAGGTGGGCGAAGTGGAGTCCAGAATACGCGCGCGGTAAGGGTTGAACCACGCGTGCAGTTCCAGCCCGCGCTTGTGCGCTTCGGCGATAGCGAACGCCAGCGGGTCGTAATAGGGCTGCGGCGCCCGGCCCATCACCCCCGTGAGGTACTCCGACCACGGCTCGATGCGCGAAGCGTAGAGCGCGTCGCAGGCAGGCCGGACCTGCAGGATGATGGCATTCAGCCTGAGCTGCACTGCGCGGTCCAGGATAGCCAGCAACTCGGTCTGCTGCTCGGCGCTGCTCAGGCCTTTTTGCGACGGCCAGTCAATGTTGCCGACGCTGGCGACCCAGGCGCCGCGGAACTCGCGCATCGGGGGCGGCGGGACGACTGGAGCCGGCGTGGAAGTAGCCGCGTGCGAGAGCTGGCTCGTGCCGGCAGCCAGGACGGCCACGCACAGCGCCGCGCCTCCGGGCCGGGTTCGCCCCCAGAGCGTGCGCAGGAGCCTCACTGCCCCGGAGTGGAAGGCGTTCACAGAATTGATTGGCATAGTGAGGGCCAGCGCTTAACGCGGCGGCTGCGTATGTGTTATCCGGAATCGTTGAGGCGTGCAAGGCAGAGATGGTCCAGCCCGATCCCTATCAGGAACCCATCCGGCACCCCTCCAGTACCTCTCCGTAGCACCTCTTATCGCGGATAAGAGGTGCTACGGTGAGGATCGGGTGAGCATCCGGCGATATTGGCCTTAGGGACCGTGGGAGGCAGGGATTGATTTCGCACAAACTTCCTTCTGCCTTGACACTACTTGCCTTTGCACAAGCTGCCGAGGCACAGCAGGTTACCTAAGGTGTCCGCGACGGCGGTTCAAGGCTCTGGGACGCCTGGCCCGGCGGATAGCGCCGGAAGGCGCATTTTTTGACGAAAAGTGCTTGATTTGGTGTTGCACAATAGTGTAGAGGTAGCATCGGCACAAAAGATCACTGGGTTAGCAAGGGTTTAGCGGCACAATTCAAATCTCGGTTCCTCACCAATAAGTTGTGCTCCGACAGCAGATGTACCCTGTCTGTGGTATGTTTTATACTTTACCGGGCAGGGCGGCTATGGTTGTTTTATAGGCAAACATGTATCTTAAGAATCTGACGGTTCTGGGGTTCAAGTCCTTTGCGGACAAGACTGCGTTGGGTTTCCAGCCGGGGGTGACGGCGATTGTAGGCCCCAATGGGTGTGGTAAGTCCAATGTGTCGGACGCTATACGTTGGGTACTGGGGGAGCAATCGGCCAAGGCGCTGCGCGGGGGGGAAATGGCCGACGTGATATTCAACGGCACGGATGGACGCAAGCCATTGGGGATGGCGGAGGTTTCGCTCACAATAGGTGGTGTGGACGAGGAACACCTGACGGCGGCAGGGGTCGAAATGGCTTACAACGAGGTCACCGTGACCCGGCGGGTGTTCCGGGACGGCGGCAGCGAGTATTTCATCAACAAGACGCCCTGCCGGCTGAAGGACATCCAGCAGTTGTTCATGGGCACGGGCGTGGGCCGGACCAGCTACAGCATCATGGCCCAGGGCAACATCACCCAGATCCTGTCCAGCAAGCCCGAAGACCGGCGCATGATTTTCGAGGAGGCGGCGGGCATCACGAAATACAAGGCGCAGAAGAAGGAGGCCTTGCGCAAGCTGGAATACACGGAGCAGAACCTGGTGCGCGTGGCCGACCTCGTGCGCGAGGTCAAACGACAGATCGGCTCTCTCCAGCGCCAGGCCGGCAAGGCGCGCCGCTACAAACAGCTTTCCGCCGAGCTGCAGCACCTGGATACGCAGCTTGCGCGGCACCAGTTCGACCAGTTGCAGGCGGAGATCGCCGAACGGCAGGCCGCGGCGGAGGGGTTGCGCGCCGAAATCGAGTCCAACTCTGCCGCCGTGCTGCGCTCGGAGGACGAAATCACGCAACTGCGCCAGCGGCTGTCGGAGCTGGAACATCAGATCAGCCTCATGCAACAGCAGGGGCTGGAACTCAAGAGCGAGATCGACCGGCACGAGAGCCGCATCCATTTCAACGAGGAGCGGCTGCGCGAGTTTGCGGCGCAGAACACCAAGGCGATGGCCGAGCTGACGCAGGCCGAAGAACGGCGGCGCGCGGCGCAGCAGGAAATCGCGGCCGTTGCCGAGCGCCTGGCTGCCTCGCAAGTGGCGCTGGAGCATCACCGCCAGGCGCTGGCGGACAAGCAGCAGGCGCTGCGGACTGTCGAGGAGGAGCTCCGGCAGCAGCAGGAAATGCTGCGGCAGGCGCAGGCGGACGCCTTTGCGGCGGCGCAGGACCTGAGCCGGGTGCGCAACGAGATCACCGCCCTGGATTTGCAGAAGCAGGGCAACGTGGTGCGGCTGGAGAAGCTTTCGGCGGAGAAGATTCAGCTCGAGGAAGAGCGGACGCGGCTGGAGACGCGGCTGCAGGAATTCGTGCAGAGCGTGCAGGCCGAGAAGCTGAATGCGCAGACGCAGCGCGGCACCGTCGAGCAGCGGCAGGAACGCCTGCGCCAGATCCACGAAGAGCTGACCCGGGCCGCCGCGGCGCAGGACCAGGCGCTCCAGCAGCAGGCCGAAACGCGGTCACGCCTGGATGTGCTGGAGCAATTGCAGGCCGAGCATGAAGGATTCGGGGCCGGCGCCCTGGCGGCGCTCAGCCAGTCGCAACATGTGCTGGGCTCGCTGGCGGATAAAATCCGCGTGGCCGATCCGTATGTCACGGCGATCGAGACGGCGCTGGGGCATCACCTGCAGGTGGTGCTGACGGAGCAGCCCGAGGCCGCCCACCAGATTCTGGCCGACCTGAGCGCCGGCCGGAAGGGCCGCGCGAGCGTGGCCCCGATGGCGTTCATTCGCAACGGCAATGGTGCCTCCGTGCCGGAGCTTGCCCAGGCGGTTTCGCACGGCTTCGACGCGGGGACTGGCGGCCAGGAAGCACCGCGCTCTGTGCCTGAACTTAACGGCGTGCCGCTGGAGGCGCTGGCGGTGATCCACAGCGAGGCGCCAATCAAGCCCTTGCTGCAGCGCCTTCTGGGCACGACCCGCATCGTGCGCGATCTGGACGCCGCGACCGCCGCGTGGCGGCAGAACGGCGGCGGGCTGCACTACGTCACACTGAGCGGCGACGTGCTGAGCGCGCATGGCATTTACACGGGCGGCTATCAGAACGGCAACGGCAACGGCAAAGCCCCTGCCTCGATCCTGGGGCGCAAGAACCAGATCGAAGGTTTGCGCACCCAGTTGGCCACTCTCCAGGAGCAGGTGGCCGGGATGAGTCGCGCCAAAGGCGCCTTGCAAAGCGAGCAGACAGAGCTGCAGGCCAGCCTGCAGCAGGCACAGACCGAATTGCGCGCCCAGGAGGTAGCCATCGCGACGCATGAGGGCGAATTCAGCGCCTTGCAGCAGTCCCAGCGGCTGCTGCACCAGAAAGTCGAGACGGTGGTCTATGAAATCCAGAGCCTGGCGGCGCAGGAGCAGGAGGGCCTGCAGAAGCGCGCCGAGCTGTCCTCCCGGGCCGCGGAAAGCGAAGCCCGCGAGAGCGAGCGGCAGGCCGAGGTGGTGTCGCTCACGTCCCGCATGGAGCAGTCGCGACAACAGCGAGACGCGGCCAATAGCGGCCTTACCGAGAGCCGGGTGGCCCTGGCGACCGAAGAGCAGATGCACGCGTCGTTCGAGCAGCAGAATCAATCGCTGGAGCAGCGGGTGCGCGAGTTGGCCCAGCTCATCGAGCAGCGCCGGGCCGAGCTCTCATCGTTCGTGGGCAAGAAAGAGCGTGCGGAATCCGAGATTCAGGAATCTCACAGCCGCATCGGATCGTTGCAGCATGACCGGGAGCAGGTGAACGCACAGGCCGCCGAGCTGGTCGCGCAGCAGCAGGCGCAGGAGGCTGACATCACCGCGCGCGAAGAAGGGCTGCGCGAGAGCCGCCGGCGGCTGACCGAGTTTCAGGAACGCCGGGGCGCCCTGGAAGTCGAGCTGGCGCAGAAGCAAATGGCCATGCAGAACCTGCGGGAGCGCGTCCAGCAAAAGTACCAGGTCAAGCTGGATGACATCCGCAGTGAGTGCATCACGATCACGTTCGCCGATGAAGGCGCACCCAAGGTGCACGTCATGACCCCCGAGGAGATGGCCGCTGCCGGGGCGGCGACCGATTGGGCCGCCGTCGCGCAGCAGGTCGAGGCCCTGCAGGCGCGCATTGACGAGATGGGGCCAGTCAATCTGGTGGCGATTGAGGAGTATGAGGAAACCGAGCAGCGTTACCAGTTCCTCAGCCAGCAGCACGATGATCTCGTGCAGGCCAAGGCGCAACTGCTCGAGGTGATCAATCGCATCAACGTGCAGACGCGCGACATGTTCAAGGAGACCTTCGAGAAGATCCGCGCCAACTTCCAGGCCATGTTCACAGAAGTCTTCGGAGGCGGCAAAGCGGACCTGCTGCTGATGGACGAGAACGACCTGCTGGAGAGCGGGATTGACATCATGGCGCGGCCCCCGGGCAAGCAGTTGCAGACGATTTCGCTGCTCTCGGGCGGCGAGCAGACGATGACCGCCGTGGCCCTGCTGTTCTCGATTTACCAGGTCAAGCCCAGCCCGTTCTGTGTGCTCGACGAGTTGGACGCGCCGCTGGACGAGTCCAACATCAACCGTTTCATCCGGGTCTTGCAGCGGTTCCTGGCCAATTCGCAGTTCATCATCATCACGCACAATAAACGGACGATCGGCATGGCGGACGTGCTTTATGGGATCACCATGCAGGAGCACGGCGTCAGCAAGATTGTCAGCGTCAAGTTCCACAAGGCCGGCGACGCCGCGAGCGATCACCCGGCGGCTTCGCTGGAGACGCCCACGTCCGTGCCCGCCGTGGATGCCGAA
>DATKNZ010000498.1:0-7587 GCA_035541055.1 Candidatus Acidiferrum sp. | reverse complement strand
TTGCTGGTCGTCACGGGCGGCGGCGGGGTCGTCCAGGCTGCCATGTCGAGCGGCAAGCGGGCCATCTGCGCCGGGCCTGGCAACCCGCCCGTGGTGGTGGACGAGACGGCCGACATTGACAAAGCCGCGCGCGACGTCGTCTTCGGCGCCTCGTTCGACAACAACATCATTTGCGCGGACGAGAAGGAGTGCCTGGTGGTGTCCAGCGTTGCCGACGCGCTGATCAAAGCGATGACTTACTACGGCGCGGTGCTGGTGAAACCCGAGCAGTTGCCGGCGCTGGAGAAGGTGGTCTTCAAGAAGATGCATGGCCCGCGGCAGGAGGCGGAGATCGAACGCTCTCTGATTGGCAAGAACGCCAGCGTCATCCTGGGCAAGGCGGGCATCCCATGCGACGACACCGTGCGGCTGGGCATTGTCGAGGTGGACCACGATCACCCGTTGCTGTGGACCGAGCAGATGATGCCGATCCTGCCGGTGACACGCGTGCGGGACGCCGATGAGGGGATAGACTTTGCCATCGAGCTGGAGCATCCGCGCCGGCACACCTTCGTCATGCATTCGGATAACCTGTCGAACCTCAGCCGAATGGCGCGCGAGTGCGATGCCAGCATTTTCGTCAAGAACGGGCCGTCGCAGGCGGGGCTGGGCTGGAAAGGCGAAGGGTTCACCTCGTTCACCATCGCCAGCCCGACCGGCGAGGGCATGACCAGCCCGCGGAGCTTCTCGCGCTGGCGCCGCTGCACGCTCGTGGGCGCATTCAGGATCACTTAGATGAGGAAATACCCCACCATCGCGGTCATCGAGTTTGCCAGCATTGCCGAGGGCATCTACTGCACCGACGCGCTGCTGAAGAGGGCGCCCATCGCCATGATCAAGTCCGGCACGGTCAGCGGCGGACGCTACCTGATCATCATCGGCGGCTCAACGGCTTCGGTGGAGGAGTCCCTTACGGAGGCGCTTGCCGTCGGGCAGGCGAGCCGGCTCGACCATGCTTTCCTGCCGGACGTGGATCCGCAGGTGCACGATGCCGTGCTGGGTCAGCGCCAACCGATGACGCAGGACGCAGTGGCCATCCTGGAGACCGACACCGTGGCCGCCAATGTGCGCGCGGCTGAGTCCGCCCTCAAGGGCACGAAGGTCCGCCTGATCGAACTGCGCCTGGCCGACTATGAGCTGTCCGGCAAGGCTATCAGCCTTTACAACGGTGAACTGCACGAGGTCGAGGCGGCGATGGAGCTGGCGGGCGATTTCCTGCGTGGCCGCAAGGAGTACGTGCAGCACCGCATCATTTGCCAGCCGCACGAGACAGTCACCCAGCACCTGGCCGACGGCACGCGTTTCGCCGTGGCCAAGCCAATCGAGCTGGAGGGTGAGGAGGTTTCCTGATGTTGCTGGGCAAGGTCATCGGCACGCTCACGCCGTGCGTTGTCTATAAGGGCCTGGAAGGCGTGCCCATGCTTTGGGTGCAGCCGCTCGACAAGTCCGGCACCCCAAAGGGCGAGCCGCTGGTGGCCTGCGACTCGACCCGCGCCGCCGGCCCTGGTGAACTCATCTACTACGAAGGCGGGCGCGAAGCCGCGCTGGCGCTCGAGCCGTGGTTCGTCCCGGTGGATCACACGATCGTCGGCATCGTGGACGATCTGAACCTGCCGCCATGATCATCGGCACTGTCAGGGGGGACATCGTCTCGACAATCAACCACCCCTTCTACACGGGCAAGAAGTTGCTGGTCGTGGAGAAGGAAGACCTCGCGGGCAAACCCGCCGGCTACCTCATCGCCATAGATGGCGGCGTGGACGCGGGTGTCGGCGAGCGGGTGCTGGTCATCGATGAGGGCAACTCCGCCCGGCAGGTAGTGGGCGATTCGAACGCCCCCGTGCGCTCGATCATCGTCGGAATTATTGACCACATTGACGCGGGCTAAGAGTGCGTGGATGTTGCCGGCGACGAGTACGCCGTGAGATTCGAAGCCACAGTTGCCGCAGACGCCGATGGCGGCTACATCGCAAGCTGCGCTGATCCCGAGTGCAGCGGCCACGGCCTGAGCCCCACGAACGCCCTGGATGCCCTGCGCGAAGAAATCCGCTACCGGCTCGAACTTTGCCCCTGTACCGGGGTGGCGGATGATTACGTCGAACTGGATGTGATATCCGGCAGTTGAGGGCTCCTTCGGCCCACTCGCCGGGGCTGGACGCCCGGTGGCGCGGCTTGACTTCTCCCCCGAATCGGTTTCCGCGAAACGCCAGGCGCATCACGCCTGCGCCCAGCGGTCTCTTCCCCTGGGCTCTCCCATTGGCCCTGGGCGGGCGACTGGCGGCCCGCGCGGTGCCCAATGTGCGCAACTTGTGCATTCAGTGTGTGAAGTGTGTTACATACGGTGCATAAGTAATTCTATCAGTTGTTTCCGCCCTCGGTTATTGTCTGCGCGTGACGATGACTACTCAGCAGGGCATACCGTACGCAAGAGCCGGACGTGCTGAAGAAAGCATGTTACGGGCCTGCCGTAGCCTTCCAGCGGTTCCCGCCGCGCGCCAGCCATGAATAGCGAGCCCGCCAGGAAACGGGTGTTGTTTGTCTGCAACCAGAACCGGGTGCGCAGCCTCACGGCGGAGCAGCTCTACCGGCCCCGCCCGGACCTGGAAGTAAAGTCCGCCGGCGTGGCCGAGAATGCGGGTGTGCCCCTCACCCAGGAACTCTTCGAGTGGGCGGACCAGGTTTTTGTCTTTTCCAAGACACAGAAGATTGTGATCCAGCAGCGGTATCCGGAGGTGTTCGGCACCAAACCAGTGGTGTGCCTGCGCTTGCGAGACCGCTTCCAGTACAAAAGCCCCAAGCTGATCACAGCGCTTACCGAAAAGCTGGGGCCTTACCTCGGACCACCTGCGAACACGGACCCGGCTCCCGCCCCCAGGCGGCGCTGGAGACCGCAGCCTCGCCGGAGCCAATCGGGAATTCGTCACACGACCGTATGGTCGGCGCTGTGCTCTTTGGGGATGACGATCTTGGGCGCCGAGCCGGAGATCGCTCGCTCCCAGGAGCGGCTCACACCAGAACCAGGAGTATAAGGACCATGAAACACATCTGCGCTTCTATTCTCTCCGCGCTCGCAGGAGCGAGCCGGCTGCATCGGGCAGGGCGCTCGCCGGGGTTGTTAACCATCGCATTGCTCCTCTGCCTGTGCGCCGGGCCAGTATTCGGAGCGGCGGAATTGACACTTTACGACGGGGTTAATCCGTTGATCACGGTGGTTGACAACGGGCCCGGGGATTCGCTCCCCCTGACGGGCGGGATTCTGGTTCAAACGAATGTAGGGGTGTGGAACCTATCCATCAGCACGGCGCTAACCAAGCCGCTCTTCGGGAGTGCGACTTCCCCCGTCATGGATATTGACCTCCAGGCCAACTCCACGGCTGCGGGCTCGCTCACGCTGCAGTTTTCGGACAATGGTTTCGGTCCGGCCAGCGGCAACCTGGTTGCCACCATTACGGGCCATACCGTCGCGGGAGCCGCCGGGACCGCCAGTCTGGACGTTTACGGAGACCCGGCCAATGTGGTCGGGGCGCCGACAGTGCATATTGCAGGCATCCCCACAACACCACTGCCGGTGGCCGGCTCCGATGTCGGAGGGCTTGCGCTGGGGGCACCTTTCTCACTGACCGAAGTAGAGACGCTGATTGCGTCGGGCGCGACGACCCTAACCACCGACGCGAGCTTCCAGGTCGTTCCGGTGCCTGAGCCGGGAGTGCTCGGGTCTCTTGCTCTGGGCTTGATTGTCCTGGCGCTTCGCCTCCGCAAGTAGGCTTCGGCCAGTTTCCTGCCGTCCGGGCTTTCGTTTGGGGAGCCCGGGTTGGCTTTAGAGAACAAGGAAATCGCAATTCCGAACGGCGCGTTTTCGCCTTCGGTAGCCCGCCCCCCTAGCCGGCAAGTTGCTTCTCTAGGTAGCTCACGACTTGCCGCACACTCGGGTCCACTTCCATGCGGTCCTGGACCAGCTTGCAGGCGCGCAGAACGGTCGCGTGGTCGCGTCCACCGAAGGTCTGGCCGATGCCCGCCAGCGTGGTCTCGGTGAGCTTGCGTGATATGAACATGGCGATCTGGCGCGGAAAGGAGATGTTCTCCGGGCGTCGCCGGCTGGTCATCTCCTCGAGGCCAATGTCGAAGTGCTCGGCCACCTTGCGTTGGATGGTGCCAATGCCGGTCATGTAGCGGCCTTCTTCGAGGAGTATCTCGCCCAGGAGGCGCTCGACGGCGCTCACCGTGATCTCCTGCTTCTGCAGGAACTCATAAGAAGCCACGCGGATGACGGCCCCCTCGAGCTTGCGAGTATTGGCCCGAATACGGTTGGCCAGGAACTCGACGATAGGATCGGCGAGCCTCACGCCCAGTGCCTGCGCCTTCTTACGCACGACGGCCATGCGCAGCTCGATGTCCGGGGGCATCAACTCCGCCACCAGCCCCCACTCGAACCGGGAGACCAGCCGCGGGTCCAGCTTTTGAATCTGGCCCGCTGTCCGGTCGCACGTGAGCGCGATCTGGCGCTGCTTTTTGTGCAAGGCGTTGAACGTATGGAATAACTCCTCCTGCGCGCTGTCCCGGCCGGACAGGAACTGGACATCGTCCATCAGCAGCACATCGGCCTCGCGGTACTGCTTGCGGAAGCGAGCCAATTGAGTGGTTTGGAGGCTCTCGTTGTAATCGTTGCAAAACTCCTCAGCGGACACGCAGCAGAGCCGCACGCGCTTGTTGTGCGTCCAAAGATGCTCGGCAATGGCGTGCAGGAGGTGTGTTTTGCCGAGGCCGACGCCCCCGTAGATGAACAAGGGATTGTAGGCCCCGCCCGGCGACTGAGCCACGCCGAGGGCGGCGGCACAGGCGAGCTCGTTGCTGTGGCCGACAACGAAGGACTCGAACCGGTTCTTCGGGTTAAAACCTAACTCTGGCGGCGGGCAGGGTGCCTGCGCCCGCTCAGTACGTTTTGCTGCGACTGTCTGCATGTTCGGCGTCCCCCCAAAGCCCACACACGGCTGGTGTTGCTACCGACTGTGCGGCGGGGAGATGAAGGTAACTCTCGTCACCGGGTTGCCGCGGCCCTGTACGCGCAACGCGTTTGTCATGATAAGGCCATAGTTAGGTTCAGTTCGCTTTCCCGAGGGGAGACTCTCGCCAAGCCCCTCCGCCAACGTTCCCAAGGTATCAGGGCTTTTACCCACAAACCAGAAGGGAGAATACGGAGAGCGTGTCGGGTATTTCCCTTACATGACCAGCGGGCCGGATCTTGAACGGAGAGGGCCCGTCCTGGGGCGCGGCAGCATCGGAGGGCAGCAGGCCACTGGAGATTCCAGCCCTGCTCCGGGTTCCTGCAATGCTGAGCTCAAGGACGGACGCTCTCCGTCTGGATAAGCTAGCGCTTATGGGGCGCGGCGCTGGGCTCAAGCCCGCGCGGCCGCAAGCTCTTCCTCGAAGTCCACGATCTCCTTGATCTGGGTCAGGAACCAGCGGTCTATCTTCGTGAGCTGGTAGATCTCCTCGATGCTGAACCCGGCACGCAGGGCGTGGCGCAGGAAGAAGATGCGCTCGCCGTTGGGCACGCTGAGCCTGGGGACAATGACCTCGCGCGGGAGCAGGTCGCGATCGGCATACACCTTGTCGCCGATGCGCCAGTGCCGGCCGTCGCCGCCCAGGCCGTAGCGGCCGATCTCGAGCGAGCGCAGGGCCTTCTGGAGGGACTCCTTGAACGTGCGGCCGATGGCCATCGCTTCGCCGACGCTCTTCATTTGCGTGTTCAGCGTGGGGTCCGCCTGCGGGAATTTCTCGAAGGCGAAGCGGGGGACCTTGGTGACGACGTAATCAATGGTGGGCTCGAAGCTGGCGGGCGTCTCGCGGGTGATGTCGTTGGGTATCTCGTCGAGCATGTAACCCACGGCCAGCTTGGCGGCGATCTTGGCGATGGGGAAGCCAGTGGCCTTGGAAGCCAGCGCCGAGGAGCGGGAGACGCGCGGGTTCATCTCGATGATGACCATGCGCCCGTTCTCCGGGTTGACGGCAAACTGGATGTTCGAACCGCCCGTCTCGACGCCAACGGCGCGGATCACGGCGAACGAGGCGTCGCGCATGATCTGATACTCTTTGTCCGTGAGCGTTTGGATGGGAGCCACGGTAATCGAGTCGCCTGTATGGACGCCCATCGGATCGAAGTTCTCGATCGAGCAAATGATGACGCAGTTGTCGTTCCGGTCCCGCATGACCTCCATCTCGAACTCCTTCCAGCCCAGGAGGGATTCCTCGATGAGGATTTCCGAGACGGGCGACAGTTCCAGGCCGCGCTTGGCCAGCTCGTCGAACTCGTCGCGATTGTAAGCGATGCCGCCGCCCGTGCCGCCCAGGGTAAACGCGGGCCGGATGATCAGCGGGAACCGGCCAATCTTCTCGGCGATCTGCCGGGCCTCCTCGACCGTGTGCGCCGTGCCGCTGACGGGCACGTCCAGCCCTATCGAAAGCATGAGGTCCTTGAACACCTGGCGGTCTTCGCCGCGCTCGATGGCGGCGGCGTTGGCGCCGATCATTTCGACGCCGTATTTCTGGAGCGTGCCGCGGCGGTGCAGGGCCATGGCGGTGTTGAGGGCCGTCTGTCCGCCCAGCGTGGGCAGCAGCACCAGCTTGCCCGGCGCCCCGAGGCGCCGCATTTCCTCCGCCTCGCGGGCGATGATCTTCTCCAGGCACTCGGGCGTGATCGGCTCGATGTAGGTGCGGTCCGCGAACTCCGGGTCGGTCATGATCGTCGCCGGGTTCGAGTTCAGCAGCACGACCTCGATCCCGAGCCCGCGCAGCGCGCGGCACGCCTGCGTGCCGGAGTAGTCGAACTCGCACGCCTGGCCGATCACGATCGGCCCGGCGCCGAGGATCATGACCTTGCGCAGATCCGCGCGGACGGGCATCAGCGCGCTCCGTTCGCGGACGGGCCGGCCGGCCCCGGCCCCGCGTGCGGGCCGGGCGCCCTGGCGGGACGCGCCATCACGATTCCGCGCGGATCGGCGCCGGGACCGGCGCGAATCCCGCCGCGGCCTCCGCCGGCTCGGGCACGGCCGCGCGCCGCCCGGCGCGGGCCATCGCGGCGGCGAACGCGCGGAACCAGGGCCGCGCGTCGTGCGGCCCGGGCCCGGACTCCGGGTGGTACTGGCACGCGAGCACCGGCAGCCGGCGGTGCGATAGCCCCTCGAGCGTGCCGTCGTTCGCGCTCGTGTGGGTGATCTCGAACTCCCCGGCCGGCAGCGAGTCGGCGTCCAGGACGAAGCCGTGGTTCTGCGACGTGACCTCGACCACGCCGGTGCCGCGGTGGACGACCGGGTGGTTGATGCCGCGATGGCCGAACTTGAGCTTGCGCGTCCGGCCGCCGAACGCGAGCCCGAGCAGCTGGTGGCCGAGGCAGATGCCGAACGTCGGCACTTCGTGCGCGAGCGCCCGCGCCGTGGCCACGGCGAAGCCGAGCGGCTCGGGGTCGCCCGGGCCGTTCGACAGCAGCAGCCCGGCCGGATCGAGCGCCAGCACGTCGGCGGCCGGGGTGCGCGCCGGCAGCACGCGCACGCG
>DATKNZ010000497.1:0-39715 GCA_035541055.1 Candidatus Acidiferrum sp. | reverse complement strand
GATTTTGAAATCGTGCCGTTCCAGAAGACCTCGCAAGGCGTCGTCGGTTTGGCCGGCCTGGGCGATGCGCACGACCAGGTTCTGGGCCGTGTTTTGCAGTTGCTGCGCCTGGTTGAACTGGCCCTGGGTGCGGCCGACCTCCGAATTGAGCTGCCCGTTGAGTATGCCCAGCACGAGGTCGGAGGCTATCAGCAGGCCGCACAGGACCCCCACGGCGTTGAGTGCTATGAACTGCGTCTTGTTCATGCTGATTGGTGCGGTGAGGGTGCGCAGAACGGCACCGGGTGTCAAGGGAGGGCGGATTTGGTGCGGGGCGCCCGCGCCCATCCTGACAGCGCCAAGGCGCTCTAAGCTCCCAAATCCGAAATCCGAAGCCCGAAACCCGAAACAAATACAAAGGCCTCAACCAGCAATGACCGAAACCTTCCGGCAAGGTGGGTTTTGAGCATTTCGGGTTGGAGCATTTGGATTTGTTTCGGATTTCGGATTTGGGATTTCGAGCTTCTGCCAGAGCCGTGATGAGGGCTCGCAGCACTAAGCTCTTAAATCCGAAATCCGAAGCCCGAAATCCGAAACAAATTCAAAGGCGCCAATCAGCAATGACCGAAACCTGTGGCCCTGGTGGGTTTTGAGCCTTTGGATTTGCAGCATTTGGATTTGTTTCGGGTTTCGGATTTCGGATTTCGGATTTCCGGCGCCATCGCGCGGTGGTCGTGGTGGGATACCCCCGGGCGTCCGCCGCCGCCGTGACGAGCGCCCGCAGCGCTGGTCTAACCGGTTATGACGCAATTGAACGTTGCTAAGGCGCTGTGGTCTGGGTTATAGAGTAGCTCGTCTAAATTTGGCCCGACAAACACCATGGTGGGGATTTATAAATCCGAGCTTCGGCAGCCCAAGATGAGCGTTCCTCCTTTCCCGGCACCCCTGGTTAAACCTGCGGCGGGGCGGCGCCCGGCCAGGGTAAGGGTAGGGACGCCTCGCCGAGGCGTCCGCGGTTGCCGGAACACGGAAGCCTCGGCGAGGCGTCCCTACCCGTGCGAGGTCTTCGGGCCAGGACGTCGGCTGCGCCGGCTGGCCCTCCTGCTGCTCCTCCTGTGCGGCGCGGCGCTCCGGGTTTCCGCCATGCTCCAGTTCGATGTGTTCCTCGGCTATGACAGCATCGTGCCGGACGCGAGCTGGTTCCCGGTGGTATGCGAAATCAAGAACGACGGCCCGGCGTTCACCGGCGTGGTGGAAGTCAGCGGCGGCCAGCTCAATGAAGGCCAGACGCGGCGGCTGGAGGTGGAACTGCCGACCGGCACGCTGAAGCGGGTGGTAGTGCCTGTGTTCTCGAGCGCGCACGCGAACGTGATTTACAGCCGTTGGGACGTGCGGCTGCTGGATGAGCGGGGCCGGGTGCGGGCCGAGCAAACGGGCATGCAGCCGCGCCGGTTGATGCCTTCGGAAGTGCCGCTGCTCGGAGCGCTGGCGCGCACGGTCGGAGGCGCGCCGATAGTCCGGCCCATCCTGAACTCGTCAAAGGAGCTGCAGCCGGAATCCGCGCGGCTCCAGACCTCGATCTTCCCGGACAACCCGCTTGTCCTCGAGGCGATGAGCTGCATTTACCTGAACTCGGAGAAGGCGCCTGAGTTGAACGTGGCCCAGGCCAACGCCCTGCTGGATTGGCTTCACGCCGGCGGGCACCTCATCGTCGCGGTCGAGCAGGTGTCGGAAGTTACCGCCACGCCGTGGCTGAGGAACCTGTTTCCGATGGATCTGAAGGACGTCCAAACCATCGAGCGGCATTCGGAGTTCCAGCAATGGCTGCAGAGCGCCACGTGGGTGACCAACGTCGCGTCCAGTGCGGCTGCCCGGCGGGCCGCGGGGAACCGGCGGTCGGGACAGTCTGCCGCGGAGCGGAACGCCGTTCCGGCGGACGCGACCATGGCCAGCCCATTCAGCACGTTGGCGGAGGACCCCGCGTTCGAAGCCGCCTCGCTGCAAGTCGCCGTGGGCACTCTGCGGGACGGGAGCGTCGTGGTGTCCTCGCAGGACGTTCCACTGATGGTCACCGCTCCGCGCGGGCGAGGGCGCGTGACGGCCCTGTTATTCAGCCCGGAACGGGAGCCATTCCGCTCGTGGAAGAACCTGTCCACGTTCTGGGCCAAGCTGGTCGAGGTGCCGGGGGCGTGGTATGTCTCGTCGGACCAGCGCCAGCCGGGGGGCTGGAGCAGCGACGGCATCTTCGGGGCGATGATTGACAGCCGCCAGGTCCACAAGCTGCCGGTGGGGTGGCTCCTGCTGCTGTTGCTGGTGTACCTGGTGGTGATCGGGCCGCTGGACCAGTATTGGCTCAAGCGCATTCGCAAGCCGATGCTGACGTGGATCACCTTCCCGTGCTACGTCGTGCTCTTTTCACTCCTCATTTACTTCATTGGTTACAAGCTGCGGGCGGGTGAATCGGAATGGAACGAGCTGCATCTCGTGGACGTGTTGCCGAGAGGCGACCGTGCGGAGCTGCGCGGCGAGACCTACGCCTCGGTCTATTCGCCTGCCAACCAGCGATACATCCTGGAGAGCCGGCAGAAGTATGCCACGTTCCGCGGCGAGTTCATCGGCAAGTGGAGCGGCGGCCAGCCGGGCGAGAAGGCCAGCGTCCAGCAAGAGGGCGACGCCTTCCGGGCGGAGGTCTTCGTGCCGGTCTGGACGAGCCAGCTTTATATCAGCGACTGGTGGCAATCGGCCTCGACGCCCCTGAGCGCCACGGTGGTCCGCAAAGGCGCTGGGTGGGAAGTGAAGGTGGAGAACCATACGGACCGCAGCCTGACCAACGCGCAGGTGGTGATCGAAGGCTACGTGATGCCGCTGGGCGAACTCCCCGCCAAGGAAACCAAAACCGTTACTTGCACGGCCGAAAAGAGCACGCCCTTGAGAACGTTTGTGAACCAGCACGGGGACACCTTCCAGAACGCGGTGCAGTCGCGGCAGCGGACCTTCGGCGGCGAGGACACCGGGCACCTCGATGATCTGCCCAACGGCACGATGGCCAGCTCGTTCCTCTCGCAACTAGGCGGCGGCCCCAGCCTGGTGCGCAACTTCATCACGCCGCCGGGTTTGGATCTCACATCCGTTGCCGAGCATGGCAATGCGATTGTGCTCGCCTGGGCGGGCAACTATTCGCCAATCAAGCCCATGTACCAGTTCTCGCCGCGCCGGGCGCACCGCGACACGCTGTGGCGGCTGGCGGTGCCGGTCCAGAATAATAAGTCTTGAGTCTAAGATTCGTATGGACGCTCCTCCTATTCCCGCCGTTCAGACCTTCAAGCTGACCCGCATGTATGGGCATATCGCCGCCCTGTATGGGTTGGACCTCACGGTGAACAAAGGCGACCTGTTCGGGTTTATTGGCTCGAACGGCGCCGGGAAGACCACCACGCTGCGCATCCTCGCTACGTTTCTCGCCCCGTCCGCCGGCACCGCGCAGATTCTCGGGCACGACGTCGTCCGCGACGCCGATGCCGTGCGCCATGTAATCGGTTACATGCCGGATTTCTTCGGCGTCTATAAGGACATGGAGGTGACCGAGTATTTGGACTTCTTCGGCGCCTGCTACAAGATACCGACCGCGCAGAGGGAGAAGACGGTCAATGATGTCCTCGAGCTGGTTGGGCTGAGCGAGAAACGCGGGTCGCTGATTGGGGCGCTGAGCCGCGGCATGCAGCAGCGGCTGGGGCTGGCCCGGGTGCTGATCCATGATCCGCAGTTGCTGCTGCTGGACGAGCCGGCGAGCGGCCTGGATCCACGGGCGCGTATCGAGATGATGGCCATCCTGCAGGAGCTGCAGCGCCTGGGTAAGACCATCATCATCTCCTCCCACATCCTGAGCGAGCTGCAGACCTTGTGCAACCGCGTGGCGATTATTGAGAAGGGCAAGCTGATCTATAGCGGCCCGGTGCAGGGGGTGCGCGACCAGATGGGGCAGGGGCGCGTCGTCTGGGTGCGGGTCTCGAGCGACCAGACGCAGGCGATCGAGCTGCTCAAGGCGCGCCCGGAGATCGCCGAGATTGGCACCGCCGACGGCGAGATCAAGATCACCCTGGCCAACCCGGACGCGGACCACAGCATTATCGCCGACGTCCTCGTGCGCGGAGGGGCGAAGCTCATTGAGCTGCGCGAAGACGAGATTGGCCTGGAGGAAGTGTTCATGCGCGTGACGCGCGGGGAGACGCAGTAAGCGTGAAACGTGTTGCGTGTTGCGTGTTGCTCCACGGATGAGCTTTCCGGCTTCACGCAACAGGCACCACGGAACACGTTTCGCGCATGACCTTCCTGCCGCTGATCGAGCGTGAGTTGCGGCTGCGGGCGCGGAGCCCGGCAGTCTATTGGACGCGCTTTGGCGTAGGGCTGGCAGGCGTGCTGATTTGTGTCCCCCAGCTTATGTCAGCCACGCCGTGGGGCACGCCCGCGGGCGTGGGCCGCGGCGTGTTCGATGGCCTCGTGTGCGCCGCCTTTCTGCTGATCTGCTTCGTGTGTCTGCTGATTTCCGATGCCCTGAATGCGGAGCGGCGCGAAGGCACGCTGGGCTTGTTGCTGCTCACGCGGGTGCGGGTGCTGGATGTGCTTCTGGGCAAACTGGGGTCCATTGGCATCGCCGGCGTTTGCGCCCTCGTGGCATTCCTGCCCGCCCTCGCGCTGCCGATCCTGGCGGGTGGCGTCACGGTCGGCGAAGCCTTCCGCAAGGAGCTTGCGCTGCTGAACGTGCTGCTGTTCGCGCTGGCGGCGGGCTTGTTTGCGGCGGCGGCTCAGCGGGAGCGATTCAAGGCGGCGCGGCTGGCCATTTGCATTGTGGGCGGTGTGGCGCTTGGCCCGTTGCTGTTCCGTTGGCTGGCGGAGTCAGGACCAGCCGCCGCGGTGTTGGCGAAGGTGAGCCTGCTCAGCCCTTTGGCCCTGCTGCAGGCCGCCGGCGATGTTTCCTACCGGGCCTCGGCCGGCGCTTACTGGTTGTCCCTGGCTGCCCTGGGCACGCTGAGCTGTGCCCTGCTGGTTCGCGCGAACCTCCGGTTGCGGCGGAGCTTGCAAAGCGATGGGGGCGCACCGGCCAGCAGGAGCCAGAAGCTCAAGCGCCCCGCGGCAGACGTGGCCCTACCCCGAAACAGGCGGAGGTTTTCAGGCCAAGCGAGCCCGGTGGCGTGGCGCGTCGGCAGTCAGCGAGGGTTGCGGGCGACGGTGTGGGGCGCAGCGGCAGTGAGCGTTCCGTTTACGCTCGGGTCCGTGTTTCTCGCGCGATTTATCACCCCGGCAGCCGTCTCCGGCATCTCATGGTCATGGAGCATGGGGTCATCAGCCATTATCGGAGCGCTGATCGCCTGGGCGGTCAGCCGGTTCTTCATAGAATCCCGGCGCTCGGGGGAACTCGAGCTGCTGCTGACCACCCCAGTCGGCGCGCAGACCATTGTCTCAGAGCAATGGCGGGCACTGAGGCGCCTCCTAGCCAGACCGCTCGTGCTAATGCTGACCCCGATACTCTTGGAGATCGTTTACCTTTTTATCTTCCTTAGGTTCAGAGGCTCCACCGTGTGGAATGTGTACAACACAGTAGGCTTTGCTTTGTTTGCGGTGGAAACGGTGCTCGGGCTGGGAGCCCTGTGCTGGCTGGGCCTTTGGTTCGGACTCCGGGCGAGGGGCCAGATGGCCGCGATTCTCTGGAGCGTGGGAGTGGCCAAGGGCATCCCGTACGGCATCAGTTCAATGATTTACGTAATGGGCCTGCGATCTATGGCGCGAGCCAGGTCGTTTCCTTCGTGGCAATGGTGTATCACCTACTGGACGCCCAGTGTGTTGATCGTGCTGTTCTTCCTCTGGGCCATGCGATTCGCGCGCCGGCGTCTGCTGGCCGATTTGGCGGCCGGGCAGCCTCTCGAATATCCCTTCCCCGGCAGCCTTTGGGCGGCCTGGGGCCATGCGGCACCGGTCTTCCGCAGGGCCCGCCATTGGACACCGTCATGACGCAGGGTAACTATGCAGGTAGTAGCGTAAGCCTCCGGCTTGCGGTCGTCCGAACAACCCTCTGGGTTGTTCATTCGCCGGGCCTGCATGCCCACCCGAGCAACCCGGAGGGTTGCTGCCACTTTCGCAAGCCGGAGGCTTACGCCACATCTCCATGACCGTCCTGCCCGTAGTCGAACGTGAGTTGCGCGCGGCCGCGCGGCAGCCGTTCACGTATTACCTGCGGCTGTTGGGGGTGGCGGCGCTGCTGCTGGAAGGGCTGTCCTTTGGGCTGAGCCGCGGCTTCGGGGCCAGCCTCGGGGGCGCGTTGTTTGCGAGCCTGCATTCGGCGCTGTTCATAGCCATCTGGGTGCTGGTGCCGCTGCTCACCGCCGACTGCCTCAGCCGCGAGCGCCGGGAAGGGACTTTGGGCCTGCTGTTCCTGACCCCGCTGCAGGCCGGGAGCATTGTCGTTGCGAAAGGCCTGGCGCAGGGCCTGCGGGCTATCACCCTCTGGCTGGCTGTCCTGCCGGTGCTGACCATCCCTTTTCTGCTGGGCGGTGTCAGTTGGGCGCAGGCGCTGCTGTCGGTGCTGCTGACCTTCGGCGTGGTCTGCTGGGCCATCTCCGCCGGCTTGCTCGCGTCGGCCTGGAACCGCACCTGGACGCGCGCCTTGCTCGGCGCGCTGCTGCTGGCGCTGGTGTTCCTGCTGGCGCTGGGATTGCTCGCCGGGGTCCTCATTTTCCCGGCGGTGACCCGGAGGAGTGCGCCGGGGTTCTATTATCCCAGCATGTTATACGCGACGCTGCTGGGCGTGGGCTTCATTGCCAACGGGTTGGGCGTCTGGAACGTTTACCTGCGCCTGGGTTCGGCCTCGCAGTTGCTATGGGCTGCCGGTGAACTGGCCGGCTTCTCCTTGCTGGTGTTGGTCGCCGCGGTGCTGGTGGCGGGCGCCAAAACCCGGCGCGTCTGGCGCGAGGAGCCGCCCTCCGAGCAGCAGGTTTGGCTGCAAAAGACCTTCTGCCGGCCCATCCTGTGGGTCGGGCTGCTGCGCCAGTGGATGCGCTGGAAGCTGGAACACAACCCCATCGGCTGGCTCGGACAACGCACCTGGAGCGGCAGGCTGGTCACCTGGGGCTGGTTCGCCGTCATTATCTCGCTTTACAGCGCCTTGCTGACGGACCGGGACTTCTTCCACGGCTACAGCGCGATGCAACGCGGCATTGCCTGGCTGCTGGCCATCACTATCGCCATGACCGCGGCGGGGAGCTTCCAGCGCGAGAAGGAAAACGGCGTGCTCGAACTGCTGCTGGTGTCGCCTTTGGGTGAGAGCGCGATCATCTCGGGCCGCCTGCGCGGCCTCTGGGGGCAGTTTCTGCCGGCGGTCGCAATGCTCCTGGGGGTTTGGCTCTATCTCGGCAGCGTCCCGAACATCCCCGACGACACGGATGCCGTCCTGTTCCACGGGGCCGCTTTCGTGGCGGTGCCGGTGATTGGCCTGTATTTTTCGCTGTGCCGCCGCAGTTTTGTGGGTGCATTCCTCTGGACGGTGGCCGTTGGCCTGGTGGTGCCACGGGTGCTGCCTCTGGTGGCAGGGTTTGCCATGGACCTTCCCGCCTATCTCAACCCGGCCGGCGGCCTTGCGCTGACCGCTGGCTTCTCCAGCGGGCTGATCGGCAGCCCGTACTTCTGGGCGGCGCTCTGCCAGTTTGCCATCGCCTTCGTTTGTTGGCTGGGCCTGCAGCATCGGCTTCGGCGCCGCACCTTCCAATTGGAGGCCCCGCAGCTATGACCTTCCTGCCGATCATTGACCGGGAGCTGCGCGTGGCCGGGCGCAAGCGCAGCACTTTCTGGCTGCGGATCGCCGCGGCGTTGGTGGCCATCGTCATCGGCGCGGCCATCATGTTGCTGGCGCGGTTCGGCGCCTTCCGCACGGCCACGCTCGGCAGCGCCTTGTTTGGCATCCTGACGTGGCTGGCCCTGGGAGCCGCCCTTTCCGCCGGCGTGTTCTTCACGTCGGACTGCCTGAGCGAGGAGAAGCGCGAGGGCACGCTCGGCTTTCTCTTTCTGACGGACCTGCGCGGCTATGACGTGGCGGGCGGGAAGCTGCTGGCCACCTCTTTGCGAGGCTGCTTCGCCCTGCTGGCCATCTTCCCCATTCTCGCCACGACGCTCCTGATGGGCGGCGTGACGGGCCTTACATTCTGGGAGCGGACCCTGGCGCTGGTGAACGCGCTGTTCTGCTCGCTGGCCGCAGGCTTGTTCGTGTCCGCGGTCAGCCGCGACCCGCAGCGGGCGTTGGCGGGGACGGTCGGCCTGCTGCTGCTGTGGCTGGCGGCCGGGCCGCTGGCCGATGGTCTCCTCGGCATGTTCCGGCGAGGCACTCCCGGGGCGGTGTTCAGCAACAGCAGCCCTCTCTATGTGTTCAGCCAGGTCGGGGCGTGGGGCCCGAAGTCGTTCTGGCGCGGGCTGCTTGTCAACCAGGTGATCGCGTGGGTCCTGTTCTCGCTCGCGTGCGCGCTCGTGCCACGCACGTGGCAGGAGCGGCGCACGCGGGCCACGGCCTTCTCCAGTTCGAAATGGCGCTACGCCTGGCGGTATGGGGGCGCGCGGCGGCGGGCGGCACTGCGCCGTAAACTGATTGACCGGAACGCCGTCCTGTGGCTGGCGTCCCGTGAGCGCTGGCAATCGCTCGGTGTCTGGGTCATAGCCGTGCTGGCGACCGGCGTGCTGATCGCCATGCTCGCCGCCGGGGCCGCCGCGGAGCTGTGGGTGGCGTGGAACTCATTAAGCTGGATCTTTATCTGGCTGCTGTATCTGTGGCTGGCCTCGCAGTCCTGCCGCTTCTTCCTCGAGGCCCGGCGCAGCGGGCTGATCGAGCTGCTGATGGCGGCCCCGGTGAGCGTGCGCGACATTGTGGACGGCCAATGGCAAGCGCTGCTGCGCCTGTTTGCTCGGCCGGTGATCCTGCTGATGCTGATGTACTCCGTGGCGGCCGTTGCCGCTTACGCAAATATGGGCAGGGTTGGCGGCGCTCCGTGGGGAGGGCTCAGCACGGCGCTGCTCAGTGCGGGTGTGGTCCTGGTCACTGTGCCCCTCAACCTGGCGGCCTTGTGCTGGTTCGGCATGTGGACTGGGATGACGTGCCGGAGCAACAACCTGGGCACGCTCAAGACGCTCGCCCTGGTGCAGGTGGTCCCCGGCATGGCGATCTTCTTCGCGGCGTCCATGGCGTTTCCGCTGATCCTTCTGCCCTTGCTGTTCAAAGGCGGCCTTTGGTCCACCACCGCCAGCTCGTGGATGTCAACCAACTGGGCGCGTTGGTATCCGGCTATCACGCTGGGCCTGAGCGCCGTGCTCTCGCTGAGCAAGGACGTGGCCTTCATCTACTGGTCGCGCCGGAAGCTGTATTCCTCCTTCCGCCAGCAGGCCACGCGCAGTCTCCAGCCTTTCCGGTATGTTGCGGTTCCCGCGGTGCCGCCGCCGGTGCCGGCCCCGCCCGTCATCCAGGTCCAGTAGCATGCGTTTTCTTCCGATTGTAAGCCGAGAACTGCGCGTCGCCTCGCGCCAGCGCAGCACCTATTGGGTGCGGAGCGCCGCGGCGCTCGTGGTGCTGGCCGTCAGCACGTGGTTTTTCATCATCACGCAGAGCCAGGCGCCAAGCCAGATCGCCATGGGCGTGTTCAGCATCCTCACCGGCGGCGCGGTGCTCTACTGCCTCTTCAGCGGGGTGCGCTCGACCGCCGACTGCCTAAGCCAGGAAAAGCGGGAGGGCACGCTCGGGCTGCTGTTTCTGACGGACCTGAAAGGCTACGACGTGGTGTTTGGGAAGCTGGTCGCCACCTCCCTGCGCGGCTTCTACGGCGTGCTGGCCGTGGTGCCGATGCTGGCGCTGCCGTTGCTGCTGGGCGGCGTGACGCCGGGTGAATTCGGACGGATGGCGCTGGTGGCTGTCAACACGCTGTTCTTCTCGCTGGCGGTGGGGATGTTCGTATCGGCGCTTTGCCGCTCGGCTCGAAATGCCATGGGGATCACCCTGTTGTTGATCCTGCTGATTGCGGCGGGCCTCCCGGCGATCGGATCATGGTGGGGCTATGTGATTCGGGCCCAGGGTCCGCCGGTCGGCTGGTTGCTACCGAGTCCAGGCACTAGCTACTTTACCGCCTTTGATTCCAACTACCGGGTCACGCCGCAGGACCGGGAGGGTTTCTGGGGCTCGGTGGCGGTGGTGCACGCGCTGGCCTGGTTTTTTTTGGTGCTGGCCTGCGTGCGGGCGCCGCGCTCGTGGCAGGACCGGCCGGCGGGCGTCCAGGCCCTGCGCTGGCGCGAGCGCTGGCGCCTCTGGAGCTACGGCGACGCCGCCGAGCGCGCTGGCTTTCGCAAGCTCCTGCTGGACCAGAATGCGTATTTCTGGCTGGCCGCCCGGGCGCGACTCAAGCCGGCCTGCGTCTGGGCGGTGCTGGCGCTGCTGGGCTGCGGCTGGGCCTGGGGCCTGGCCAAGTACCACCGGGACTGGCTGAGCGAGTTCATGTTTTTTGTGACCGGCATTATCCTGAACCTGCTCATCAAGGGCTGGTTCGCCACCGAGGCCGGCCGCCAAATCGCCGCCGACCGCACCCAGGGCTCGCTGGAATTGCTCCTCTCGACGCCGCTGACGGTGCGCGACATCCTGCGCGGCCAACTGCTGGCGCTGCGGCGGCAGTTCCTGGGGCCGGCCATGCTGGTGCTCGTGCTGTTCGTGCTGTTCATGCGCGGCTCGACCGCGGGGCTCTCCGACGCCGATGACCGCGAGTCCTGGGTGTTGTTCTGGGCCGCGCTCATCGTCCTCATGCTCGCCGACGTGGCGGCCCTTTACTGGGTCGGCATGTGGCAGGGGCTCACCGCGAAAAACCCGAACCGCGCCACGAGCGCGACGCTGGCCCGGATCATGGTCCTGCCGGTTGCCGCCTTTGCCGCTTTGAGCATGTTATTGGGGTTGGTGACCATGAACCACGACTTCAACCTCAAGCCCAAGTTCTTCATCGCGATGTGGGTTGGGCTGAGCCTGGCGACGGATGCCGCCTTTGGCGCGTGGGCCAGGCACAAGCTGCTGACCGAGTTCCGCGCCGCGGCGGCCCAGCGCTACGCGCCAGGGCTGGGATTCTGGAAACGGCTGCTGGGTGCAGGACAGACGGTTGCGCCGGCGCCGCCGCCCGTTAAGATGAGGCCCGAAACCGCGCCGCCGGTTGAGACAACATGAACAAGACGACTGTGTTTCTATGAATTGCGGGAACATCCAACATCCAACATCCAACTTCCAACTCCCAACTTCCAATGCCTGCCCGCGTGGCGCTCATTGGATGTTGGATGTTGGATGTTGGATGTTCCCACGCGGGTTTGTTTTCGGCGCTTTCCTTTGCGCCGCGCTCCTGGCGTCGGGGGTTGATTCCAGGGCTCAATCCGTGCCGGCGCCAGAGCAGGACATCGCCGAGGCCGCTGCCGCCCTCCGGCCAAAGCTGGTCGAGACCCGGCGCGATTTCCATCTGCATCCCGAGCTATCCAACCGAGAGAAGCGCACGGCCGGGGTCGTCGCTGAGCGGTTGCGCGCCTTGGGCTTCGACGAAGTCAGGACTAACATCGCCAAACATGGCGTGGTGGCCCTTCTCCGGGGCAGCCGGCCCGGCCCAGTCGTGGCAGTCCGCGCGGAGATGGACGCTCTGCCCATCAACGAGACGCACGATGTGCCTTACAAGTCCCTGGTTCCCGGTGTCATGCACGCCTGCGGGCATGATGCCCACACGGCCATCGGCCTCGGAGTCGCGGAGTTGCTAAGCCAGCGGCGCAGCCGGCTTCGGGGCGTGGTGAAATTCCTGTTCCAGCCGGCCGAAGAGGCCGTACCGCCCGGCGAGGAAGGCGGTGCGCCGCTGATGATCAAAGAGGGGGCGTTGGCCGATCCCCGCCCGGCGGTGATTTTCGGCCTGCACACCTCCCCGGAGATCGAGACCGGCCTGGTGGGCTACCGCGCGGGCGCCGCCCAGGCCGCCGCCGACGGCTTCAAGATAACGCTTCACGGGAAAAGAGCATGGGCCGCCTCGCCCGAGCAGGGGGTGGACACCATCGTCGTCGCGGCTGAGTGCGTCACCGCCTTGCAGAGCATCAAGAGCCGCCGCGTGGACACCTTCGAGCCTGTCATCCTGACCATTGGCACCATTCACGGCGGCGACCGGCAGAACAACATGGCGGAGGAAGTGAAGCTCAGCGGCACCATTCGCACCTTCAGCGAGCCGGCGCAGAGCCGGGTTGAGGGACTCATGGACCAGACGCTGGCCGGCGTGACCGAGGCTTACGATGCAAGCTATGAGGTGCAGTTCCAGCGCACCACCACCGTCGTGTATAACGATCCCGACCTGGTGCGGGAGTGCCTGCCCTGGCTGCGCGCCGCCGTGGGGCCGACCAACGTCGTCGAGGTGCCCCAACGCATGGCCGCGGAGGACTTCTCCTTCTATCAGCAAGTCGTGCCGGGGTTTTTCTTCCGGTTGGGCTCAGGCAACCGCGCCAAGGGCATCACCGCCAGCGCCCACACCCCGGAGTTCGATATTGATGAGGACTGCCTCGTGGTCGGGGTCAAGGCCATGTGCGGCGTGGTCCTGGGCTACCTGGACCGGCACTAACTTACCGTTTCCTCATTGACGATAGCGACCTCCGGGGCAAGAGTTCCTCTGTCCAGATCGCTTCCGCTGTTATGTGCCCGGGCAGTGGCTCCCTGGGCAGCGGGACGATCAGTATAAGAGAGTTAACGGCGGAACTAACAACAGAGTATGCGTTACCATTCATTCAAATCGGTTCGTTTCATGGCCATGATGGGCGTAGCCTGCCTCGCCTGGACGGCGCTCCCGGCGCTGGCGGACGGCGAGGGCCCGTTCCTCAATACCGACATCGGGGCCTCCTTTATCACCGGGTTGCATTCAGGGCTTACCGTGGACCCGGGCATCCGTTTTAGCGTGGTGCCGGGTTACCGCATATACAACGACGACATCTTCGGGGTCTCGCTGCAAGCGGAGACCGGCCTGGTCTGGAACCAGGTCAGTGGCAATGCGCACGGCGATCTCTACCAGGTGCCGTTCCTCGCCGGCTTCGAATACGAGTTCCACACCGGCAGCATCGTGGAACCTTACATCGGTGTGGAGGGCGGCGGTGTCTATGCCGATTTCGACTACTACAACTTCTACCGCGGGAGAGACAGCTCGGTGAGCGGCGCGGTCCAGGGCATGGCGGGGGTGCGGTTCAAGCTGTGCGATAGCGCGGAGTTAGGCGTGGGCTACAAGTTCATGGCCGCCTTCCCGTCAGGTTACGACTATCTGGGGACGCATGCAGTGTCCCTGACGTTTGTCCTGCGCTTTTAGGGCGCGCGCTCGGGGGACCAGGCATCCAGAGTGGGGTGGGCGTTTCGCCCGCTCCAGACAGCCGGCTCACGAAACTGGCGGCCACCTCACGCAGGAACGGCAGTTCGCCCGAGCAGCGGCACTCTCGTCCTCGTCCTCCTCCTCGTTCTCGTCCTCGGTTGTATGGCGGATTTCGAGCACGAGTCCGAGGACGACGACGAGGACGAGGCCCACGGCGGGCTTAGGTAAATAAGCTGGCCTTCCTCAGTCGCCGAAAAATACTATTGCCCGCCGGAGCGGCGGTGGGTAACCTGTCCTCCGTGAAGCGCGGCAACGTCGTGCAAACCTGGAACCACTGACCTATGCAGGAACAAACACCTACTCCTATCCGCGGCTGGACGGTCGTCTTTGCCGCTCTCGCTATCAACCTCATCCTGGGCGTGCTCTATGCCTGGAGCGTGATGGGCAAGGCCCTCGTGCTGCAATGGCATTGGAAAGCAGCCCAGGCGTCCTTGCCGTTTACCATCTCGGCGGCGGCCTTCGCGCTGATGATGATCTTCGCCGGCCGCTGGCAGGACAAAATCGGCCCGCGCTACGTCGCCATGCTCGGCGGCATCATTTTAGGGTTGGGGCTGATCGCCTCTTCGTTCGCGAAGACCCCGACCCTGATGCTGGTCACGTTCGGCATGGTTGGCGGCTTCGGCATCGGGTTGGGCTACTCGGCGACGACGCCGCCGTCCATCAAGTGGTTCCCCCCGGCGCGTAAGGGATTGATCACCGGCATCGTGGTGAGCGGGGTGGGGCTGGCGGCGGTATGGATCGCACCCTTGACGCAGTTCCTGCTGAAGGCGACGAGCATTCCCAACACGTTCCTCATTCTGGGCGCGGGCACGATTGTGGTGGTGTCGCTGCTTTCGCAACTGCTGACCAACCCGCCTGCGGGCTACACGCCGGCCCCGGTCGCGGCGGCCGGCGCGCCCGCCGCCAAAGCGCCCACGGCGCGGCCGAACCTGGATTGGCACGAGATGCTGCGGACAGGGCAGTTCTACCAGCTCTGGCTGATGTTCGTGCTGGCGGCCTCGGCGGGCCTGATGATCATTTCGCAGGTGGCCCTCATCGCCAGGGACCAGGCGCACATTGATAAATGGGGCTTCGCGCCGGTGGCCACGCTGGCGATCTTCAACACGTGTGGCCGGGTGGTCAGCGGGTTCCTCTCCGACCGCATTGGCCGCACCAACACGATGATCATCGCCTTCATCCTCCAGGCCGTAAACATGTTCGCTTTTAGCTACTACACCACGCCGGCGCTGCTGATCTTCGGCTCGGCTTTCACCGGCCTCTGTTACGGCACCATTTTCACATTGTTCCCGGCTACGACGGCTGACTTCTACGGCGTGCGCAACCTGGGGGTCAATTACGGCCTAGTGTTCACCGGGTTCGGCGTGGCAGGGATAATCGGCCCCATGCTGGCCGGCTGGATTCGCGACACGACCGGCACTTACCACAATTCCTTCGTCATCTGCGCCGTCATGCTCCTGGTCGGGGCGGCATTGGCCTTTGTGGCCAAGCCCCCGAGGATCGAAGCCGCGCCTCCGGCGCCAGGCCCGGCGGGCGGCTCGGCTCGCCAGGCACAGCCCGAGCTTTTGCAGAAGTAGGCCGGGCCAGCGGCTGTGAGGAGACCTGCCGTCATCGCGCTTGATCTGGGGGGCACGAAGCTGGCCGGGGCGCTCTTCACCGGGGCAGGCCGGATGCTGGAGCGCCGGGCGGTGCCGCTGGCTGGCCGGCAAGGTCAGGCCGTAGGGGAGTTGATCCGGGTTGAGCTTGGCCGTTTGCTGAAGGCGGCCCGGGATAAGCGGCTTAACGTTCGCGCCGTGGGCGTATCCGTCCCGGGCATCAGCGACTCGAAGACCGGACGGATTTGGGCGCCGAACATTCCGGGCTGGGAGGACTACCCCCTGCGCCGCGAATTGGTCACGGCCATCGGCAAGGCTCGGCTCAGGGTGGCTATAGACAGCGATCGCGCCTGTTACATTCTGGGCGAGACCTGGAAAGGCGCAGCCAAGGGTTGCCGCAACGCGATCTTTCTTGCCGTAGGCACGGGTATTGGCGCCGGCGTGCTGATTGATGGCCGTATCCTGCGGGGCGCCCACGACATTGCCGGCGCCATCGGCTGGCTCGCGCTGGAGCGGCCTTTCCGTCCGGAATACGTTCCCTGCGGCTGCTTTGAGTACCACGCGTCCGGGGAGGGGCTGGCCAAGGTAGCGCGCCGGCTGGCGGGGCGGAAGGCCCGCGGCGCAAACCGCCGAGGCTTAGGGCATTACAAGGAATGGACGGCGCGCGGTGTCCTCGCTGCCTACGAACGTGGGGACCCATTGGGGCAACAGGTTATCACCGAAGCGGTGCAGTTCTGGGGCATGGCCGTTGCCAACCTCGTCAGCCTGTTCAACCCCGAGAAGATCATCTTCGGTGGCGGGGTGTTTGGCCCGGCAGCCGCGCTGCTGGGGGACATCTACGCAGAGGCCAGGCGCTGGGCGCAGCCGGTCGCCATCGCCCAGGTCAAGCTGCACGCCTCCAGGCTTGGCGGCAACGCGGGCCTTTACGGCGCAGCCCAACTGGCCCTGCAGGGCGGAGAGTAACAAGGGACGTTTCTGCGACCCGCCCGCGCCAGGGGCGTGCATCCGGCGATACCCCGGTGTGTCTCCCATGTGGTCCGGGCCCCATGGGAGACACACCGGGGTATCGCCGCAGGCGCGCGACTGATGCCGGAGGCTTACTCTACTAAAGAATGGCGGCGGTGATGAGCTGCGCCCGGTGCCGCCCGGGAGCCCATTTTGGGCGTGCATTTCCGGCCAGCGGAGTTTAACTCAAACCATGACGATTTGGCTTCTCGTATTGGTGCTGGTGCCCTCGGTGGCGGCAATGGGCTACCGGCAGGGCGGGGTGCGGGCGGCATTTTCGACCATCGGCATTCTCTTCGGTGCCCTGCTGGCCAAGCCGCTAGGCAGGCTGCTCAGGCCCTTGCTGGTGTCAGTGGGTGTGAGGTACCCCGAACTGGCCTGGCTGGTCGGGGCGCTGCTGGTGTTCGTGATCATTTCCATCGCCTTCAAGGTGGGGGCCTACATGGTGCATCAGAAGGTGGACGTGCATTACAAGTACCATGCGGGCGACCTGCGCCTGGCGCTGTGGGAGCGGCTTAACCGCCGCCTGGGGCTCTGCGTGGGGGCGCTCAATGGGGCGCTGTATTGCATGTTGCTCGCCGCGGTGGTCTATCCGTTCAGCTACTGGAGCTTCCAGCTTGCCACGCCGGACAAAGACCCCAAATCGCTGGTCATCTTAAACCGCCTTGGGCAGGACATGCAGAGCACGGGCTTTTCGAAGGTGGCGGGCGCCCTCGATCCGATGCCGCAGGTGTGGTATCACTCCGCCGACCTGGCGGGCCTGATCTACAATAATCCCCTGAGTGCCGCGGGCCTGGAGCATTACCCCGCCTTCCTGGGGCTGGCGGAGCGGCCCGAGTTTCAGAACATCGCCGCCGATACGCGCCTGACGGAAGACTGGCAGAAGCGCACGGGCATCCTGGACTTCGTGGACCACCCCACCATCCAGGCGGTGCTCAATAATCCCGGGCTGGCGCACGAGGTGTGGACTACCGTGCTGCCCGACATGCAAGACCTGATCGCCTACCTGCAGACGGGCAAGTCCGCCAAATACGACGCGGAGACCATCCTGGGCCGCTGGAACTTTGATGTCAGCGTTGCGCTGGCCCTGGATCTGCGAAACCGGCAGAGCGTCTCGTCGCGGGAAATGCAAAGGCTCAAGGAATGGTTCGCCTCGGCCTACGCGAAGACCCGGCTCGTTGCCAAAACGGGTGGTGACATTTCCATCAAGAACCTGCCGGCGGTCACGTCGCCCGGCGCGGGCGCGGCGTCCGGCTCGGAGAACGTCCAGGGCAAATGGAAGAACGTGGGCGGCAAGTACCAGATTTCCTTCACGACCGCCGGCCGCGAGCACGACCTTGCCGCCGACGTGGACAGTGATCGCCTGACCATGACAGGCGACGGAATGACGCTGGTCTTTAACCGGGCCGACTAGCCGGTCGTGCTTCCGCTGAGCGGCGGGAAAAGGCAGCCCGTCAGTTCGAACCGGGCAGCGTCAGCGTGGTGAGGGTCGCAGTGGGCCGGGGCACCAGACCGAAGATGCCGTCCGCGGCAGAGGCGGGAGCCGTGGAATCCGCGGCGGGGACGCTCTCCCCGAAGGTGCTCGCCGTCATAGGCTGGTCGGTGCCCGCCCCGTTGTTGGCGAGCTGCACGGGAATCGCGGTGGTCGCGGTAAGCCCGGAGACCAGCGGCTGGGTTTCCGGCCGCTCGGAAAGGACTACGCTGCCGACCAGCAGGGCGCAGACGGCGGCGCCGAAGGCGCCGGCCATAATCGGCTTGGTTTCGAGGGCTGCCCAGAGCCGTTGCAGCCAGGGGGCATCCCAAAAGAGGCGTTCCATGGCGCTTTCGTGGGCGCCTTCACCCGCCTTGATGCGGGCGATGACCTCGCCTGAGAAATGCTCGAAGTACCCGGGAGGGGGTTGCTCGTGACGCTTAAGTGCCAGCAGGCGGCGCAGTGATTCGAACTCGTGGCTGTCCTGACTCATACTCACTTTACGTAATCTGACAGGTATGCTTGCAATTGCTGCCGCGCGTAGAACAAACGCGAACGCACGGTCCCGATATTGCAGTGCATGATCTTCGCAATTTCTTCATGCGATAGCCCCTGCACATCGTGCAGTGTGACTACCAATCTATGAGGCTCAGACAGGCGCTGCAAGGCTGCGTTCAATTTTTCCTGCAGCTCGGTCAACCCTACATCGCGCCTGGGCGTCTTGTCCGAAATCAGTGCCACGAAGTCGGGGTCGTGCTCGGCGTTGAAGTCCAGGTCGTCCAGGCTCATCTGCGGCTTGTGCTTCCGCTGCTTGAGGAAATTGATCGTCTTATTCACGGCGATCCGATAGATCCAGGTATAGAAGCTGGACCCGCCCTTGAAGGTCTTCAGCGCGTGGAACGCCTTGATGAAGGCCTCCTGCGCGAGGTCGTTCGCATCCTCATGGTTCGCCGTCATGTGATAAACGGTGGCGTAGATGCGTTCCTGGTAACGGCGCACCAGCTCATCATAGGCCGGCAAGTCGCCTTTTCGGGCGCGCTGCACCAGCTCGCTTTCGTCGGTGGGCGATGACTCCGCGCTGCTCGGCTCTTCCGGAAGTTGTTGGGGGGGCTTGCGCCTCGGCTCCTCCGCCATAATCATAGGCTGCCCTGAGGCGCTGTGCCGAGCGCGGCGGTCTGCCGGGCCAGGTAATCGGTCAGGCCGATCAACCCCGCCCAACCGTTGGCGGCCGGCAGGCGGCGCAGGAGCTGGCTCGCCTTCTGCAGATAACCGTTGATGATCTCCAGCGAGCCTCCCAGCGTCTCGTATTTCGCCAGCAACTCCGCCATGCGCTTCATGGACTCCCGCTGCCAGCCGTCCACCAGTTTCCGGACCCGGGCGCGATCGGCCTTATCCGCCCGCTCCCAAAGCAAGAGCACCGGCAGCGTCAGCTTGCCTTTGGCCAGGTCGGTGCCCAGCGATTTGCCGGCGGCGGCTTCCGACCCGAAGAGGTCAACGCAGTCATCATACACCTGGTAAGCGGTGCCGAAGGCCAGGCCGAACTGCCGCAGGCCATCGCACTGCTCGGCAGTGCTGTCGCTGAGCCGGGCTCCCAGCTCGCACGACAAGGCGAACAGTTCCGCCGTCTTCATCTCCAGGATCCGGAAATACCGCTCGCGGCTGAACCCGAAGTCCCGGCGATGCTGTATCTGCAGGATTTCCCCCGCGCACACGGTATTCGTCGCCGTCGCCACGGCTCGGCAAACATCCGGCGTGGGAAAGCTCGCGGCCAGCTTAAGGGCATGGGCGAACAGGCAATCCCCGAGCAGCACGGCGATCTCGTTCGTCCAGTTGGCCGCCAGCGTCAGCCGGCCCCTGCGTATCTCCGCCTCATCAATCACGTCGTCATGCACCAGCGTAGCCAGGTGCACGGTCTCGATGATCACGGCCGCGGTCACATGGGAGTCGCTTGCCTCGCCTAGCGCATTGGCTGTCAGCGCCAACAGGGCGGCGCGCAAATGTTTGCCTTGGCCGTTCAGGGCGTAATCAGCATAGCGAATGATATCCCGGTCGAAGGCCTCGACCTGCTCCCCGAGGCGGCGGGCGACCAATTCCAGGAACGGCTCGACCGGCAGGACGAGCTGCTTCCAGGCATCCGACGGCTCGACGGTAAAGCTCTCGCCAATCAGAGCAGGGGACACTTTGGAATCAGCCGCAAACATGTGTGCCAAGTCTAGGATTTACAGCCAGTTAAGTCAAACCCCATGTCGTTCAAACCCGTCGCCCCGGCCCAGGTACCCTCAATCCGCCGGTCGCGTGACAGGTTCATCTGCACACAAGGTAGCACAATGGTGCGGGTACGCCCCCTTAAACCAATGGCGGGAAGACCCCGGTGGTGCCGTCCAGTAGCTAAATCCGAAGGCCGAAACCCGAAGGCCGAAAGAAGGCCGAAGCCCGAAACCCGAAGACCCTCATCCCGTCGCGATTGCGGGAGCCACGGGCCTGCGTGTGCGGAGCGCGCGCCGTTCCGCGAGGTGGGCGGTCTCCTCACGCGCAAACTGCCAGGATTACCGGCCGGCCACTTCGGGTTTCGCATTTCGGCCTTCGTTCGGCCTTCGCCCTTCGGATTTCGGATTTCAGCCAATTCCCATTTCCCAATTGCCAAAAGCAGCTATCTTGCTCTCGTGATCATGCACGCCTTGCCCACACCCCTGTCAAAACCCCCGGCCCGCTCCGGCTGATCGGCTTCCTGTGATTTTGCGCCTTGCTCTCCGCCGTGCAGACCCTTGCTTCACAACTGGAAGGCCTGCCTGCCCTCAACCAGGTGGCGGTGCCCGACCTCTGGCAGCAGCAGGCCGTTAGCGCGCTGCGCGAGGGGCAGGACGTGGTCGTCCAGGCCCCCACCGGCGCCGGCAAGACTCTCATTTTCGAGCTCTGGTCCAACCACGGCAAGAACCGCGGCCAGGCCATCTACACGGTGCCCACCCGCGCCCTGGCCAATGACAAGCTCGCCGAGTGGCGCGCCCGCGGCTGGAACGTCGGCATCGCCACGGGCGACCTCTCCGAGAACCTCGGCGCCCCCGTGATCGTGGCGACGCTTGAAACCCAGAAGAACCGGCTCATGCAGGGCGACGGCCCGGGACTGCTCGTGGTGGACGAATACCAGATGCTGAGCGACTCCGACCGCGGGCTGAATTACGAGCTGGCCATCGCCCTGGCGCCGCCGCAGACCCAGTTGCTCCTGCTCAGCGGCAGCGTGGGCAACCCGCAGGACGTCGTCAAATGGCTGCACCGGCTGGGCCGCAAAGCCGTCCTCATCCGCCACGACCATCGGCCGGTGCCGTTGGAAGAGGTCTATGCCAATAACCTCAGCTACCACGTGCCCCCGGACATCCGCGGCTACTGGCCCCGGCTGGTGGCCAAGGCGCTCGCCGAGGACCTCGGGCCGATCCTGATCTTTGCCCCGCGCCGCCAGGCCGCTGAATCCATGGCCGCCGAACTAGCCCGCCAACTGCCCACGCCCAATCCCCTCGCCCTCAGCACGGAGCAGAAGTTGGTCGTAGGCGATCACCTTGCCAAGCTGCTCAAGGCCCGCGTGACCTATCACCACAGCGGCCTCAGCTACGGCGCCCGGGCCGGCGTTATCGAGCCGCTCGCCAAGGCCGGCCAACTCCGCGTGGTCGTTGCCACGATGGGCCTGGCCGCCGGCATCAACTTCTCCTTGCGCAGCGTCGCCCTGGCAGGGGAGACTTACCGCCGCGATGAGGCCGAGCAAGTCCTCAAACCCGAGGAACTGCTCCAGATGTTTGGCCGGGCGGGCCGTCGCGGCCTGGACGAAACCGGCTTTGTCCTGGTCACCCCGAACGAATTGCGCCTGCTCGATGCCCACGCATGCCATCTCTCGCGCAGTGCCGCGGTGGATTGGTCGGCCCTGCTCGGCCTCATGACCGCCGCCGCCCAGCACGGACGCGACCCGTTCCGCGACGCCGTTCGCGCCCAGGGACGGCTTTTTACCATCAAACCCATCGTCCTCGGGGTCGAGGAATCCCTCCGCCATCCCGACGTCCCCTGCGGTTTGCGCACCGACGCCGAGCGCGCGCGCCACGTCCGCAAGCGCGTCCGCGAAATGCAAAACAGCCGCGGCGAGTGGGAGCCCTACCCCGCGCCAACGCCGGTGGCCCTGAAGGACATCAGGATTTACGATTTACGATTTACGATTTACGAGCGGGGAGGCGATTCGGGCGCTGTACGTGTAGCGGACGTTACGCACGCCTCAGCGCGAGATCAGCAGCAAGGTGCCCGTCTCGACGCTGATCTCGTAAATCGTAAATCGCAAATCGTAAATCCAGAATCCCTGCCCGGTTCCCCACCTGCAGCGGGCGCCCATCGGCTATCGGCTATTGGCGATTGGCTATCCGTCCTTTCGGTCCCCACCGCCCTGGAAAGAGTGGGCACCGGCACCCTCTGCGTCCTGTCCGACGGCCCCGACGGCAAAACCCACGGCCGCGCCCTCACGGTGGCCGACCGCCTGACCGAGGAGCGGGTCCTGCTGGCCAAGTGGGTCCGCCGGCTCACGAATTGGAATGCCCGCCAGGTGCCCCAGGCCGTCTGGTTAGAAAAGGTCGTGCCAGTCCTGCAAGAGAAGCTGGCGCAGCAGAAGACGCCCGTGGTCAGGTTCCAGGACCAGGGCCAGCGCATCCTCGCCCTGGTCAGCATCGCCGAGCTGACCCTGCGCGTGCCGGTGGACAAATACGGCGTCGCCATCTGGAAGCCCGCCAGCCGCGAAGTGCTGCCCGCCGACTGCGCCCGGTGCAGCCTGGTGCCGGTCTGCCGCGAATTGCCGACCAGCACCGGCGTGGCCCTGCTCTGGCGGCGCCTGGGCCTCATTGATGCCGCCGGCGTGCCCACACTCCGCGGCCGCATCGTCAGCTTTTTCACCCAGGGCGACGGCCTCGCCATCGCCGCCGCGCTGGAGCAGGAGTCCTACGCCCTCGACGAACTCATCTACGACCTCGCCAACCTCGACGCCGGGTTCCGCTTCGCCGGCGAAGACATCAACCGCTGGGGCGGGCGGTTGGGCATCGTCTGCCACGAGAAGTATGGCTTGCAGTCCATACCGGGCTACCTCGAGAACGGCGTCCCGCCCAAGTATGGCGCGGGCGCCGAGCAGATCGTGGCGGCCGTGCACAAAGATCCCTCGGCCAAACAGGCCTGGATTACCGACCTGCTTGGCCCCGGCGACATTGACCGCGTCATCATCGAATGGCGCAGCCTGCTCCGGCAAATTGCCCACGCCCCCGACCTCGAGTGGCCCCGCTGGCGCGCGCTCCAGGCCATGGCCAAGACCATCCTGAACGAGACCGAGTCGCCGACGCTCACCAATCTCCCGCCGCTCGAGTACCACCAGACCCGGCGCGTGGACCATCGGCTCATACTGCGGCGGCATTAGCCGCTACGTAGGCTTGCCCGGCATTGGCGTTTGCCGTCGCCCGGCTCAGATGTATGATTCCCACATGAAGAGCATCACCTATCCGCTTGCGGTGCCACCGAACTTCCTGAAGGAGATGCAGCAAGCTGCGAAAGAGACAGGCCTGTCCACCGCAGCCACCATCCGACAGAGCGCAAAACTGGGCTTGCCTAAACTGCGCGAACAAATGGGCGACGGCCGGGTGACCAATGTCACACCCTGGCCAGCCAGGGCTGCCCGGGCGCTCTACGCTCAACCCGACGAGGAAGAAGACAGCATTCGCCGCTTCATGGATGCCCAGTCCAAATGCGCGAAGTCTCCGACGCTCACCAACCTCCCGCCGCTCGAATAATACCAGACCCGGCGGGTGGACCATCGGCTCATACTGCGGCGGCATTGAGTCAGCGCTTCCCGGCGTAGGCAAAGAACGCTGAGTTTGAAACCTACGCCAAAGGTCGGGAGACCAATTCTTGACCCACGTGCGCCGTCCCCTAGAATGCGTCGGATTATGTTCGCCCCGGGGTATTATAAGACCAATTATCGAGCATTGCGCTTCCGGGAGTTGGTACGGATGAGCGGAAGGCGGCATGCTCTATCGAATTACCTCCTCACCCGATTCAAACGGCCCGACCATGGCGCATGGATGCCGAGCTTGTGGACTGATACGGAGTGCAGGCACGAGGATTTGTCGGAGCAGTTCTGGCAGGCCACTAAGCCCTACCGTGAAGCCTTCGAACGACTAGGCTTCACCGAGTGCAGCCTCCAGAAGGCTTGCAAGAGCCTGATCACAATGACACGCGACAACGGTGGAATAATATACCTGGATTCCCGCCGCTGCTGCCTGGGTCAGTTGATCTACACTCGAATCCGCAACTCAAGAACGGGTTCGGAGGCAAACAACATCGTCGTGGCATTCACTGCCGCGTTTCACACGGGCAGCTTGACTTGCTCTAACCATATGAAAGCGTTCGATCCGCCTTCAGAGCACGAGGTTATCCGAGTGGCGTCCTATGATGTGGCGTTCATATACCGGGAATTCCTAACATGCCTGCAACGGAGAAAGGAAACGCCGCGCGCCTTCCATGATTTGGAGTCGCTCCGATGCTGGTACGATGCGCACAAAGTCAGAGCCTTCGAGGACCGCGCCCGGCGCAAATTGTTTATTCCAATGTCCGAGCAGGAAATCGATGCTGCGAAACAGCGCATGGCAGATGCCGCTGTGGGAATCTTTCCGCGTCCTCGGCAGGGCTTCCGCATCTGGGTCTGGTCAGTGGTCATCGTGGCGTTGATTGGGTTGCAATTCATCCGGCTGCACCATGGCGGGGTCGGCAATCGGTCCATTGAATATCGCGGAGAACACTTCAGGATGCGAAAGGCTTACGCCACCTACGAGGACTACAAGGACGACCCTGACAACCTCGACCCGAACGAATTAGACCGGATCGAGAAAGCCATGACCTCTGCCATGATCCCATCCTCCTTCAAAGACCGGGAGACAATGATTCATGTCATGTTCGCTTTGAAGTTCCCCGGTTATGGAATGGGCAGCATCGGCGAACCCGCCAAAACCGACGACGGCTCGCTACTCGAAATAGAGTCCGTGGAGATTCCGCAACGAAATAAGGACCGCTGCATTGTCGTACAGAGCAATCAGGGACAATGGCGATTGGTGGACGACTTTGTTTGCGGGACAGCCACGAACGTGATCAGCCATGTCACCCTTGAGAAAGGAACGCTGCGCTATTACGATGACAAGAGGAGACTCCTCCGTGAAAAGCTTCTTTAGCGCGCGTGGGAACGAATGCGGGAAATAGCCCGCAAGGCCATCCAGGGGCCAGCGTGGTGTCTCACAATTGCCTAAACGATCGGGGCGCCCTCCAAAGCGGCAGGGGACTGCCGCACTCTAGGACGCTGGCGGGCGCCGTCCGATACGCCCCAATCCGCGAAGCGTTTTGGAGTGCGGCAACCCCCTGCCGCTTTCGGGTCCGCGCCAATGGTAAGCTAATTTCTGACACCCCACACCAGCCTTTGCCGACCCGTAGAACGCCTCAGCCCCCCGTCTGACACCGCTCGACACCCGCCGCCGGTCACGGTACCCTTTCTCCCGATGGTGTTGGATTTCACGAAAATGAACGGCGCAGGCAATGACTTTGTGCTCGTGGACAACCGGGCACAGAAGCTCAGCCTCTCCCGCGCCCAGGTCGCGCGGCTCTGCGACCGGCACCGCGGCGTCGGCGCCGACGGCCTGATCCTCCTGAAGCCATCCACCTCCGGCAAAGCCGATTGGGCCTGGGACTTCTACAACAGCGACGGTAGCACCGGCGAAATGTGCGGCAACGGCGCGCGCTGTTTCGCGCGGTTCGTGCAGCGCCTCACCAGGATCGAGCACGCGCTCACCTTCGAGACGCTGGCCGGCGTCATTCGCGCCAGTTTCCAGGGCACGCGCGTCACCGTCAGCCTGACGCCGGCCACAGACCTGCGGCTTAACGAGCAGCTTCGGCTTTCCGCCGGCAAGGAAACCGTTCACTCCATCAACACCGGCGTGCCGCACGCGGTTGTCTTTGTGCCGGACGCCGACCGCGCCCGGGTTGGCGAACTGGGGCCGCAACTGCGCCACCACGCACGGTTCAGCCCGAAAGGAACGAACGTCAACTTCGTGCAGCAGCTCGGCCCCGGCCACATCCGCGTGCGGACTTTCGAGCGCGGCGTGGAAGGCGAGACGCTGGCGTGCGGCACCGGCGTCACGGCCTCCGCGCTGATTGCCGCCCGGTTGCACGGCTTCCGCTCGCCCGTCCGGGTGCAAGTCCAGGGCGGCGAGGAACTGGACGTGAGCTTCCGGGAAATGGACGGCACATTTGCCGACGTGACGCTGACCGGCCCCGCCGAATTCGTGTTCGAGGGAAGGACTGAGATCTAGCATGTTTACCGGGACTTACACCGCCATTGTCACACCCTTCAGGAAAGGGCAAATAGACGAGACCGCGCTGAAAAGGCTGATCGAGGCCCAGGTGCGCGGCGGCGTGGACGGCATCGTGCCGGTCGGCACCACGGGCGAATCCCCCACCGTGGACTACGACGAGCACATCCGCATCATCGCCTTGTCCGTGGAGTTCGCGCGCCGGCGCCTCAAGGTGCTCGCGGGCACGGGCGGCAACTCCACCAGCGAGGCGCTCCACCTGACGGCCCGCGCCGAGCAGGCCGGCGCGGACGGCTCCCTGCAAGTGGCGCCGTACTACAACAAGCCCACCCAGGAAGGCCTCTACCAGCACTTCCGGGAAGTGGCACGGCAAACCCGCCTGCCCATAGTGCTCTACAGCATCCCGGGGCGCTGCGGCGTCGAAATCGGCGTGGACACCGTCAAGCGCCTCGCCCAGGACTGCAAGAACATCGTCGGCATCAAGGAAGCCGGCGGCAGCGCCGACCGCATCAGCCAGTTGCGCGCCGCCCTCGGCCCCAGGTTCGAAATCCTCAGCGGCGACGACTCCCTGACCCTGCCTTTCATGGCCGTGGGCGCGCAGGGCGTTATCAGCGTCGCGTCCAATGTCATCCCGCGCCAGGTCGCGCAGATGGTTCGCGCCTTCGCCCAGGGCAATCTGAAGGCGGCCCTTAAGCTGCACCAGAAGTATTACCCCCTGTTCAAGGACCTGTTCATCGAGACCAACCCGGCGCCGGTCAAGGCGGCGCTGGCCATGCTCGGCCAGATCGAAGAGGAATACCGCCTGCCCCTGGTGCCCATGAGCGCCCGGAACCGCGAGATGCTCCGGACCACTATGAAGGCTGTAGGATTGTTGAAATAGCTCGCCGCTCGTGTTGCGTATTGCGTGTTCCATGAAGAAGCCCCTCGCAACACGGAACACGCAGCACGCACCAAGCTCCGCGTTCCACACATGACCAAGCTCATCATCACCGGTTCCAAAGGCCGCATGGGGCGCGCCCTCGTGGCCTGCGCCGCCAACTTCCCCGACCTCCAAATCCTGGGCCAAATTGACCAGGGCGACGACCTGCGCTCCGTCATCCGCGAAGGCGACGTCGTGGTTGACTTCAGCTCGCATACCGCTACGCCCGACATCGCGGCCCTCTGCGCCGAGCACAAAAAGGCGCTGGTGGTCGGCACCACGGGCCACTCGGATGTCTCCCGGTCCCTGATCGCCGGCTGCCAGTCGCAGATACCGATTGTCCTGTCCGCAAACTTCTCCACCGGCGTGAACACGCTCTTCTGGCTGACGCGCAAGGCAGCCGAGATCCTGGGGCCGGCCTTCGACCTCGAAATCGTGGAGGTCCACCACCGCCTGAAGCGCGATGCCCCGAGCGGCACGGCGCGCACGCTGGCGGAAATCCTGGCCAAGGCCCGCGGCCGGCAGCTCGACCAGGTCGCCCGCTATGGCCGCTCGGGCATCGTCGGCGAGCGCACTTCCGAGGAGATCGGCATCCACTCCGTGCGAGCCGGCGACGTCGTAGGCGACCACACGGTCATCTTCGCCGGCATAGGCGAGCGCCTGGAATTGACCCACAAGGCGGCCAGCCGGGAGACCTTTGCCAACGGCGCCTTGCGCGCCGCCCGGTGGGTGGTCGCGCAGAAGCCCGGCCTCTACGACATGCAGGACGTCCTTGGGTTAAGAGTCTAAAGTCTGAAGTCTAAACCATAGCCAGACAGAAGAACACCACAGATGAACACAGATGGACACAGATGCACTGTACTAAGCCGTAGCCTGGCTGCCGCCGAGCCCAGCTCATTGTCCGGAGAAGGTAACAGCGCTCCCCAAACGTGCGATTCGGCCAGTTCGTATCTGTGTCTATCTGTGTCCATCTGTGGTTTGAACTGAATGCTTCCAACTGAAGCCCAACGCCCAGGTTCCAATGTCTCGGCTCCACCAACCACGGCGGAGGCATTGGCTTTCGTGGCCTTAGGGGCAAACCTCGGGGACGGCCGGCAGACCCTCCTGCGCGCCATGAATCGGCTGGAGGCGCTCTCCTCCAGCCCGCTCCTGCGCTCTTCGCTGTGGCAAAGCAGCCCGGTGGATTGCCCTCCCGGTTCGCCTCCATTCGTCAACGCGGTCGTGGGCCTCAGACCCCCTGCCAGCCAAACCCCCGAATCGCTGCTATCGGCCTTGCAGAAGCTGGAGCAGGAGTTTGGCCGCGCCCCCAAAAACGTGCTCAATGAGCCCCGCCCGCTGGACCTCGACCTGTTGGCCTTCGGTCCCGAGCGCCGCGCCACCCCGGCGCTGACCCTGCCCCATCCCCGGGCCCACCAACGGCGTTTCGTGCTCCAGCCGCTGGCCGAGATTGCGCCAGACCTGGTTCTTCCGGGCCAGAACCGCAGCGTCGCCCGCCTCCTGGCGGAACTGCCTCCGGGTGAGCACGTTACAAAGCTCGATTAGCCGCGAAACCATCCGGAGTCCTCCCGGCCCCCCCGGCTCACCTCTCCGTCACTACACCGTATCCTCTCCGTATCCTCACCGTTGAACCTCTGCAAAGTTTGCAGAGGTTCAACGGTGAGGATACGGAGAGGATACGGTGTAGTGACGGTGTGGGGCGGGCGTCGTGGGCGGAAATGGGGCTTCAGAATGGCTTTGGGTTACGAAATTTCGCAACCCGTATGCCCGCAAGTTGAAGATATGCCCCTGAACGGCCCGGGCAAGGGGCCTGCCGGTCTCGGCTCGGAGCCTCTTTATGCGGGCAGAGGCGGGACGCGGACGCGCAGGGTCTTTGGCACGTCGGTGAAGCCATCAATGTGCTGGCAGGTGCGAATCCAGATGGCCTGGTTGGGCTTGGGCACGCCGTAGCGGGCGACGTAAAGGTCGGTGATGTCGCTCCAGCCGTTTACGGGAGGCGGCAGGAATCCCAGGAGAGGAAAGTGCTGGCCCCGCCAGCCGGAACTCGGGACCGGCCTGGCCCCTCGCACCACGATCAACTGCTCCGGCGTGCCCTCGACGCGGGCCAGGAGGGTGAACTTGCCTTCCGTGTAGGTCACTGCCAGTTCCTTCACCGGGCTGTCGCCGAAAACCGGCGCCGCGGGCGCCACGTCGAACGGTGGCAAATTCAGATCCGCCCGTCGGGTGTTCAGGCTGACGAAGAGCTTGAAGCAATTCAGCCTGACGCGCTGGCCTTTGTCGTTTATGTACCAGGTGCTGGCCGCCAGGGTGCGCCATGTCCCGCGCTGGTCCAAAGACAGGGTCCCCCAGCGGCGGGAGGCGGCGAGGATGTTCTCGCGATGGCGCTGCTGCTCGACGGTTCGGGGATTGGTTTGGGCCCCGACCGTGCTGAGAACCCATCCGTAGCGGCCTTTGAACGCCCGCACACCGTTGGCTTTTTGGCGCTTGATCCAGGCGCGCCGCTCTTTTTCGTCTTCGGGAGGTATGAACGTTGACATAGGTGCCCATTTTTGCCGCATGAGCCGTGCCAGGCAAGCCCCGGCTGCCGCGGCCGCGCCTCCAACCCGGGAGGGCGAGCGTCCTCGCTAGCCCTGAGCTCCTTCCCCGTCCGGAGAATATCAGGGCTCGCGGGGACGCTCGCCCTCCCGGGTGACTCTCAACTCTCAACTCTCAACCGCCTTCAGAGGCAATCCAACGGGCTCTTCATTCCGCTGCCGCCCTGGCGCAGCACGTGGGTGTAAATCATGGTCGTGGACGCGTCATTGTGGCCCAGCAGCTCCTGGATCGTGCGGATGTCGGCCCCGCGCTGCAGGGCATGCGTGGCAAAACTATGGCGCAGACTGTGCGGGGTGGCGCGCTGGGTGCCCGTTGACGGCTGGATCACTCAGGAATGGCTCCACCTTGTCCGTGCCGGGGAACAGTTCCTCCCGGCCACGCATCCCATGAAAGCGGATCTAGCGCCGAATCCAGTCGCAGTAGGCCTGCTCAGTCCGGATCGCCTGGTGCTTGACCCGCAGCACTTCCCGGACCTGGTCCATGAGCTTGAGCTTGGGGTTGGGAATGACCAACTCAGGCCCCTTGGCTGAGCTGTGGGCGGGCGCGCCCGTTCTTTTTTCTTGCCCGCGGTACTCCCTGCGCCTAATCTTGCGGCATGGTCAAGGTCAAGGCAAGTAATTCCGCCTTTGTGCCCCAGTATCTGCTTAGGCCGAATTCTTTCCGCACAAACAAATAGTTGGGCAAAAAACGCCGCGCCATGACGCCATACTGGCCGATACTAATGTTTCTTTTGCTGTCAGGCGTGCGAGGCGCCTGTGACGGTGCCTCCGTCGTGCGAGTCGCCTGCAACGGCGTATCCGTTGTGCGAGTAAGCGATGGCAAGCTAGCCGCCAAGGACAGCCCCGCCTTCTTTGACACCTTCCGCGATATGGTCTTGAACGCGGACGAGGTCGCAGGGAAGGTGGCGCTTATTCAATGGGGTCGGCATGGCTCGACGATCAAGATCCTCGGCCTTAAAGATGGAAAGTGCTCAAAACACACCGTTCCGATTGGTAGAGAGAATGGACTAGAGGGTGCCAACTATTATGACTTCTCCTCGGATGCCTATGTTCTTCATGACAGAAATGGGCTGCGCTTCTTTCCCAAGAAGTCCAAGCCAAGAGAGGTACCCAATGTCTTGCCGCAGGATTACGCAAGCAGCACCATGGTCCCGTGCGAAGGCGGATTGCTGATCGGAGCTGCACATGGTGCCGTCAGCGATCGTTTTGGCGTTTATTATTACCTTCAGAGTGATAACTCGATGAAGAAGATTTACGAGGCTAGCGATGGCATCCGTGGCTTGGGCAGCGGAGGCGATCATGCGATCATCGTGGAAGATGTTAAAGGTGACTACCGGAGCCGGCGCATATTGCGCATCGCCTTTGATGGCCAAGTTCTCTCCAGCGTGAAGGCACCAGCGCTGTCAGCGAATACGATCCAAATTAAGAAGGACACCCTGTGGGAAGTGGGTCCTTATGACTCTGACCGATGCCAGCTGCAAGAAGAGAGCCTTGAAAGAGGGGCGGTTTTGCAGAAGGTCGAATTCCCAGATGTTCCTGGCAGAATCACCTGCTTTGACGTGAAGAATAATATTGCCGTTGTGGGTCGCAGCACCGACGCGGGTAGGACCGCTGAGATTCTAGACATAAAGGAGAAAAAGATTTTGGGTCGACTCAGCAGCAACTTGTCGTGGTCTTGCTTGTTGCTCGTGAAATACAATGGTGAGATGTATTGTGTTGCGTCTGATTAGAACCGGCATTCAAAAAATGCCCAACCAGAGCGTGGAGCCAACCGGAGGCAGCCGGTTCAGTCAGCCCGTGTTCGTGAGCCGGCGGCGGCTGCCTCCGGTGGCTCACGCTTGGCGTTCGGTGACTCCAGACCCCAAGGTATATGAGACTCGACAAGATGACTCCGGAGCAGCGCGCCCGCTTTGAGGCGCACTGTGCTGAGAGCAAAACGAAGCCACCATATGCGTGCATGAGCTGTGGGAAGGTGCTCCTGGACCCCGGCGCCTCCGGCCAGCTACAACTTGTGCCTGGCGCGGTGCGCATTCCGTTCTTGGGTGAGTTCTGTAGCGAAGCGTGTGCGAGCGCATTTGAGCGAGACTATGGCATTGTCTTCCGACGAGGTGAGAGCGGTAAGGTTTCGTATGTGTGAAAGGCCACCGAACAAAGCGGATTGAGCCAATGAGGAGGAGCGCGATCAGCTTGGTCCTGTATTCAGGCGCATATGGCGCGCTCCGCCTCATGGCTCATCCGCAGCGTCTAGGAGAAAAGGCGCTATGAAAGCACCTACCACAAAAGACGTTGTGTTCCTCTCCGCTCTGCAGGTCACTGTGGCTGTAGCGGGGATGCTTCTTGTTCGGCACTGGGAACAGAGGTTCGCCAGCTCCCAAATGCCGGCACCCCTTCTCGTTTCAGTGCTTGCAGATTTCGGCCCGCTCTCCTTGGCTCTCCCGCTCGCCTGGCTTGTCTGGGTGCGGCGGGTGCGCGTTACGAGCGTGCCGCCCAGCGCCAAAATCCGGGCATCTGTCGGGGGGCTTGCGCTCGTGCTCGCCCTCGCCATCCTCTTTGGGTGCGCTGCGGCTCGAGCTTGGCATGTCCATGATCGGATGATTGAAGAAAAGCTGTTTGAGATTACTCATCCGCATCTCTCCTAATATTTGTTAGGCGCCTATGCTTACCCGGATCTCGGTAATGTTCTCGGTCGTTGCCGCCGTGGCTCTCTTCTTTGCCTCTGATGTGATCCTTTGGCACCTGCTGCCGCCGAGCTTCCAGATTGCTGAGATGTTCGCATTCTGGTGCGGCACTGCAATTTCCTTCCTCGCCATTGTCCTCGCCTCCCTTGGCTTGCTCAGGAACACCAGCAGGTCTGGTGGCATGCGTGCATGTGTTTGGAGCGTCGGCGAATTCCTGGCATTCGGTTTCCTGTACTTCTATGCATCGAACTCGGCCTAACATTTGGGTGCAGGCGACGCCGGTTTGCGCCCTCTGTTTATCCCTGCGTCAGCGCCCCGGCGCGCCTGCCGCAGGGCGTTCGGCTAAATGCATTCCATGAGAGCTAAGCACGCCGTCGCACGTTCGGTGACCCTCAAAGAGGCCAAGGGCAAGACGCGACTTTTCACGAAGGGGTCAGTTAATCAGATTGATCTCCCCTCTTTCCCCTTCCGCTTGGGCGCGCCGGAGGCGCGCCCGACCGAAAGGGGAAAAAGAGGTTGGGTGGGGCGGCCCTTTACCCAGGGCGTCGGCCTCGGCGGCCTCACCCTGGGCTATTATCAGGCCGCCCCTCCGGGGCTCCGGAACGGTGAACGGGGCGCGGCATTTAACGCCGGGAGGCGGCCTTTCTGTTTACCAAACGCCATTGGCCCGGCGTGGGCGCGCTCGTTGGGGCCAGCACGCCGGGATGCTGAGCCCCGAAGGGACGGCTGAGCGGAGTCGCCAACTGGACGCGCTCAGCCGTCCCTTCGGGACTTAGCCGTAACGATGCAGTTGGTGAAGGGGAGCGCACGCGCCCCCGCGTGCGGTTTTCCGCGCCCCGCGGAAAACAGGCAGGGCTTACGCGGCTAACGGTTTAGTGGCCGATGCCAGCCCGGCCCCGGCCCGCGAGGGCGCCGGCCGGGACACGCGAGGCGCGTGTGCTCCCCGAAACCAACTGCATGGATACGGCTTAGGCCTAATCGCACGGGTTCCCCAACGCTGAAGCGGGGCTATGGTCATAAGTCCCTCCGGGGCATATCCTGCGTGGCGCCTTCTCGAATGTCCTAGAGGCATGGCCGCTGGAGCCTCACAGCACCGCCAGCAGCTTCCTGATCTCTTTCAAGCGCGCCCCGGCCGTCTTGGCCGTGAGCCGCGGGAACTTGCTGCCCACCATGATGTAATCGCCGTTCCGGGTGAGCATAAGCTTGTCGTCCTTCACCTCGATGGCCGCGATGCTCTTCTCGCTCGCCAGCACCTTGAGCTCGGCGATTTGCAGCAGGAGCCCGAGCGCAGGCGGCAGCGGGCCGAACCGGTCGCGCAGCTCGCTTTCGAGCGACCGCACTGCCGGTTTGTCGCTCGCCTGGGCCAGCTTGCGGTACACCTCGATGCGCTGGCGGGAATCAGCGATGTAGCGGAACGGGATGTAGGCGGAGGCGGGGGGAGGGGCCGTAGAGCGTGGAGCGTGGAGCGTGGAGCGTGGAGCGTGGGCCGGGGCGTCGGAGTCAGCAGGGGTGCCGTCGCCGGGCGGGGAGAGTGGGCGGGGGGCCGCGGGCGGCGGAGTTTCTTCGCCCGGACTCAGGGCCAGGAAGTCCAGCCGGACTTGCACCTCGACGCGCGGTTTGACCTTTTCCCCCTTCAGCGCGGAGACGCTTTGCTTGAGCAACTGGCAGTAGAGCTCGAACCCGACAGCCGTGATGTGGCCGCTCTGCTCGGCGCCGAGCAGGTTGCCCGCGCCGCGGATTTCGAGGTCGCGCATGGCGATTTTGAAGCCGCTGCCCAGGGTCGAGTACTGTTTGATGGCGCTGAGCCGCTTGCGGACGTCCGTGAGCAGCCCGCCATGCCGTGGCAACAGGAGGTAGGCGTAGGCCTGGTGCTTGTAGCGCCCGACCCGGCCCCGCAACTGGTAGAGGTCGCTCAGGCCGAAGCGATCCGCGCGATCAATGATAATTGTGTTCGCGTTCGGTATATCCAGGCCGCTCTCGATGATGGTGGTGGACAGGAGCACGTCGGCTTCGCCGTTGACGAACTTCGTCATGACCTCTTCCAGCTCGTCACTGTGCATTTGGCCGTGGCCGACCACGATGCGGGCCTGCGGCAGCAGCGCGCTCAGCTTCTGGGCCATGACGCCAATCGTCATCACCCGGTTGTGCAGGAAGAAGACCTGGCCGCCGCGGTTGATCTCGCGCTGGATGGCGTCGCGGATGACGCGTTCGTCGTAAGCGGTCACGATTGTCTCAACCGGCAGGCGGTCGTGCGGCGGCGTCTGGATGGTGCTCATGTCGCGCGCGCCGGTGAGCGCGAGGTAGAGCGTGCGGGGGATAGGCGTGGCGCTGAGCGTGAGCACATCCACCAACTGCCGAAGCATCTTGAACCTCTCCTTGTGCAGGACGCCGAAGCGCTGCTCCTCGTCAATAACCACCAGGCCGAGGTCCTTGAAGGCGATGTCGGCCTGCAAGAGGCGGTGCGTGCCGATGACGATGTCCACCGAGCCCGCCGCCAGGTCGCGCACTACCTTCTGCTGGGCACGGCGGGTGCGGAAGCGGGAGAGCAGCTCGAGCCGCACGGGGTAATCGGCCATGCGCTCGCGGAACGTATTAAAGTGTTGCTGGGCGAGCACGGTCGTGGGCACCAGCACGGCAACCTGCTTGCCGCCCATTACCGCCTTGAATGCGGCGCGGATGCCGACCTCGGTCTTGCCGAAGCCGACGTCGCCGCAGATCAGGCGGTCCATGGGTTTCGGGCGTTCCATGTCGCCTTTGGTGGCCGTGATCGCGGTGATCTGGTCGGGCGTTTCCTCGAAGATGAAGGCGCCCTCGAATTCGCGCTGCCAGGGGGTATCCGGCTCGAAGGGGTGGCCCGGCTGGGATTCGCGCGCGGCCTGAATGGCGAGCAGGTCGCTGGCGACATCCCGCACGGCACGCTCGGCATGTTCCTTGGCCTTGGCCCAGCGCGTGCCGCCGAGCGTGTTGAGGGGAGGCCGCGCTTTGCCCGTGCCCACGTATTTGCTGACCAGGTGGGCTTCGGTGACGGGCACATAGAGCCTGGGCGCGGGCTGCGCCGGGTCGTTTGGCGCGTACTCGATGACGAGGCATTCCTGTCCGGCGTTGGCGCTGGCGCCGGTGCCCTCGGTCGGTTTGGTGCCCGCTCCCATGGGCAGGACCTGCAGGCCGCGGTAACGCCCGATCCCGTGCTGGAGGTGCACCACGTAGTCGCCCTCTTCGAGTTCGGTGAAGTCAATGTCCAGGGCCGACCGCGTGGCCAGGGCGTGCGCCGCCTTGAGCCGGCGGGGGCGCTGGACCTTGTAGCGCCCGAAGATCTCCGCGTCGGTGACCACGACGGCTTTGGCCTCGTCGCACAGAAACCCGCGCGCGAGGGTGCCGATGTGCAACGTAGGACAGGCGTCTCGCCTGCCCCCTTTTTCCTCCAGGCTGTTTTGGGGCAGGCGAGACGCCTGCCCTACGTTGGGCAGGCCATACTCCTCCCAAATCTCGCCGAACCGCTGCCTCTCGCCGTCATTGTTGCAGAAGACGTGCACAGCGTAGCCCTGCCGCAGCCAGCGATGGAGCTGGGTGAAGAATTCCCGCCGCTGCGCCTCGGCAACTTGCGGCTCGGGCGGACGCTCGGGCAACGGACGGAACGCCTCGATGCTCTGAAACGGCAGAACGAGCGCCGAGGCGATGGTCCCAACCTGACCCAGGGACACAGCGGAGGCTGCTTCCGGGGGTTCAAAGGCGAGGGCGGAGCCAGCCTCCCCGTCTCCGGTGGCCACGACCGCTCGCCCGTCATCCTCAGTCAACTCCAGCAGCGCCATGCCCCCTTCGGCTCCGCGCTGTTTGACCTCCGCCCAGGGCACATAGAAGGGGTCGTTTCCCGGCACCTGCCGGGCGTATTCCTCGGCGCGCTCATCCAGCAGTTCCGGGTCGCAGAGCAGGAGCATTGACCGAGGCGGCAGGTATTCCAACAGCGTGCCCAGCGGGCCGCTTGCTGCCGCAGCCCCGCGGTCGCCGGCTGCCCCTCCTGCCTCCAAAGCCTTCTTGAGGATGCCCAATTCACCCGCCGGGGGAATGGCCACGGCGGTGATCTCCTCGCGCGAGACCTGCGTCAGCGGATCGAAGTAGCGCAGCGACTCCAGCTCGTCGCCGAAGAATTCGAGTCGCACGGGCCAGGGGCAGGTAAGTGGATATAGGTCGAGAATGCCCCCGCGCAGGGCCATTTCGCCCTTTTGGGTCACGCGGGCTTCGGGTTCATAGCCCTGCGCTTCGAGCCAGTCGGCCAGGTCGAGCGGGTCGCTGCGCTCGCCCCGGGCCAGGAAGCGTGTCCGCTCGGCAAGCGCGTCGCGCGGGAAGGTGCGCTGGAGCAGGGCGGCCACGCTGGTCACGACAATTGGAGCGTGTTGCGTGTCGCGTGGTGCGTGGGTCCGGGCAGCGGCGTCGGCGCTCGTCAGGGTGAGCAGCGTCTCCAGCCGGTCGCTGATGACGTCCGCGTGGGGCAGCCGGGCGTCGTGCGGCAGGAACTCCCAAGAGGGGTAGAAGAGGGGTTGAGGGTTGAGGGTTGAGGGTTGAGAGGCACTTGCTGGTTCTTCTCTCCCGGCCAGGGCCAGCCATGTCACCAGGTCCTGCTGGGCGATCTCTTGCGAGCGCAGGCCCTCCGTGACCAGGACTACTGCCCGCTGCGGAAAACGTTGATGCAGCAAGGCTGCCAGGAACGGCTGGGCGGCGGCGCTGATGCCGGCGCAAGGCAACACTCCCCCATTCTCCACGTGCCGCACAAGGGATTGCACAGCGGGAGCTTGCAGAACTCGAGCGAACAACTCGCTTGTCGCCGTCTTTGCCCTATCGTGCGCCAAGCACCGGCAACGTCGCAGGCGCAAACCCTGCGGTCAAGCCGCAGCCTGGCATAGCGGTAGGGACGCCTCGCCGAGGCGTCCGTGTTGCGGCAGCGGCGGACGCCTCGGCGAGGCGTCCCTACCCTACAGAGCGTCCGGCTCAAGCCGGAGCTCCCGCGCCTCCGGTCCTCGCCGTAATTTGCGAGTGACAATGCGCGAGCGTTCGTCTAGTCTGGCCCCTGCTTTTTGCGCTTTTAACCTGATATCGCGTTAGCCATGCAAACACGTTTCGACCTGACACAAGCCGACATCCCCAAGAGCTGGTACAACCTGCTGACAGATTTCCCCGAGCCCCTGCCGCCGCCGCTGCACCCGGGGACGAAGCAGCCGGTGCCGCCCGAGGCGTTGCTGGCGATCTTCCCCGAGAACCTGGTGCGCCAGGAGATGAGCGCGGAGCGGTGGGTGGAAGTGCCTGAGCCGGTGCGGGATATTTATGCGCTGTGGCGCCCGACGCCGCTGCTGCGGGCCGTGCGGTTTGAGAAGGCCCTGCAGACACCGGCTCACATTTATTACAAGTACGAAGGCGCCAGCCCCGCCGGGAGCCATAAGCCGAACACGTCGGTGGCCCAGGCTTATTTCAACAAGATTGCCGGCACCAAGCGCCTGGCCACGGAAACCGGGGCCGGCCAGTGGGGCGCCTCGCTGGCCCTGGCCTGCAAGCTCTTCGGCCTGGAGTGCAACATCTACATGGTCAAGGTGAGCTACCAGCACAAGCCCTATCGCCGCATGCTGATGCATACCTGGGGGGCCACGGTGCATCCCAGTCCGAGCGATCAGACGGAGTTCGGGCGCAAGATGCTGGCCGAAGACCCGAACTGCCCGGGCAGCCTTGGCATCGCCATCAGCGAGGCCATCGAGGACACGGTGAAGCATCCGCACACGAAGTACTCCCTGGGCAGCGTGCTCAACCATGTCTGCCTGCACCAGACGGTGATCGGGCAGGAGGCCATCAAGCAGATGGAAATGGCCGGGGAAGAGCCCGATGCCATCTTCGCTTGCTGCGGGGGCGGCAGCAACTTCGCCGGGCTGGCCTTCCCCTTCATTGGAAAGAAGATCACGCAGAAGAAGAAGTATCGCATTGTGGGCGTCGAGCCGTCCGCCTGCCCGTCCCTGACCAAAGGCGAACTGCGCTACGACTTCGGCGACACTGCCGAGACGACTCCGCTGCTGATGATGTACACCCTTGGGCACAAGTTCATGCCGCCGTCCATCCACGCGGGCGGCCTGCGCTATCATGGCATGGCGCCGATGGTCAGCCACGCGTTGAAACTGGGGCTGATGGAAGCCGAGGCTTACCACCAGACCAAGGTTTTCGAGGCGGCAACGCTCTTTGCCCAAACGGAAGGCATCGTGCCCGCCCCCGAGTCGGCGCACGCCATCGCGGCGGTCGCGCAGGAAGCCCTCAGGGCCCGCGACGCCGGGCGGAAGCGCGTGATCCTGTTCAACCTCTCCGGCCACGGCCTGCTGGATCTCAGCGCCTACGAGACCTACCAGACCGGCAAGCTGCAGGACGTTTAGCATTCTCCTCTAACTCCAACCAACCGACACGAAACCAAGCTCCCTTATGAAGCAGAACACCATACATCACCTACTCACGGGCGCTGCCCTCGCAACGCTGTTGGCAGCGCCGCTCACCCTCAAGGCCCAGCCGGATGCCCACTACGTCCCCGGCAGTGAAGGATTGCTGGCCGCGACATTGCCTCCTCCGGGCGTGTATCTGCGCGACTACAACGCCTTCTACTATGCCGACCAGATCAACGACGGCAGCGGTAACAAGATCAATGGCGCGAACGTGAAGGCGTTCGTGTATGCGCAGGTTCCTCGCATCATCTGGATTACCGATTTCCAGGTGCTGGGCGGGTACATCGGCATAGACGGCCTGGTGCCCTTTGAATACCAGTCCCTGAAAGCGGGGCCGTTCTTCAACGACCACACCTTCGGCGTGGGCGATCCGTTCGCGGAAGTTACATGGTCAGCTCACACCAAGCAGTTTGATATCTCGGCGGGCTTCGGCACCTGGTTCCCCACGGAGAACTTCAACGCGCAGAATCCCACCTGGGCGGGCTCGGGCTATTGGGATTACATGTTCACGGCCGGCGCAACCTGGTATCCGGACACGGCTAAGAAGTGGTCCGTCTCCGCGCTGAACCGGTATGAAATCAACGCGCAGCAGGACGATACGGGCATTACCCCGGGCCAGGTCTGGACCATTGAAGGTGGCATCGGCTACAACGTCTGGAAACCTCTGACCATAGGCGCTGCGGGGTACTATCAACTGCGGACGACCCACGACACCGGCAGCGGCGCCCCTGGGACGCTGCCCCGCGTAGGTGGCATCGGCCCGGAAATCGCCACGTTCTTCCCCTCGGCCACCCTGGGCGTGTCGCTGCGCTATGAATACGAGTTCCTGGCGGAAAGCCGGCTCCAGGGCCACACGATCATGCTGACGGTGACCAAGAAGTTCTAAGGGCCTCGGATTTGCTTCCGGCGCTGTCAACCTCGACCCGTTGGCAGCGCCGTTCGCTTTGATCTGCCGCGCATCGCATGACTGACCGCCAGTGGAACGAGTTGCTCGCCGTCGTCCAGGGCAGGCCGCTGCCGCGCCCGCCGGTGGGCTTCATCATAGACTGTCCCTGGCTGCCGAACTGGTTCGGCGTGGATATCCTGGACTATCTCACCAGCGAAGAGGTGTGGTTCGCGGCCAACCGCAAGGCGATAGAGACCTTCCCCGAGGTCATGTTCCTGCCGGGGTTCTGGTCCGAGTTCGGCATGTGCACCGAGCCGTCGGCCTTCGGCGCCAAATGCGT
>DATKNZ010000496.1:0-18842 GCA_035541055.1 Candidatus Acidiferrum sp. | reverse complement strand
GCCCGCCAGAACGGCGCCGTGGAGGTGCGCGTGGCGAAGGATGACGCGGAAGCCGCCAGGCTGGCCACGGCTCGCCGCAGCGCTTTCTCCGCCCTGGCCCGCGTTGCGCCCACGACGATTCTTGAGGATGCCACGGTGCCGCGCAGTGAGCTGGTGAAGATGATCCGCTTCGTGGGCGCGGTCGCCGCCAAGTACAAGCTGCGCATCGGCACCTTCGGGCACATGGGCGACGGCAACCTGCATCCCACTTTCCTCACGGACGAGCGCAACAAGGACGAGATGCACCGTGTGGAGGCGGCCTTCAAGGAGATATTCAACGAGGCAATTCGCCTGGGCGGCACCATCACGGGCGAGCATGGCGTAGGGGTGTCGAAGAAGTCCTTCCTGCCCAGGTTCGCCGGGGACGCCCAGATGCGCGTGATGCGCGAGCTGCGGCGGGTGCTGGACCCGAAGGGCGTGCTGAACCCGGGCAAGATGTTCGATGCCGCGGAGAGTCTTGAGTCCAAGGTCTAAAGTCTTGAGTCGAAACTGATGCCTGGCGCTTCGTCTCACCTGAAGGGGCTGGATTACTCTGTGGTGCAGCAGTGCATGCATTGTGGGCTTTGCCTGCCGACGTGCCCTACCTACGACGCGACCAGGATCGAGCGCCATAGTCCGCGGGGCCGCATCTCGCTCATGCGCGCGATTGCCGATGGCCGGCTCGAGGTCACCGCCACGTTTGCGGAGGAAATGTACTTCTGCCTGGGGTGCCTGGCGTGCATGACGGCCTGCCCGGCAGGGGTGAACTATGCCGAGCTGTTCGAGCACGCCCGCGCGGAGGCGGAATCCAGCGGCGTGCTGCGCTCGCCCAGGCGCAACCTGATTCGCGCCCTTGCCATTCGCTGGCTGTTCATGGACTTGCGGCACCTCCGGCTGGCGGGGCGGGTCATTCGGTTCTACCAGTGGATCGGCCTGCAAACGCTGATTCGGCGCAGCGGAGTGCTGAGGCTCCTGCCCCAGCGGCTGCGCGAACTGGAGGCTATCACGCCGGACATCCAGCCCCGGTTCTCGGCTGAGTTGATTGCGCCGCTCACGCCTGCGGTGGGGGGGAAGCGATACCGTGTGGCCATGCTCATCGGCTGCGCCCAGGACCTGATCTTCAGCGATATCAACCGGGATACTGTGGAGGTGCTCGCGCGCAATGGCTGCGAGGTCGTCACGCCGCACGAGCAGCTTTGCTGCGGCTCGCTCCATGCGCATAACGGCGAATGGGACATGGCCAAGGAACTGGCGCGCCGGCAAATCGAGCAGTTCCCCCCGGAGCAGTTCGATGCCATCATCACGAATGCGGGCGGCTGCGGCTCGCACCTGAAGCACTACCACAAGCTGCTCGCGGACGACCCGGCCTATCGCGACCGCGCGGTGCTGTGGGACAGGAAGGTGAACGACATCCACGAGTGGCTCGTGGAGATCGGTATCCAGCCGCCGCCGGACCATGCCCCGGCGCAGGTGGTGACCTATCACGAGTCCTGCCACCTCGCCCATGGCCAGAAGATCACCATCCAGCCGCGGCAGTTGCTGAACCTGATCCCGAACCTCAAGCTGGTGGAATTGCCCGAGAGCACGTGGTGCTGCGGCAGTGCCGGCATTTACAACATTGTGCAGCCTGAGATGGCCAACCAGCTCCTGGAGCGCAAGCTCCGGCACATCCAGTCCACCGGCGCGAGCATTGTCGCCAATGGCAACCCGGGATGCCTGTTGCAGCTTATAAACGGGGCGAAGCAGAGGGGGCTGAAGCTGCGGATCGTGCACCCGGTGACGCTGCTGGCGGAGGCCTATCGCCGCGAGCAGTCTTGAGTCTAAAGTCTAAAGTCTTGAGTCGTCGTTCTCGTAAGCGTGATTCAGAGCGAAGGTCGAGCACGAGAACGAGGACGAGGACGGAGACTCAAGACTTTAGACTCGAGACTGCTCACCTCCCTTTCTCCTCGCAGCGGCGGATGTTGGCGTCCAGCCTGGGACCCAGGGCCGGCACCAGCTCCTTCAATTGCTGATAAACCTTCGTGGCCTGGGCCCAGAGCTGGAGCCTCTCGGCAAGGCGCCCGGCTTCCAGGCCGGCCTCTTTCTTCCAGAACAGGGCGGCCTCCTCACCGTCGCGCAGGTTGGTGCCGATGAACACGTCCAGGCAGTTGGTGAGCGCGGCGCTGAGCAGCGCAGTCTGGTTTGTGCCGGTTGCCAGGTCGGCTTGCTTCTCGAGCGCGATGGACAGCCCCACCTTGGCCATGCTGCGGGCCGCGGCGTCGGCGTTGGTTGAGAGGATCACCTGCTGGAAGGCATTGGTCACATCATCGTACTGCTGGGGCGATTTGGCGTATTGGAGCAGGGCGTTGGCCATTTCGCCCCAGGCCAGCGGGGCGAGGCGGTTGGTGGGATAGAGGCTGCAGACGCGCTTGCAGCTTTCGATGGCCTGCTGGTAATCGGCGGCTTTATTAGTCGAGTCCTGGCTTACCAGGCAGCCCGCGTAGGCGAGCAGGGCCTGGATGCGCAAGTCCTCCGGGCACGCGAGAGTATTGTATAGACCGGTGAAGTAGCCCCGCGCTTCGCTCCACGCCTGGCGGGCGAACGCGGCCCGACCCGCCATCATCTGCGCCTGGTAGGTCAGGTCCGACGCGGGCCAATTGGTCTGGAATATCCAGCGGAAGCTCTTCTCCGCATCAACGAACGCGCCCCGGTTGTAGTAATAGGTGCCCGCCCACATCTGCGCGAGCTGAGTGAGGGAGTTGGTGGGGAACTCGGCCACGAGGTTGGTGAAACAGGCCAGGGCATTGGTCTCGTCGCCGAGGCGGTAAACGGCCTGGGCGCGGAGGAAGGCCGCCTGTGGACGGAACTCCGAGTTCGTGTGTATGAGCAGCCAGGCATTGTATTGCTGGAGCGCGTTGGTCCACTGGTCCTGCTGCTCATAGGTCTGCGCAATGGCCAACTCGACCGCGGGCCGCAAGGGATCGTTCGGGGCGGCCCGCGTGAACGCGAGGAACGTCTGACGCGCCGCTTCGGGGTTGCCTGCCCGGGTGATCTCCAACCCGGCCACGAGCAACGCGGCCTCCGTGCGATCACTGCCCGGCCAGGACGCCAGCAGCCGCGCCAGGGCATTGGTGGCGGCGGCGATTTGGCCGCCCAACACGCCCGCCTGCACGGTCTGATACAGCGCCGGTTCGACCAGGTGCTTTTGGGCTTCAGCCAGCCCGGCGAACCTGGTGACGACGGCCTGGTAGTTGGTGATGGCCGCGGTGTAGTTGGTCTGCCGGAAGTAACAGTCGGCGAGCTTGAAGCAGGCCGTCGCCTGGTCGAAGGAGAAGGGCAGGCGTTCGAAGGCGGCCTGGAAGTTGGTCTGGCTGGCGGGCAGGTTGGTGGTCAGCCAGAAGCACCAGCCCAGGTCCAGGCAGGCCTTCCCGAGCAAGGGGCTGTTGGTGAGCGCGGTCAGGGTTTGCAGCGACTTGAGCGCCAGGTCGAGGGAATTGGTGGCGACTGGGGCGTTCGTGCCGGCCAAAGAGACCGCATTGGTCTCGTTGCTCGTGAGCCAATGCCGCAGCCGGATCTCGCCCAGGGTCAGCAGCGCAAGGTCTGCGGACGCCGCGTTGGGGTATTGGTCCACGAAGCTTTGCAGCGCCTTGGCCGCTTCGGTGGTCCGCCCATCGGCGAGGCAGAGGGTGGTGATTTTCTGCAGGGCCTGCCGTTGCAGGTCGTCCGGCACGCCACCGGCCAGGTTCTTCTGGAAGGCCGCAATGGCATCGTTCGTGTGCCCGGCTTTTTCGAGCAGGCCTGCTTGCAACGAGACGCTGCGCGCGAGAAAGCCCGGCTGGGCGGCGTTGGTGGCGAGCGTGAGCAGGTTGGTTGTGCCCTCCAACGCTTGCGCTTTCCGTCCGCTGGCATCGTCGAGCAAGCACGCCAGGTACTGCCGCTGCCAGGCCGTCGCGGGGGCGAGCTTTCCGGTGGCCAGCGGCTGCAGGGCGGCTTTGGCGGCAGGGTAGTCCTTTTGCGCCAGGCAGGCCTCGGCGAGCAGCAGGTAACCACGGGCAACGAGATCATTGGTCCCCTGCGCCCGCGTTGCAGATTGGAAGGCGCCATCCGGACGCTGCAAGACCTGGATCGCGCCCGGCCAATCGCGAAGCTTCATGCGCGCGCTTGCCTCGCCGACAGCGGCCTCGAGCCGGCGCGTTGAGGCAGGGAACTCAGAGACCAGCCGCGCAAAGCCGTCCCGGGCCGCCGGGTAGTCGCCCTGCCGGTAGCGAGCCTCAGCGAGCCAGAACAGGTATTGGTCGGCATTGGTTCCGGCGGCAGCCTGGTGAGCAGTGAGGAGCGCGATGGCCGGCGCATAGTTGGTCAGCGCGATGCGCGCCTGCGCCTGGTAGAGGATGGCTTGCGCCACGTGTGTTGAATTCGAGTACGTCTGCGCGAACCGGCCCAGGGCTTCTTCGGCGGGGCCGTAGAAGCCCAGGCCAAACAGGTTGGTGGCGCCGGTGTAGGCCCGGCTCTCCGCCGCGCTCGCCGCCCAAAGGCGCGGACCGGACGCGAGCAACGCGGCCAGCACCAGCGCCCAGCGGCAGAGGAGGGGGGTCATTTGTTGAAGCGGAAGTTCGTCAGGTCGTAGTCCTGCATCACGTACTGCTTCTGCTCGAGGCGCTGCTTGCCGGCGCGCTTGGCCTGGGTTTCGCCCCCGGCGGCCAGGAAGTCTGCGAAGCTGATGATCTCGGCGCGGATAAAGCCTTTCTGGATGTCGGTGTGGATGGTGCCGGCGGCTTCCCAGGCCGTCGTGCCTTTGCGCACGGGCCACGCGCGGTTCTCCTTGCCGCCAACCGTCAGGAAGGAGATGTAGCCTGCCTCGGCGAAGGCTCGCAGCAACAGCGCTTCCGGGCTTTGCAGCTCTTCGGGAGCGGCGACCGTTATTGGCTTGCTGGTGAAGAAGTTGTGGGCGGCCACGGCTTGCAGGTCGTCTGTGCTGAGCCCCGCGTTGAAGAGGAACCGCTCGCTCTCCAGCAGGCCCTTGATCTTCTCCAGCGCTGCCCGCTCCGCCGGCTGCGGGTCACGCCCCAGGCGGGTTTCCACGAATTCCAGGTCCTTGAGGATGAGATCGGCCTGGCTGGCCTTCGAGGCCAGGACCGCATCGGCGTCCAGCAACTGGTCCTCGCCGATGACATCCACCTGGGCATTCGTCTTCTTGTCGGCTTCGACCAGCTTATCGGCTTGGTCGAGCCGGGGGTCTTTGAGGTTGTGCTTGCCGAGCTTGATCTCCGTTATGCCAAAGAGGGCAATCTTCATACGGGCTGTTGATCGGGCGTCATACCGGGCGGCAGCTTAGAGAACTCCGGCCGCTTCGGAAACTGCTTTTAGTGCGCCGCGCAAGCTGAAGCCCTATCTGCGGAAAACAACCACAGATGGACGCAGATGAACACAGATATACTTCCGCAAATTCTGGCCTGCCCGCCACCGCTTCTGCCTCACTGATCGGTGGGGCCAATGCAGGTCTGCTCACTTGGGAATCCGGGCTTCGTCATCTGTGTTCATCTGTATCCATCTGGGGTTGCATCGGCTGGTGCCCGTGCTGCCGCAGGAAATCTCGCGCGCCTTCGAGGTTGTCCGTGTTAATCAGGTCAACCCCGTTGGCGAGCATTGCGCCCCAGAACACCGGCTGGTCGGGCGCGCCCCAGAAGCGCACGCGCCGGCCCTGCTGATGGGCTTTATCCACGATGGCCTTGAGCCTGGCCCTCTCCGGCTCGGGCAGCGCGCCCTTGCCGCGCCATTTAAAGCTCTGCCGCCAGTTGCTGCTGATCCAGGGCACGAGGGCTGCGGAGGCCCCCGACTCAAGGTCGGCAAGGTCGCCGTCCAGTGCCGCATAGCGCGCCGTCTCGCCGTGGAACATCTCTTTCGCGCGGTGGCCGGTAATGATGACCCGGATGGCGTTGGTCTGGGTTGAGCCGGCGCGGAAGGTGGTCAGCATGTCCGCATACTGCTTAAGGATTTCGCGCAGCACAGGGTAGCTGGTCCGCCATTCGCCCTTGATTTCGACCAGCAGCGTGAACTCCGGGCCGCCGGCGTAAACGCGCCCGCCGTTCGAGTTCACTCGTTCGCGGAGCGGGTCAAGGTAGAGGGCCTGCAACGTGCGGCCCGGCTTCACGGCCGCGCGCTCATGGGCGACGAGGAGCTGGCCATCCACCAGGTGCACATCGGCCTCGACGCTGCAGAACCCGCAGTCGAGGGCGTTGAACAGCGGGCGCTTGTGCTCGTAGTCGTTGTGCGCGTGGGCGTTGAGCAGCGGCGCCACAGGCTCGGCGGCGAAGGCGGCCGCGCACGCGGCGGCGATTGGCCAGCAGGCAAGCCAGGCGGGGATGGTAAAACGGCATTTCATCGGATGCGCTTTCTGATTGGCAGAGAGTATGCCGCGGGGCAGGGGATTTCCAGCGCTTTGGCGGAGCGCGGCGGTTTTGACTTGGCAACCGGGCGGCTTGGCTCACCTTGGAGTCAATGATTCATCCGACCGCCATTGTAGATCCCGGCGCCAAATTGGACGGCACTGTCCAGGTTGGCCCGTACGCGGTCATTGACGCCGGCGTGCAAGTAGGCCCGGGATGCCTGATCGGACCTCACGTTTACCTCACCGGCCAGACCACCATCGGCGCGCAGAACAAGTTCTTCGCCGGCTGCGTCATCGGCGAGGCCCCCCAGGACCTGAAATACGGCGGCGAGCCTACGCGTTTGCAGATTGGCGACGGCAACGTGTTTCGTGAGCACGCAACGGTGCATCGGTCGAACAAGCTGGCGGAGGCAACGGTGATCGGTTCGGGGAACTTTCTGATGGCCAATAGCCACGTGGCGCACAACTGCCGGCTCGGCAACCAGGTGATCGTGGCAAACGGTGCGCTGCTGGCCGGGCATGTGGAGGTGGACGACCGCGCCTTCATCTCGGGCAACTGTGTCGTGCACCAGTTCGTGCACCTCGGTACGCTGGCGCTGATGCAGGGCGGGTCGGCGGTGAGCCAGGATGTGCCGCCGTACACTATTGTGAGCCGGAGCAACGGAATATGCGGGCTGAACGCGGTGGGCCTGCGCCGCGCGGGCTTCACGCCGGACGAGCGCCTGGAGCTAAAGCAACTCTATCGCCTGCTGTTTCGCGAAGGCTTGAACCTGCGCGACGCGGTGGCCCAAGCCCGGGCCCGTTTCGCGAGCGCACCCGCCAAAGTCATGTTGGACTTCGTTGCCGCCTCGAAAAGGGGTGTGTGCTCCGACGTCAGCACGCTCGGGAGCGCGGCGGAAGGATAGGGCAGGTGTGGATAGGGCATAAAGTGAATCATCTTTAGGTCGTTGCGCCTGCCTCGTCTCCCATGTGGGACTTGCGAGTCCCCGGTCCGTGCCCGGTGTGTCTCCCATGTGGTCCGGGCCCCATGGGAGACACACGGGGCATTCTCCCAGAACACGTGAGGCCCACACGGGAAGGGCTCGCCCACGACTGGCCTGGCTAAGGTGCGCCCGTTGGTACTGCCGAGATAAGGCCCGTTCTGGGTAATACTTCGCCCTGAATTTGACAGCGGGCGGGTATTGCTGTCTTTTGCAAGGGAACACAGCAAAGAGTCTATTACATGAAGCGCACGTGTACTTTGGCGTGGGTTCTGCTATCCGGGCTGCTGGTCCTGCTCCTCGGGGCAGGCTGTAAGGGCCTGTTCGGCCACAAGGCGAATGTGCCGGTCGTCGCAAAATGGAGCCGTTTCGAGCAATCGTTCAGGAGCAGCCTGACCTATGCCAACCCGCTGCAGGACGCCCGCCTGACCGTTTATTTCACCTCCCCTACGGGCGGCGTCCAGCAGGTGGGCGGCTTCTGGGACGGGGGCGCGACATGGCGCGTGCGCTTTTCGCCCGATCAACCGGGCCGCTGGACCTACAGGACGGTCTGCTCGGACGCCCGAAACCTGGGGCTGAACGGGCAGGCCGGTGCGTTCCTTTGCAGCGCGGCCCTCGGCTATTCGAGCTTCCAGCGTCACGGGCCGGTGCGCGTGTCGCGCGACCACCGCCACTTCGAGCACGCCGACGGCACGCCGTTCTTCTGGCTGGCCGACACGGCATGGAAGGGCGCGCGCGTTGCCACGCCCGGCGACTGGGAAGTGTATGCGCTCACGCGGGCGCATCAGAAGTTCAGCGTGGTCCAGTGCGCCATTGCGCCCGGGGTCGACGGGGAGGGTCAATCCGCCTTCAGCGGCACGGAGCGCATCGCGATCAATCCCGCTTTCTTCCAGCGCCTGGACGCCAAGCTCACGATGCTGAGCCGGGCCGACCTGCTCGCCGGAGTGGCGCCGCTGCTCGAAATTGGGGAGGCGGATTCCCGACCCGCGGAGCTGCCCACCGACCAGGCCATCCTCCTGGTGCGCTACATCGTCGCCCGCTGGGGTGCGGACCCTCTCGTCTGGGTGTTGGCGTTAGAGGGAGGCGAGCGGGGCAGCAACGTCGCCCGCTGGAAGCAGATCGGGCAAGCGGTGTTCGGAGACAGGCCGCACGCCCCGGTGGTGCTCTGTCCGAGTGGGACGCAATGGCTGCTGGACGAGTTCCGGGACCAGCCGTGGGTGGATGCCTTCGCCTACCAAAGCGTCAGTGAGGTCTCAGACGATTCGCTGGCGTGGACGTTCGACGGGCCGTTCGCGGCGGAGTGGAAGAAGGAACCCGTCCGTCCCGTCATTCCGGTGACGCCGCGCGAGGACGGCATGATTGCCAAGTCGCAGAGCAGATACACTGCGGACGACGTGCGCCAGGCGGCGTATTGGGGCCTGCTGATGACCGTGCCCGCCGGCGTCAGTTATGGCGCGGAGCCGATCGCGCAATGGGACATGGGCTTTAATTCGGCTGCGAACTCCCACTCCGTGCCAGGCTGGCGCAAGGCCATGTCGCTGCCCGGGGCGACACAAATGACGTGCCTGGCGAACCTCATGGAAGGCATCCCGTTCTGGAAGCTGCGCCCGGCGCAGGAGATTGTATCCGCTCAGCCAGGCAATGACTCCTCACGCCGGTTCATCGCCGCGGCGAGCACAGAGGACCGGGACCTGGCCCTGTGCTACGTGCCCGAGGACGGAAGCGTCAGCCTGCGACTAAAGCCGCTGCCGCGTTCCCCGCGCATAAGCTGGTTCAACCCACGCACGGGGGGCACAAACTCCGCCGTGGCCGTGATCGAGGAGAACGCCTGTAAAATCCCGACGCCCGGGCCGGGTGACTGGCTGCTGATGCTCTCGGCGGAAAAGCCGTAAAGGGCAGGGTAGGGACGCCTCACCGAGACGTCCGCCTCTGCCCGCACGCGGACGCCTCGGCGAGGCGTCCCTACCAGTCCGAAGTCTTCGGACTGGCGCGGCATCGCCGGCGCGCTACGCTCGGGCTTGCACTATGAACCACACCGGGAAGGAATTCGAGGGGCTGCTGTCCCGTTACTTCGAGACGCTGCTGCATGACAACCCCACTCTCTGTACCATGTCGGCGGGACTGCCCGACGGCGAAGGCAAGCTGGGACAGCTTAGCTCTGAGTATCATCGGAAACGTGAACGGGAACGGCAGCGGGCCCTAGCGGCGCTGGACGGGATTTCGCCGCGGGAACTCAGCGCGGAGCAGCAGATTGACCGGCTGGCATTCCGCAGCCTGCTGCTGAAGGAATGCGAGGACTACGCCCGCGGGCGCCACACACTGGAACCTGGCGCGCCCGAACATGTCCTGAGCATTCTCCTGCACGAACTCCTGCGCGGCGATGACGAGCCGGCGCGCGCCGCCCGCAACCTGCGCTCGTTGCTCAGGCAGGCGCCTGAGTTTCTGGCGCAGGCCGCCACCGTCGTGCGCCGTCCGGAGCGCGTCTGGCTGCGAGTGATGGAACAGGCAGCGGCAGGCGGAAAGGCACTGCTGGAGGGCGTCCGCGAATTCCTGCAGCAGGCCGGCTCCGCGTCCGCCGATGATTCGCTAGTAGAGGCGGCTGGCCGGGCGGTCGAGCGCTACGGTCAACGTATCCGGCAGTGCCCGCCGGCTCCCGCCGGCTCGTTTGCCGTTGGCGCGCCAGCCCTGCAGCGGAGAGTGCGGGATGAGCTCGGCCTGGACTACACCCTCGGCCAGGTCGAAGCGCTGGCGCAAGGGGAGGTACGCCGGGTCGGCAGTCTGCTCGCGGCGGCCTGCGCGCGCTTTGGCCGGAACCGGCCGGCAGAGAGCATCATTGCCGAGGCGCGAGCGAGTTGGCGCCCGGCTGGCGACCTGCCCTCGCTTTACCGGACCGAGGTTCGGCGGGTCGCCGAGGGATTCCGCCGGGCCAAGGCGGTGAGCTTTCCCGACGGGGACCTGTTACAGGTCAAGCCGGTGCCCGAGTTCCTGCGCCCGATCATCCCTACAGCCGCCTACCTGCAGCCACCCGCATTTGCAAAGCGGCAACGCGGTGTGTTCTGGGTGAGCGACCAAAGCCTGGGCCGGCAGTCAGAGGCGGAACGGCTCGCGGAACAACAGCAACACTTTGGGCTGCCCTTGACTTGCGCCCACGAAGCCTATCCCGGCCATCACTTGCAGTTCGTCACCGCCAACAACCATCACCGGCGCTGGCGGCGGCTCTTCGCGCACGCCGTCTTCTACGAAGGCTGGACGCTCTGGTGCGAGCAGATGCTCCTCGACCTGAAAGTGGACCGCTCGCCCTGGCTGCCCGTGTTGCAACTGCATGACGCGCTCTGGCGCTGCCATCGGATCCTGGTGGACGTGCGTCTGCAAACCGGGCGCTACAGCTACGAGCAGGCGGTCCGGCATTTGCAGCGTGAGGTCGGGTTCACTCGCGCCCGGGCGCAGGCCGACGTGAATTGGTACACGGCCCAGCCCGCGGTGCCGATGAGCTACTGGCTGGGGCGCTTAGAGAACGAGCGCTTGCGCCGCCGCTTGATAGCCGGGCGGGGGTGGAGCCTGCGCAGGTTCAACGACTGGCTGCTGAGCTTCGGAACGGTGCCTCAAGCGTGGATTGAGAAGTACGGGCTGGATTAACCCTGCCTGCTCTTGGCGCTGGCAAGTCGGCCTGGAATCTCCTGCCAGCTCAGAAAGCTGCGGAAGGCGGCTGCCTCTCGGGGCGTTGCGGCGCGCGCGGAAGTGCCGTGCGCTCCAGCTCGATCCAGAATCGGCTGCCGTTGCCCAGCTCGGATTCCACGCCCACCCGGCCTCCCATGCGCTCCATCGCTTTGCGCACGATGGTCAGGCCGATGCCGGTGCCCGGATATTCCTGTTGCCCGTGCATCCGCTGGAACATGCCGAAGATCTTCTCGTGGGCGTGGGCCGGGATGCCAATGCCGTTGTCCTCGATCCAGATGCGCACCTGCCCCAGGACGGGGTGGCCCGTGCCTTGGGGGGAATCGAGCCCCGGCAGGCGCCGCGGGGAGCCGGCCTCGCCGCTCCGGGGTCCGTGCCGCGCGCCGGGCGCTTGCTCAGCGCAAACCCTGATCCGAGGCTTAACGCCCGGCGGAACGAACTTGACGGCGTTGCCCAGCAAGTTCGAGAACACCTGGGTCAATGCCGACTCGTTGCCAAGGACTACGAGATGGTCGAGTTGAACTTCAATGTGCGCTGCGGGGGGGTGCAGGTCAGGGTAGGTCTCGACCATGCCGCGCACGAGCTTGCCTATATCTACCGGCATTAAGGGCAATTCCTGCCTCACCACCTTGCTGTAGTTTAGCGCGTCGGTGATCAACTGGTCCATGCGCTCGGAGGCGATGCGGATGCGACGGAAGAAGTCCAGGCTCTCGGGCGGGGCGCGATCGGCGCAGGCCTCCTGCGCCAGTTCGGAAAAGCTCCGCATGGCCCGCAACGGGCCGCGCAGGTCGTGGACGATGCTGTAAGAAAAGACCTCCAGGTCGCCGAGGGTCTCGCGCAGCCGGGCGGTCCGTTCCTCGACCAACGCCTCGAGATCCTCCTTGCTGCGGGTCAGCACCTCCCGAGCCTCGCGCGCCTCGCTCACGTCCGTATTGGTGCCGAACCAGCGCATGACCCTGCCTCCCGAGTCCCGCAGCGGCGTCACCCGAGTCAGGAACCAGCGGAAACGCCCGTCGGCCCCGCGCAAGGGGACCTCCATCTCGAAAGGCTCGCCCGTGGCGATGCACGCTCTCCAGCGCTCGAGCACCGCCGGCAAAAGCTGCGGGTCGTGCACGCTCTGCCAGCCCCAACCTCGCATCTGCTCGCGGCGGGTGCCGGTGTATTCGTACCAGCGCCGGTTGTACCAGGTGATATAGCCGTCGGCATTGGCCCACCAGGCGAGGTTGGGAATCGAGTCAGCCAGGGTGTGGAACTGTTCTTCGCGCTCGCGCAAGGCGGCCTCCGACTGCTTGCGGTCGCTGATGTCGCTGAACAGTACCGCCGCCTGCCCCGGCCGCGGGCAGTAGGCCTTGACTTGCAGCCAACGTCCGCGCGTCGGTGCGAACATCTCCAGGCTGACCGGCCGACCCGTCAAGGCCACGTTGCCGATGCGCTCGATCCACGCCGGGTCAGGCTGCGGCACCACCTGGGTGTAGGTGTGCCCGATAAGCTGCTCGCGTGGCAGGCCCATGTAGCGGATGAACTGTGGGTTGCCCTCGAGGTAACGCCAGTCCACCGGATTGCCGGATGCGTCGGTGATCGTCTCGGCGACGAAGAACGCCTCCTGCATGGACTCGAAGAGTTCGCGATAGCGCTTTTCAGTGGTGCGCAGGGCTTGGGCGGTGCGCTCCATTGCTGCCAGGTCCTCGGCCCGGCGTTGGCTTAACGCCAGCGCCTTGGCTTCAGCTTCCTTTCGCGCCGTGACGTCCTGCTTGATAGCGATGAAGTGGCTGATGGCGCCATCGGCGTTCGGCACCGGCGTGATGGTCATTTCCTCCGTGTAAAGGCGGCCGTCCTTGCGCTTGTTGACCACCTCGCCATGCCAGACCTGGCCCGCCAGGATGGTATCCCACAGCTCCTTGTAGAACGGCGGATCGTGCTTGCCGGACTTCAGCACGCGAGGGTTTCGGCCCAGCGCCTCAGCGGCCGAATAGCCGGTGAGCCTCTCGAACGCGGGATTGACCCACTCGATCGTGCCCTGCCGATCAGTTACAACGATGGCGTTCGCGGCTGCAGCCAAAGCCGCCGCCTGCAGCCGGGGCTGCCCATACCAGGTTTTGGATTCATGGTGCTGATCCAAGCTTTGGTGACCAGACGGTTCTATGTCCATAGCCTATCGCCCGCCCTCCGGTGGTCAAGCCAACAACGGCTCAGGCAACGGCTCGTGCGTGCACCCCAAAGGGGTGCGGACGTGGGTCGGAGGGGCGGCGCGGGGCGGGGGCATTGACTTGCCGGCAGGATCATACCAACCTGCACCGATGAGCCTTGTGCAGCGACAAAACTCCTTTCGTGCAGTAGAATTCCGCCCCCCGATCCGGGAAAACCACCTTTGCCTCTGCGTCCTGGCGATGCTGGCGCTGGCCCCGGCTCTCGCGCGGGCGGATTGGCCCGAGTTCCGGGGGCCCTGGAGCAACGGCCACGCCTCGGCTTCCGGGGACTCCAAGCCCCTGGGCCTGCCGTTGCACTGGAGCGAGACCAATAACGTTGTTTGGAAGACCGCCATCCCCTATCGCGGCTGGTCCACGCCCGTGGTGCTGGGAGGACAGGTCTGGCTGACCACCGCCACCATCGAAGGCCACGATTTCTATGCCATCGGCCTGGACGCCCAGACCGGTAAGATTCTCTTTAATGAGAAGGTCTTCCACAGCGATAACCCGGAACCGCTCGGCAACGGCGCCTCGATGAACTGCTACGCCACTCCCTCGCCCGTTATCGAGCCCGGGCGGGTCTATGTCCACTTCGGCAGCTTCGGCACGGCGTGCCTGGACACCAGCAACGGCAAGGTCCTATGGAAGCGGGATGATCTGCCCTGCCGTCATTATCGTGGCCCGTCCTCGTCGCTCATCATGTACAAGGACCTGATCATTCTGACTATGGATGGCGTGAACCTCCAATATCATGCGGCCCTCGACAAGAAGACCGGCAAGACCGTCTGGAAGACCAACCGCTCCGTCGCCTGGAACGACGAGAATGTCCCCGGCCAGATGGCCCGCGATGGCGACTTGCGCAAGGCCCACAGCACTCCGGTAATCGTGACTGCCGGCGGCAAGCCGCTCATGCTCAGCAGTGGCGCGAAAGCCGCCTACGGCTATGACCCCGATACCGGCCGGGAGCTTTGGAGAGTGCAGTATAACGACTACTCGGTCGCCCCCCGCCCCCTGTTCCAGAACGGCGTGGCCTTCTTCGTCACGGGCAACTCCATGCGCGAGATGTGGGCCGTCAAGACGGACGGGGAAGGCGACATCACCGACACCGGCGTGCTCTGGAAATGCAAAACGCACGTAGCCAAATACGCCTCCCCGCTGCTGGTGGACGGCCTGATCTACATGGCCGCCGAAGAGAACTATGTCACTTGTCTCGACTCCGCTACCGGCCAGGTCGTCTGGTCGCAGCCTATCGGTGGCAAATATGCCGGCTCACCGGTCTATGCCGATGGCCGGCTGTACTTCTTCAGCCAGCAGGGCACGACCACCGTCATCAAGCCGGGGCGCTCCTGCGAAGTGTTGGCGACTAACCAGCTCGACAATGGCTTTATGGCCTCGCCTGCCGTCTCGGGCAAAGCTTTCTATCTTCGCACCAAAACAGACCTTTACCGTATTGAAGAACAAGCGGCCAATCGCCACTAACCTACAGACCTACAGGACCGACATGAACACACCCGAGCATAACAACTCTGACAGCCACTCTGCTTCCATCACGCGCCGGCGTTTCATTGCAGGGACCAGCGCTTCGGTGCTGGGCTTCACCGTCCTTAAACCCGGGCTGCTGCGCGGCGCCGAGGCCAATTCCAGGATCAACATCGGCCTGATCGGCTGCGGCAACCGCGGCAAATGGGTCGCCGATCTCTTCCAGAAGCATGGCGGGTATAACTTTGTCGCCGTCGCCGATTACTTCCAGGACCACGCGGACGAGGCCGGCGAGACGCTCAAAGTGCCTGCGGCCAACCGCTACACCGGCCTTTCCGCCTACCACAGGCTGCTCGAGCAGAAGCTCGACGCCGTGGTGATCGAGAGCCCGCCCTATTTCCATCCCGAGCAAGCGGCCGCCGCCATTGATGCGGGCAAGCACGTGTACTTGGCCAAGCCAATAGCGGTGGACGTCCCCGGGTGCGAGACCATCGCGCGCAGCGGCGAGAAGGCCACCGCCAACAAGCTCTGCTTCCTGGTGGATTTCCAGACGCGGGCCAACAAGCTCTACCAGCAGGCGGTCAAGGCCGTGCACGACGGCGAGTTGGGCAAGATCGTCTCCGCCGAGGCCAATTACCAATGCGGCGACACGTGGGGACACATGGACCAACTCCTGCGCAAGGACCCCAAAAACCCCGAAGTGCGCCTGCGCGCGTGGGGCGTTGACCGTGCGCTCTCGGGAGACGTCATCACCGAGCAGAACATCCACGCGCTCGACGTTGCCTGCTGGATGCTGGATGCCGCGCCCATCCGCGCTTACGGCACCGGCGACCGCGCCCGCGATTACCTCGGCAACTGCTGGGATCACTTCGCCGTCATCTTCTGGTATCCCAACGACGTCGTGCTCAGCTTCAACTCGCACCAATCCGGCTACGGCTACGACGACATCATGTGCCGGCTCTATGGACTGAAAGGCACCGCCGATACGCATTACTTCGGCAATGTGATGGTCAAAGCCACGGACTTCCACCTCGACGGCAACGTGGGCGCGCTTTACGGGGATGGCGTGATCACCAACATCGCTACCTTCTACAACAGCGTCACCCAGGGCGAATGCTCGAACCCGACTGTGCCCGCCAGTGTGCGCAGCAATCTGACGACGATCCTGGGCCGCACGGCGGCGTACAAGCAGGGGGTTGTCACGTGGGAGGAAATGATGCACAAGAAGGAGAAGCTCACCCCCGACCTGAAGGGCCTGAAGGCATGAACGCCGACCCGTCCGACCGATCCGACCCATCAGCCAGATCTCGCCGCCTTCGTCCCAGTGGTGGCTACCGCACCCTTCGCTCGTTCCAGGTAGCCACCCTCATCTATGATGCCACCGTTTCGTTTTGCGACCGCTTCATAGACAAGCGCTCGCGCACCCATGACCAGATGGTGCAAGCCGCGCGTAGCGGCCAGAAGAACATAGCGGAGGGTAGCCGTTCCTCAGCCACCAGCACCTCCAGCGAGTTGCACCTGGTAAACGTCGCGCGCGCCAGCCTGGAGGAACTGCTTCTGGATTACGAAGACTACCTGCGCCAGCACAAGCACCGTAAGTGGGAGAAGGATGATCCTGAGGCCCTGGCCGTGAGGGCGGTCAGCCGTCAACACCCGGAAGTGGACCACGCCGACCCAGTAGCCCATTGGAAGCTCTATGCCCCCTGGTTGGAGCACAACGATCCCGGTGTGCTAGCCAACACGCTTCTCTGCCTGATAAACCAGGCCGACTACCTGCTCGACCAGCAGATCAGTGGGCTGGAGCGTGATTTCGTCCAGGAGGGCGGCTACCGAGAGCGCCTTGCAGCGGCCAGGATCGCCGAGCGCGCCAAAGCCGAATCGGCCCAGCACTCAACCCCGAAGGCGCCATGCTGTCCGCTCTGTGGCAAGCCTATGGCCCTGCGCACAGCTCGCAAAGGCCCCCATACCGGCTCCCAATTCTGGGGCTGCTCAGCCTACCCCGGCTGCAAAGGCACAAGGCAGCTTAGTTGATCTGACCGATCCGACCGATCAGTCTGATCAGTCATATCAGTCAGCTCATCATCTCCCCAAATACCTCCCCAGAAACCTCCATATCTCCCCCCGCGACTCCCTCGCCACCTCCGTATCCAGCCGGTTGAACAGGTGCCCGCCCGGCGCGTTCGTGTAGATGTGGTAGCTGAAATCCTTCTCCGCCGCCTGCAATGCGCTGATCAGCCGCTCCACCTCCTTCACGTTCACGTCCTCATCGTTCGTGTTGGCATGGATCAGCAGGGGCGTGTGCAGCTTCTCGGCGTTCCAGGCCGGCGAACGCCGCCGGTATTCCTCCGGCGCCTCGGCCACCGTCTTGCCCAGGTGATACGGCGCGGCAAAAAGCTGCTCGTAGTTTGTCCCCCGCCGCGCAATGCGGTCCTCCAAATCGCTCACCGGAACGCCCGCGTAGCACGCCTGGTAATGCTCCGGATGGGCGAACACCGTCATCAGCGCAATCAAGCCGCCGTGGCTCCAGCCGATGATCCCCACGCGGCCCCGGTCCAGCTCCCGGTGCCGCTCCAGCATCCAGCGCCGCGCCGCCTCCACGTCCTCGACCTCCAGCCCGCCGTAATCAATCTGCCGCCAGAATTCGCCGCCGTAGCCGCTGCTGCCCCGGTAATCCGGCGCGATTACGGCGTAGCCTTGCTCGACCAACTCCCGCACCACGTGCGCCTCCTCGTCCGTCGCCACATTGCCGTGGATCTCGCTGTGCGCCAGCACCACCAGCGGCAGCTTGTGCCCCCGGCTCACCTTGCGCGGCATGAACGTCATCGCCGACACCACGACCTCGTTGCTGCCCGCCGGCGGTGCCGGGTTATTCGTGGCGCGCGGCGGCGGCCCCGTAAACCGCACCACGTCCACCACCGCCACGTCGCTGAGTTGGTGAAACCACAGCAACTCGTCCAACTGCCGCCTCAACCGCGCCTCCATGTGCCCCATGCCCTCCTCCAACGCCTGCAGCCGGGCCGGCGTATCGTTCGTGCCTGCAGCGGCTGCCGCCGTCCTGCTCAGGGCGGCGACCAGCGGCAGGAGCCTCAGGAGGTGCCAGCGCTGAGAGCCGGAGGGTGCACGCAGTTTCATGGCCCAGTATCGCACAAAAGGCAGGCTGCGCAGATGATCCCCTCCCACCCGGGTGCGCTCAGCCCAGCAGTTTTCTGGCAACCCGCATGGCTAGACCAATCGCCTGGTCCATATCCAGGTACCGATAGGCCGCCAGGCGGCCGCACATGACAAGCTTGGGGATTGCCTGGGCCCGCCGGCGATAATGCCGGTAAAGACGCGCATTGCCAGCCGTCGGCACCGGGTATTCGAACCGATCCGGGTCTTCCGGCGTGAATGGGTATTCGCGAGTGATGAGCGTTCCACGAATGGCCTGCTTCCGGGCGGCCGGCAACAGGTGCTTCCATTCCAGCGTCCGTAGCGCACCGTGATCCGCGCCATTGGGGTGATTCACCTGGCCACACGGCTGAAACCACTCTTCCCCGGGAAGAAAGGTGTGGACTCGCCGGTGCCCGCGGTAGCCCAGCCGCCCGGCGTCGAAGCCGAAGAACTCGTCAATCGGGCCGGCGAAGACGAGCGCCTTGCGTGCCCGGTAAGCCGACCGGTTCTCCAGTTGGCCGCTTAACGCACGCATGTTGCCACCACTTGCGAGCCATCATGCAGAAGCGAGGAACGCCGTCAAGCCGGAAATCGCGAACGCTTTGCTGGCTGGGCCATCGCTCCGCCTGGCAGAGACCTGAAATACTTTGCGCTCCCTGCGTTCCTTGCGCTTAAATTATTCCCATGACCAGCGCGGAAATACGGCAATCGTTCCTCGACTTCTTCAAATCGAAGGGGCACACCATCGTGCCCTCCTCGAGCCTGATGCCCGATTCCCCCAACCTGCTGTTCACCAACGCCGGCATGAACCAGTTCGTGCCCATTTTCCTGGGCCAGCGCGCCCCCGACGTCTCGAAATGGGCCGGCGCCATCCCCGGCAGCGACACCCGCGCCGCCGACACCCAGAAATGCATCCGCGCCGGCGGCAAACACAACGACCTCGAAGACGTCGGCCTCGACACCTACCACCACACCTTCTTCGAGATG
>DATKNZ010000495.1:0-37958 GCA_035541055.1 Candidatus Acidiferrum sp. | reverse complement strand
TTTCCGGCGAGGGCTGGGCCGCCATCGCCGGGGCGGTGAGCGCGGCGCTCCTCCTGGCCAAGAAACTCGTCAGCCCCAGGCCTCCCAGGCCCGAGCCGATGAGCCGGTCGGATTTCTATGCGGAAATGCTCGCCATCCGGGAGCACATGCACGCCGATCACCTGGCCCTGCTGGAGAAGCTGGGGGAGAACCACCGGGAGTTGCTGGCCGCGCTGGAGCGGCAGGCGTCGCGGATCAACGCGCTCGAAGCCGGGCTTGCCCGGGTTGACGAGCGCACTGCCACCTGACCATGCAACCCGCTGCTCGCCATACGATTTCCCGCAGCGCGTGCTTGGAAACGGGTTCGGAGTCCTGCCTTCAGGCGGTCCGGCGCGGAAACCGCCTGAAGGCGGGACTACAAACCCCGACCCATACCCGAGCTATCATCTTCCAAACACACCCTCAAGAGCAGGCCAGGTGTCTTGCCTGCCGCAGGGGCGCCCTGGGCAGCCGCCCGGCACCTCGTACGACGCGCCCCCACGCACTTGCAGGCAAGACACCTGCCCTGCTCGGGCAGCCACTCCGGCGCGCGCAGTTTCGCCGGTCCACAGCGGTTTCCCGCTGGGGGACCACGCGCGCCTGTTCAACAACAAAACAACAACAGAAAGAGAAAAACGAATGAAAGTAAAAGACGTTCCCCAGGTCGGTAAACTGGGATTAACTGTCACCTGGCCGGGTCGCAATGGCTTGATCCGGAGAACCCTGGTGACGCCACGCAACCCGCGGTCCCCCGCTCAGCAGGCGATCCGGCAGGGCCTGGCCACCCAGGCGGCCGCTTACGACCAACTCACCGAAGCCCAGCAGGCGGCGTGGATTGCCACGGCGAGCCAAATGCAGAGCAAATCCACCCTCGGCCAGAGCGGGCCGCTCACCGGGCTCCAACTGTTCACCAAAGTGAACTGCGCCCTCCTGGCGGTTGGCGCCCCAACGGTCAGTGTGCCCCCGGCAAAAACGATGGTCAGTCCGCTGCCGATTGATGCATTGGAAATCACCAATGCGGGCGGAGCGATCGCCATCAAGCTGCACACCACCGGCGCCCCGCCGGACCTCACGATGCTTCGTGGGTGCGCGCCGGGCAACAGCGGACGCCGGGTCGGTGTCAGCTACCGGCTCCTGGGCAAGCTGGACAGCCCGCAGGGCGGCTACGTGGACATCACCAGCGCCTACACCGCCCGCTTTGGCGTGCCGGCTGTGGGCAGCCGGGTGTTCGTGAGCGTGAACGCCAACGTGAACGGGTATGAAGGCACGCCGCTGGTGTTCTCGGCGCGAGTCCCCGCAGGGAGCTAAGCCTCCAAGAGCAGGCAGATCCGGGCTCCCGGGCTCGCGAAGCCTGGGAGCCCCTTGGCTGCCCCGAAAGGAAACAAGGCATGGTTGAGAATCCAATTGACAGTCCCGCCCTCAGGCGGTCTGACGTGGGAACCGCCTAAAGGCGGGACTCGAAACCAGGGACGGGCAGCCTCAAGAGAGAATTAACAACGCGCTCCTATGAAACTCATTCCACCAAGCGACGAATACTCCCGTCATCTCCTTAAACTCCGAATCGAATGCGCCCTGGCCCGCGAGCAAGGCGGCCTTTGGCGTGTGGACATTATTCTTGGGCGTTATGGCTGGTATGCCCGCGCGTTCCTCCTGAAGCGCAAGCGGAAGGCTTGCGCACTCCCGGATGGTCTCGCGGACGGGCGGCAAGGGATCGCGAGTGGGCCGTGTACGCCCTGTTCAGGGGGTGGGCAGCCAGGTGCGGAAAGCCTGATCCCAGCGGTAGCGTCGGCGCGCTAAAGAGGTGGCTTTCAGCCAGCTTGACGATTGCGATGGGCTTCACGATTCCCATTGAGCGCAGGTCACCTGGCGGCTTAGGCTGCGCGCTAAACAGAATCCGGTAACCCTGCATGAATAGGCACTCCTTCATTTCTGCGCGGGAGATGATCCCGCTGTTTGTTCTGGCCGTTGCCGCCGCTTGCTCGTCGGGCGTTGCGAAGGAGATCGTGCTGGAGGACGGCCAATGGCTGGCGGCCTTCGACGCAGATTCCGGCGCGCTGACGCGGCTGGAGAGCACAGCCACGCATTGGATCGTCGAGCGCCGGCCCGAGCTGAGTGCATCATTCCGCTTGCTGGCGCCGTTGCCCGACCGCAGAGATAACTTTGTCCTCGGGCAAAAGCAGAAGGCGGTGGAGGCGACCCAGGTTTCAGCCACTAAAGCCCGTATCCGCTGGAAGGACTTGGCCAGCGAACATGGCGGCGTGCTGCCGATCACCGTGACCGCCACGATTACCTTGAGCAACGGCGCCCTGACCTTTGCCGCTACGCTGCAGAACGATTCGCCGTTAACCGTCGAGACGGTGGATTACCCTTACCTCGGCGACCTCAACCCGCCTTCCACGAACAGCTCCATGCAGGCGCGGACGATGTGGTATGGGAACCTGCAATCGAGCGAGCTTTATCCGAGCTTCGGCAATGAACGGGGCTATTGGGGCGTGAACTTTCCGACCAAGGCATTCGGCTCGCATCGCAGCCTGTTCTGCCTCATCCAGGCCCCGCAGGAAGGTCTGTATGTGGAGCTGCACGACCCGACGCAACCCTACTTGCTCGAATACACCTTCGAGCAGCACCCGGGCCTGCTCTCCGGCGCGAATAGCCGTGTGCCGCGGGCTGACGAGATCAGCGGTGTGCCCGTGCACCTGGAGTTCCGGACCTGCCATTTCGTTTTCGCCCGACCACACGCCACGGCCACTCTCGCCCCGGTGGTGCTGCGGCCTTACAAGGGTGACTGGCACACTGGTGTTGACCTCTACAAGGCATGGCGGGCGACCTGGTTCAAGCCGCCGCATCTACCGGACTGGGCCAGGGACGTGCACTCCTGGACAATGCTCCGGCTCAACACGCCCGAGGAGGATTACACCATTCCCTACACCAACCTCGTGCAGTACGGCGAGGAATACGCCCGCAACGGGGTGCGCGCCGTGCAAGTCGTCGGCTGGAACATCGGTGGCCAGGACCGGGACGACCCGTCGCAGGACACCGATCCGCGGCTGGGCACGCGCGAGGAGTTGCGCGATGCCATCGCCCAGGTGCAGGCCAAAGGCGTCAAAATCATCCTGTTCGGCAAGCTGAACTGGGCCGACCTCACGACGCGGCGCTATACGAATGAGCTCTATAAGTACGAGGCCACGGACCCCTACGGCATCCCTTACCAGCAGGGCGGCTACAATTACGTCACGCCCACGCAACTGGCCGGGATCAACACCCGCCGCCGTGCCGTGATGGATTTCCTCTGCCCGGCCTATCGTGACCTTGCGACACGTGAATTCCAGAAGATCGTGGACCTGGGCGCTGCCGGCTGGCTCTTCGACGAAGTCTGTCACCACGCCTCGGCGCTCTATAGCTTCGCCCCGGGCCACGGCTACGCGCCGCCCGGCTTTATCTATGGCGGCGACCTGCCCTTGGCCGCGCAGTTGCGTGCCGCAGCGGACCGCGTGAGCCCCGATTTCCTTTTCTCAGGTGAAGGGCCGCAAGACTGGCTGATGCAATACTATCCCATTTCCGAGACCGGCATCACCGGGGTGCCCATCTGCCAATACATTGACGCGCGCTTGCCCTTGCTGGCGGGCGTCAGCGGGTTCGAGGACCGTGAAACGCTTAACCTCTGCCTGCTGCTGCACTATGTCGTTCAGTATGAGCCGTACTATTACAAGGGGCACCTGTCCGATTTCCCGCTCACGCTTGCTTACGGGCAAAAGATAGATGCGCTGCGCCGGCAATACCGGGACTACCTGTGGGATGGCGAGTTCCAGGACATCCTGGGCGCCAAGGTCACCGCGAATGGCTCCAGCCGCTATACCGTGATGCTGACTGCCGGCGGGAAACGCGCGGTGATCATCGTCAACCAGGAGCTGGGCAAGGCCATTACCGCCAAAGTCGAGCTGCCCAACCCCGGCAAACTCATCGTGGCGACCCCGGAGCAGCCTGCGGCCCAGCCGACTGAAGGAGAATTGCGCGTGCCCGCGCGCTCCGTGGCCGTGGTGATGGAACAGTAAGCCTGTCCGGCAATCAATGCCCGCTAGATGCGCCCACCCCGTGGAGCGCCTCGGCACGGCTGAGCTTAGGCCAGCAGTAACCGTAAAGGGCGATCAGGCCGAAGCAGATCAGCGGCATGATGAAACCGCGCGACATGTTGTAGTGGTCGGCGATGGCTCCCATCACCTTCGGCAGCATGGCGCCGCCCACAATGCCCATGACAATAAAGGCCGACGCCCCTTTCGCGCGCACGCCCAGCCCGAAAATGCCCAGGGCAAAGATGGTGGGGAACATGATCGACATGAAGAAGTAGCTCAGGAACACGCACACGACCGAGAGCCAGCCCAGCTTCATGAAGATCAGCAGGCAGACGACGACGTTGATCAACCCGTATAAGCCCACGCCCTTGTGAGCGGACATTCTCTTCAGCAAAAGCGCGCCCACGACGCGGCCGGCCAGGAACCAAAGAAAGCCGAAGGAAGCCAGGCCGGAGGCGAGCTTGTTACTGAAGCGGAGTATGCCAGCCTTGTCCGTCTCGAACCAACCCATGAAGAAGTTGTGCATGAAGGCGGGGAACACCGCGGCGATCTTGTCCACCGCCGACACCCAGGCGGCCGGCGTCGCGGGCGGTTCGGAAGTCATGTAGTTGATCAGGAAGCTGAAGATGCCGGACTGTGCCGCGACATAGAGAAATTGGGCCAGGGTGGCGCCGGAGAAATGCTCATGCGCCCAGACGCTGCGATGGGACAGACGCCCGGTGAACCCGACCAGCCAAATGGCCGCGATCACAAACGCCACGCACCCGGCGGCTCCCAGGGTCGTGAGCAGCGCAGCGTCCGCGGTCATCGGCGTGGCTCCGAAATGGGGCAGCGCGGAGGCGAAACCAATCAGGTGGGAGCCGACGCCCAGCGAGCCCAGGGCCAGCCACAGGATCATGCCGAAGACGCCAATGACCACGCTCACATTGCCCAGCAGCAGGGCGTAAGATAAAGCCCGGTTCACTTCTCGGACAACCGGGGCGGCCTTCGTATCGGCATCGTCGCCGTTGCTATCCAACTGGTAGTCGTCCTCAGCCTTGACGTCAGGAACCGGGGCGAAGAAGAAAATGGCTGCGAGGATCAAGACCACCACTGCCACGCCCGCGTAGGGGACCCAGAGAGTTGCTGCGCCAGTGCTCTTGCCGGCGGCGTCCTTGTTGTAGAAGAACAGCATGCCAGCGATCGGGCCCAGGACCCAGCCGACGCCGTTGCAGGACTGGGCGAGGTTGATGCGCGTGGCCGAGTAGCGCGGCGTGCCGAGGACGGTGGTGTAGGGATTGGCCACCGTCTCCAGGAAGGTCAGGCCGCACGCCACGACGCACACGCCTAGGAGAAACGCCCAGAATGCCGCGATGCCGGTTGCCGGGACGAACCAAAAGCCGCCCACCGCGACCAGCAGCAACCCGGCGATAATGCCCCCTTTGTAGCCCAGCCGGGTCGCCAGCCAGCCTGCCGGCAGCGACATCAGGAAGTAGCCCATCCAGTGAGCGAACTGCACCCAGGCTGATTGCGACAGAGTCAGGTGCAATTCCTCCTGGAAGTGCTTGTCCATCACATCAATCATCCCGTTGCAGAAGCCCCAGAGCAGGAAGAGCGAGCTGACCAGGCAGAAGGTGAACAGCACGTTCCTGCCATCCGGCAGGGTGAACATGCCTTTCGGGGCGGGCTTGCGCGAGGATTGGTCCGCGGTGGCGGTGGTATTCATTGGCATTAGTGGTTGCGTCGTGCTGGCATCAAATCGTAGGCACGCCCCGAAGAGGCGTCCGGCGGTCCGGTGGCTACTTCTTGAGCCCGCTCTTGATGTCCTCGATCGAAACACCCAGCGTCGCGCGGGCCACAGGGTCCAGCGCGGATTCCGGCCCAGTCAAATGGATGGTGCGGTGCACGTGCGACAGGCTCTTGCCCGGCGCCAGCGCGGCCGCCGGCGAGGAGGACTCCAGTTCGAAGAACGGCCCCATCGGCTTGGCCCCCGGGGTGGGCGGGCCGTCGTTGTAGCAGTTCGAGGCGTCGCCGCCGTAGGGGTTGTCCTGCAGCTTCCAGAGCGAATTGACGTAGTCCGTCACCCCGGCGGGCACGTCGAACTGCACGACCGTGAGCACCTTGTTATCGGCATCGTAACTGCCCACCACGCCCTTGCTCCGCCTGGGATTGATGCCGATCTTGCTCCGGTATTTGCCGTCGGCACAGAAGTAGATGATGTCGTCCTTCACTACTAGGCGGTCCGGTGGCACCTGGCCGAAGTAATCAGACGTCACCTTCACTCCCAACTCGGACTCGGGCCCGGCCTTGATGGGCACCACAATCGTGGCGGACGGGGAGGGCGTGAACATGCCGAGAATCCAGATCGAGAGCAGCCCGGCGTCCTTCTTCCAGGCCTGCTTGCCCGCGTTGGTGATCTTGTTGTCCGTCTCGTAGGCGACCAGGCTAACCTCGGCAGAGGGTCTAGCGCCCAGCTTGCGCCAAGCGGCAGTGCTGCCCAGCATGCGCACCTCGCGATTCACCGCCACTTGGAATTGCGTCCCCGAGTAGTTGGTCAGCCCGAACTCGTTGGCGAAGAGCGCCCGATCACGCGATTGGCGCACGACCTTGAACGGCAGCGTATCGAACACGGCGGGCGTGAACCAATCGGCGTATTCGAATTTGGCCCCTTTGGCGAAGAAGACCGAGAACTGCCCGCCCTCGGGCCCCATCCAAAAGCGGTCCTCGCCCCCGAAGGCGTTCATGTGCGGGAGCAATTTGCCCGAGGCGATCAGCTCGCGGTTGATCCAGCCGAAGCTCAGCCCGGCGTCCCCGCCCGCCGTGCTGGTCATGACGCGCCCCTGCCAGCCGGGCGACACGGCTACCTTTCCCTGTCCCTTCTCATCGCTCAGCACGATGAGATCGGTGTGGCTCTTGAGGAAGCCGGCATCATCCCCGAAGTTGGCAGCGGCGGCGCGTTGGGTCAGAAAGGCGGCAGTGCTCATAAGAAGGGCAGTGGCAAGGGTGGCACAACTGTTCATGGGTGCCGAGCCTATGGGCCGCAGCGGGGAACTGTCAAGAACTGGGGAAGCTTCACCGCCGCGAGGTGGGGACGCCTCGCCGAGGCGTCCGCCGCCGCCACAAAACGGACGCCTCGGCGAGGCGTCCCTACCTGTCTGAGGTATTCGGGTTGGGCGGTTGTGCCTACTGGCTCAGGTAACGAACCACCGCCGTCTTAGGGCCGGTGATCTCGACGGCGCACTCCAGCGCCTGTGCTTGCTCCAGAATCGGCATAGCCACCTCGTCACTCCGGACGGCGGCCAGGCAGCGCTGCTCTCCGTTCGTGCGCGGCCGGGTGTCCCACGCCTCGGCTGGGCGGCACGCCAGCTCGGTCACGAAGTCCTTGGTGAGCCGGTGTCCAATGTTAACCAGCCAGGCCAGCACCTCCTCCCGCGGACAGCGGAAGATATCGGGGTACAGGAAGATCAGCTCGCGCGGCAAGATCGTCAGGATGAAGGCCTCCGCTGCGTGCCAGTCATTCCTGATTTGCGCGTAGTCTTTTACCATAAGGAGCTTCCGATACTCGCCATCCAGGCAGGGCTGCAGCGAGCGCAGGAACTTCAACTCGACAAAGTCCACACGCCCGGCCCGGTTGAACCGATGCGAGATCTTCACCCTCCCTTGCCGGCCATCCATCGCCCCGTCGTAGCAGGTCGAGAGGATCACGTGGTCGTAGGCGGACTGGAGTTGCAGCCAGCATCCCGCCGCCTCTCCGCCGTAGTTGCGCTTGGGCGGCGGCAGGGGAGCTTGCCTCAGCCGGGGCTCAAGCCGGCTCCGAATCTGACCCAGGCGGCTGAAGTAATCGCTGGCCGGGGAGAAATCGTTTTGAAGGAGGTAATCCTGCGCGGATTGCAGTTCCGTGGCCCGGATCGGCGGCCCCAAATGAACGCGAGACTCCAAGCCCTCGATCAGTCCCCGCGCGTATTTGCGATGGTCTTTGTTGGCCACTGTTTGACGCAACCTTAATCGGCCCCGCGCTCCCGACAACTGTGCGTCTGAGTGCACACCCCGGGAACCGAGGGTGCATCGCCACAGTGCCACCGTCCTGAGTTGCAGAAGCTCGAAACCCGAAATCCGAAGTCCGAAGCAAATTCCAATGCTCCAACCCCCAATGCTCAAAACCCACGCTGGCTGCAGGTTTCGGTCATTGCCCGTCTGAGCCTTTCTATTTGTTTCGGATTTCGGGCCTCGGATTTCGGAGTTGGGCCGTCAGTGCGGCGTGGGGACGGCGAGGTGCTCCCGGCTTGCCGCCCAGCCCCGCTTTGTGCGTGCGCCGGTGGCCTGTGTCATGGCAAAATCGCTACCGATGGAAGTCATCATACGACAGACCGAGGACGCCGCGGCCGGCCTGGCTGCGCGCATTATCGCCCGGGAGCTGCGCGCCAACCCCCACCTGGTGCTGGGCCTGGCCACTGGCAAAACCATGGAGCGCGTCTACCGCCACCTCGTGCGCCTGCACCAGACCGAGAAACTGGACTTCTCCTTGTGCCGCACCTTCAACCTGGATGAATATGTCGGGCTCTTTCCCGCCGATCCCAACTCCTACCGCTACTACATGAACCGCCGCCTGTTCCGGCACGTCAACGTCGATGCCCGGAACACCTACCTGCCCAACGGCCTCGCCACGGACCTCGACGCCGAATGCCGCCGTTACGAGGACACCATCCGCCGGTTCGGCGGCATTGACCTGCAACTCCTCGGCATCGGCAAAGCCGGCCACATCGGCTTCAACGAACCCCTCTCCGCCCTCCGCTCCCGCACCCGCGTCAAGGCGCTCACCCCGGTCACGCTCAAGCAGAACGCTCCCTTCTTCGGCGGCGAAGATAACGTGCCACGCCGGGCCATCACGATGGGCGTCGGCACCATTCTCGAATGCCGCCGCTGCCTGCTGCTGGCCACTGGCGCCGCCAAAGCCCGCGTTATCGCCCACGCCGTCGAGGGCCCCATCACCAGTATGATCTCCGCCAGTGCCCTCCAGCTTCATGCCCGTTCCACGGTCATCGTGGACGAGGAAGCCGCCGCCAATCTGACCGAGAAAGACTACTACCGCTGGATATTCGAGAACGAGCCGGAGTGGGAAGAGTATCGGTGAAGCTGTGGACAAGGCGTAAGTGCCTCATCCACAGGTCTCTAGCTCCGATGGCTGAAGCCCCTGCCCACCTGCCGCCTTCCCAGGCCCAGGGGACTTGGCATCCGCCCTCGCCTTTCCGCGCCTTAGATTTGCAAGTCACTGTATCTACGCAGGTTCCGCACGGTCTGTCGCGGGCTCGTAACCCTAACCCTTCCGGGGCCTAACCGGAACCCCTCCAGTACCTCACCGTCGTACCTCTGCAAACCTTGCAGAGGTACGACGGTGAGGTACTGGAGGGGTTCCGGTCAGGCCCCGGAGGGAATGGGCACTCGTTCTTTTGCATGGGTCTTTGAGGTTGGTGGCTGGGGGCGGAATTGGCCGAATTCACGTCCGTTTTTCTGTTTGAACGCTATCAAATTCCCTCGCAACTGCAAGTACTTTCGCACTACTTTCTCACTGCTCGTGTGAACTATTTCTAACCCGGTTACTGAAGGTTTCACTGAAACTTTGACTGAGGGTTTTCCGCTTCATCCGCCCAATTTGTGGGGTGTCAACCTGAACGCGCCGGAGCGGAGTGAAGGCGCGAAGTGCGGACGCAGCGCACAACCTGCCGAGCGTTGCGCGGAACCGAGTGTGGGCGCGGTTCGGGGTTGGAGTTTGACGCAGATTGCGGGGCAAGCCAAGTGCCGGGGGGCCTGCCTGCCAGAAGTGCAAGCCCTGGCTCCTGGCGAAGTGGGAAGTTCATCGGGAATTCCGGAGCTTTTCAGTTTGCTGCTGCATCCGCTGAATTTCCGTCAACTTGCGCGGGCTGGCGAAGAAGACGCAACCGTTCTGGTGGTCTCCATCGGAGCGCATGTCTGCTCCGATGGCATCCCGAATGATGAAAGCAAAACCGGGGCGAGATGCGTCGTCGCGTGTGACATGAACGACCTGCATCGAAGCGCCTGCGATAGCCATTTCCCGGAAGGCCTCCTGGTTTTCGGCGATCACCCGTTCGGCGACAGCAATCTTCGCGGCCACGGTGTCCTCGTAATGGGTCTTGAATTTGGTGTAGATGAGGGTTGTTGCCAGAATGGACAGCGCCAAGCCGACCGAAAGACCGGTCATCACTGCTGATTTCCAAATGCGTCCGGGCCAGAGTTCCTTGGCCTGAGCGGCGGCGTCTCGAATCTGGTCCAGGGTGGGGATAACCCGCTGGGCTAATTCCTCGGAACGACTGACAAAGGGCGAAATGACTTCGCGATTGATACTGGTTTCCAGCGCATCCTGAATGCCCGCAACAATAGCCTGGGTATCAACCTGAGCGCCGATGTTTTTCAACAGGGCATCGAAGCGGGCAACGGTTTCGTCGCACTTGACGTGCGCCTGGAGGCAAAGCTCGTCCGTCTTCGCCGCCTGGTTGGCGATGTTGAGATTGCGCTTGTCCATCGCTTGAAGGAGCAGGTTGAGTTCATCCCGCAGCTTGGTCAGGCTGACCTGGGCGGTCTGGTTGGCCGCCATGACCGCCCGCGGCACGCGCTCAGCGTAATGGGCGTAAATGTCCAGCAGCATGAAAAGCTGGGTGAAAAACTGCGTGCTGTCGCCTTCGGCAAAGCGGCTGTAAACCTGCCGGGCCAGTTCACGCTTCTCGGCAGGATAAGTGGCCAGTAACTCCTCGAACATATCGGGCGTAAGCATGGCGACTCCTCTCAGCCTGCGAAGTTGACTTTTGCGCCGCGCCGGGCGGTCGCCGGTTCGCCGATAGGCGGCGCAGCCATGGGTTTGATGCCGGCCGCCTCGGCGGTGGGCAGGAGCTTGGCGGCGATCCCGTCGTACTGGCTGAACAAGGTGCCCAGCCAGTCCTGCAACACGCCCCGCGCCATAATGTCCAAACCAAGCTGGTCGTTGCCGATGGCTTCGTTGAACGGGATGCCGCGTTGGTGGTCGGCTTCCAGTTTGGCGAGCCGCAGTTTCACAAACTCGGACAACACCGGCACCGTGAGGCTGGCCGCGCCGTGGCTCAACAGCTCCTTTTCGAGTTCGCTTCCGTCGAACATTCTGGTTTTCGGGGCGCGAGCCGGGTTGCGGACGATGACGTACTCCACCTGGTTGCCGCAGAACTGGCAGACCGCATCGACGTTGGTCATCACGTCCAGGTCATCCAGGGGAAAGACCATCACCGTGATGCCAATGCTTTGGGCGGCAGCGATTTCAAAGAAGTGGGTGGAGCGAAGCGCCTTCATCAACTGGCCGTCCAGGTGGGCTCGCGGGTCCACCACCGTGACGGGCGAGGCGGTCGCCTTGCGCAGAATGGAAATGAGTTCGTCCAGGTCGTCGGCTTGGCCGCTCAGGGGAATGAGCCTGGCTTGGCCGGGAAAGAGGCGCGACAGCGTTTTGTTGTCGCCGTCCAAGTCAAACCCTTGCCACTGAATGCCGCGCTGGTTGAGCCAGCAGGCCCGCGCCGCAGTCTCAATGCTTTTGCCCACATTACCTTTGGCCTGGATGGGCAGAATCAGGCGATGTTTTGTTGTTTTCATATATCAATCTTGAATCGGTATCTATTGGTTTGTTTCGTTGGAGGTGGAACCGAGAGCGGTTCGCCCTCCACGGCCTGAGGTGGATTGGCATTGCGTGGCCGGCGGGCAATGGCCCGCTCGCAGAAACGGTAAACGGTAGTCAACGTGACGGAAACGCCGTGCTCGCCGAGCCACTTGGCAATCTGGTCGTAACTCCAGTGCTTGCGGCGCAAGGCGAAGATAGCTTCGCGGTGCGGCTCCAGTTTGCTGCGCGTTCGGCGCTCGCTCTCACATTCGGCTGTCTTCTGCAAATCCATAGTCGCCTCTCTTTGCAGCCCCAATAGTTCGGTCAGACGTGTGCGCAACGTTTGCGCAAAAGTTGCGCAAATGCGCGTCGCGTGGAGCGCCCCCTTAGCTGTGCTAAGGGAAGATGTCTGACAGAAAAATTGGGGCTGCAAACTGTCTTCATAGCTGTGTGTTGCCACTACTCCAAGGATAACGCCGGCAAATGGATTGGGTGAACGAGTAGTGGGAGCGTTAGCACCCAGTTAGCGGGAGTAGCGCCCTCAACGCGAGCCGAATGGCGCGACTGGGCGCTATGCTCGAACGTGCTCAGAGTGATTCCCAGTCGAAGCGCCAAGGGGGCGAAGGAATACTACACCCAGTCGCTCAAGCGCGAGGATTACTACAGCGAGAAGCAGGAAATCAGCGGTGAATGGCAAGGCAAGGCAGCGGAGAAATTGGGACTGTCGGGGCCGGTGACGCAAGCGGCTTTCGAGGCGTTATGCGAAAACCAGAAGCCGGGGACAGGCGAGCGGCTAACGCAGCGAACCAGGGGCAACCGGGTGGTGGGTTATGACTTCAACTTCCATTGCCCGAAATCGGTTTCCGTGGTTTACGAGTTTACCCAAGATGCGCGGATTCTGGAAGCATTCAAGGAGGCCGTGATCCAGACGATGCGGGAAATCGAGTCGGAAATCAAAACGCGGGTGCGGAAGAAAGGAGCCAATGAGAACCGCGTAACCGGCAACATGGCTTGGGCGGAGTTCGTTCACTTCACCGCGCGTCCGGTCAACGGGTTGCCCGATCCGCATTTGCACGCGCACTGTTTTGCCTTCAATTCGACCTGGGATGAGGCGGAGAAGAAATGGAAGGCGGGACAGTTCCGGGATTTGAAGGCCGATGCGCCATATTTTGAAGCGGCGTTCCATGCGCGCTTTGCCAGGCAACTGGCGCAAGTTGGCTATCGCATCGAGCGCACCGCCAAGGGATGGGAACTGGCCGGGGTGCCGCAGCGGGTGCTGGAGGAGTTTTCCCGGCGCACGGAGCAGATCGAAGAAAAGGCCAAGGAATTGGGAATCACGTCGGCCAAAGGCAAAGACGGGCTGGCCGCTCTGACACGAGAGCGAAAACGGAAGGACTTTTCCAAAGCCGAACTGCGGGAGTTGTGGGACAAACGAATTTCGGCGGAAGAACGGATGGCCGTACAGAACACGGTTCGCGGTCCGGTCGCCGATTCCCCACGGATCAGCGAAATGAAGGCGATGGACTATGCGGTAAGCCACTGCTACGAGCGGGCGTCCATCGTCACCGACAAGGAATTACTGCGGCAGGCGCTTCGCTACGGCGTCGGCGATGTGGACCTGGAACAAGTCAAACGCCAGCTTGTGCGGGATGAATTCATCAATGAGGACCTGGACGGCCATCGCTGGTTCACGACCAACGATGTGCTGGCGGAAGAAAAGCGGCTGATTGATTTCGTCCAGCGTGGTCGGGGGAAGTTCGGGCCGCTTTGGGTCGGCTCATACCAGTTTCGAAACCAGACGCTTTCTCAGGAGCAGCGCAATGCCGTGCTGCATGTTCTGCATAGCAGGGATGGCGTGACGGCCATTCGCGGCGGCGCGGGCACGGGCAAAACCACCATGATGAAAGAGGCGGTGGCGGCGATTGAGGCCGGGGGCCGGAAGGTCTTTGCCTTCGCGCCGTCGGCGGAAGCCTCGCGCGGCGTGCTCCGATTAGAGGCCGGGTTCACTAACGCGGAGACCGTGGAAGCGCTGCTGCAAAGTCCAAAACTTCAGGAACAGGTCCGAGGCCAGGTGATTTGGGTGGATGAGGCCGGGCTGTTGGGTGCTCGCTCGCTGGCACGGGTGGCCGCGCTCGCCGAAAAACAAAAGTGCCGCGTGGTGCTTTCCGGCGATACCGCGCAGCACCGGGCCGTTGAACGTGGCGACGCGCTGCGCCTGCTGGAAAAGCACGCGGGATTGCAGGCCGCCGAACTGAAAGAAATCTGGCGGCAGAAAGCGGACTCACACAGGGCCATCGTCGCCGACTTGCGGGCGGGTGATTTGGAACACGCTTTTGAGCGGTTGGACAAGCTCGGCATGTTGCGAGAGCTTCCCGCGGAAATCCGGCATGAGGCACTGGCGTCGGATTACGTGGCGGCTATGAACAACGGCAAGTCGGCCCTGGTCATCTCACCCACCCACGCGGAAGGCGAGCGCGTCACGGCCCAAATCCGCTCGCAGTTGAAGGCGGCAAAGAAGCTTGGGGCTGATGAGCGGGAATTTGTTCAACTCAAGAATCTCCAATGGACCGAAGCACAACGAATTGATGCGCGGAATTATCAAGCCGGGGTGGTCGTCCAGTTTCACCAAAACGCTGCCGGTTTCCGGCGCGGCGAGCGGGTCACCGTGACAGGAAAGGACGAGCAGGGGCGCGTTTTGGCGAAGCGGCAGAATGATAAAACGGTGATTCTGTCCTTGGACAAGGCTGCGCGGTTCCAGGTCTATGAATCCCGCCAGATTGCCCTGGCTCCGGGCGACAGGGTTCGGATCACCCAAAACGGGTTCACCAGAGAAAAGCAGCGGCTCAACAACGGCGATTTGAAACAGGTCAAAGGGTTCACTCAGGATGGCGACATCAAACTCGGCAACGGCTGGGTGGTGCCGAAAGACTACGGGAATTTGACGCACGGTTACTGCGTCACGTCGTACACCTCGCAAAGCAAAAGCGTTGACCGCGTTTTTGTGGCCGAAAGTTCCGAATCGTTTCGCGCCGCTGACCGCGAGCAGTTTTACGTGTCGGCCAGTCGGTTCAAGGAAGCCCTGACAATCTACACGGATGACAAGCAGCAGTTGCTTGAAGCAGTCCTAAAATCGTCGGCACGGCCATCGGCAATGGATTTAGCGGTGAAGCACCTTCCCGAAACATCCGGGCGGGAAGCCCCGGAAAGACAGGGTGTCGAGCAGGTGCCCGAGCCAGGAATCGAGGAATCTGCCAAACAAAGGCCGATTCAGAAGCCGAGAGGAATTCCGCTTCGGAAGCTGTACGAGATGCACAGGGGCCTGTTTCAATCACGGGACAGAGGCGTGGGAGGCATTGAGCGTTAAGTGAGCAAAGGCCGGCCAATGATTTGCTTGACCCATCTGCCGCCGCGTCCAATCCTTGTCCCCACTGGAAAAGCCGCCATGACTAGTGCTTATGGCGTGTTTCCTCAGGCAGCGTATGATCGTCCAATACTCTTACATAACCTGGAGCCCTCCCAGGTTGCCACAGGAAGAGGCCCTCGATCTGGGCCGGCAGATCGCCATGCACGGGCGCGAGAATTTCGTTCGAGAGTTCCGCAAGTCACTGGGCAAGCCCAAACACCAGCAGCAGCCCAGCGGCATACAGAAATGGCCAGCGCCAGCCAGATACGCTTTCATCGTCGCAATCCTGGCCCTGTGCTTGTTCGGTCTCGTCTCCATGCCCGCCCGCGAATGGACCCGGCTGCTCGTCCTGGTGGTGATGGTGATGGCTATATACGGAATTTCTGCCTGGATCGCTTACAGGCGGTTCTGCAATTGGGTCGACTATCTAATCGCAAATTACGCAGCCCACGTTGCGCGCGGCGGCCGGTGATGGGCGTAGCACCGCTCTTAGAAAATGGCGTACGACCTGCAAGACTGCTGCCGCATCCTAGAGCTTGACCCCGGAGCCACCTGGGAGGACGCAAAGCGCTCCTACCGAGAGCTGGTCAGGGTTTGGCACCCGGACCGCTTCGCGCACGATCCCGCTCTGGAGCGAAAAGCTCAAGAAAAGCTCAAGCAGCTTAACCTCGCTTTTGAGCGTTTGGAACACCTCCTCAGCGCAGCAGCACAAAAGCCACCCCGGCCCCCAAACCAGCCGGAGCCGCCGAACGGAGAACAATTCTTCACCGAAGGGCAGAAGCTGTTCTTTGGCAACGGCGTCGCCAAGGATACAGTCAGTGCGGTCCACCTACTTCGCAAATCCGCGGACATCGGTTTTGCCCCTGCGCAATACCTGCTCGGCCACGCCTGCTTTTCAGGCGAAGGCACCTCGAAAAACACAAACGAAGCCGCCATGTGGTGGACGAGGGCTGCGGAGCAACTGCATGCCGGCGCACAGTTTGCTCTGGGCTGCCTCTACCACAAGGGATACAACGCCAGCATTGTCGCGAAGGTGGTAAAGAGCACAGTCGACTGGCAGGTAGGAGACACCAAAATCGAGGCTTACAAATGGTTGAACCTCGCACTTACCTACGGCTTCGGGATAAAGGCGGGGGTGCTGAAGCAAGAGGTCTCAGGCTGCCTGATAGAAAAGCAACGCAACGAGGCCAGACGTCGAGCCTCGGCCTTTTATCCAAAGTATCCAAGCATTCCCACCGAGGACATCCTCAACCAACTCATCACCTGGTTTTTCGAAGAGGGAAATTCGCCGTCCCACATGCAGATGCATAACTTCTACTCCAAGATGCAGTCCAAAACCGGCGGAATCCACAAGCTCAGACCTGATATCCGAGAGCGGGCGTTGGAGCATCTGACAAACACCTTCCTCGGGGACACACTCACCAAGACCGGCGGATTCTTCAAGGCGGTCGGGTCCGCTTGGAGCCCCAACCGTTCGGCTGACGACTGGGGGCGGCTTATCGCCCGGAACATGGTGGAATATCCCTACGATTACCTTTCAGACACCTTCATTCAGCGCCGCGAGAACGCCATAAATCATATCTGGCTGAACCTGACGCGGCGGTGAGGCCATGAGCACCCGGCGGCACCGTTTAGCGGCATTCGTGGACTCACTTAGCAAGGAAATGCTGTCATTCTGCGGACCGATCTTCATCGCGCCGGGCTTGAAAACCTACCCCGGGCAGATGGTCGCCAACGGAACCTACTCCCTGATTGACACCGGCCAGCGCCGAATCCTCGTCACTTGCCAACACGTCTGGCAAGCCTACCTTGACTACCGGGTTGGAAACCCAGAGGCAGTGCTCGCCGTCAATCTCGGCGAGGGCAATGCAAACATTGCTTTTGCCTTCCCCGAACGCCACATCATCGACGTTGACCCGGATCTGGACCTGGCAGTCTTCGACTTTGAACCGGGGCACCTCCGAGTGAACAGGTCCGTCGTGGTCCACCAGAAAGATTGGTTTCCCATACGCCACTGGCCAATTCCAACAATGCCCGATGGAGAATACGTGGCCCTCATGGGATTTCCCGGAAAACGAATAAGGAAGGACGGAATGCTTTGCACATTCAGCACGCAAGTCCTCCCTCTCAAAGCCAGCGGAGTCGGTGAAAGGCAAATCTACATTTTCAACGAGGGCGAGAACGTCCAAGTATTCCGCGACATCAAGAGTTGGCTCGGCGGACTCAGCGGCAGCCCCGCCTACACACTAAGCAAGGCAGGCGCGTCGCTAGTTGGTTTTGTAAAGTCGGGCTTCAAACAGACAAACGAAGACACGGACACCAACGATCGTTCCCTATTTGCAGGCAGCCTGTCTCTAACCCACGCCCGTTTCTTGCAGCGCGACGGGACGCTAGCCCGAAGCTAAACTTGTCCAACAACCCCGCTCGCCACCCCACAAACGCCCGCCCGGAGGGCCGCGGCCGCCCGAATCACTTAATTCCCCACCGCCGCAACCGCCCGCAGGACCGCGCACACAGCTGCAACAAATATCACCAGGATCAGCACCATCAACCCAAGACAGCCGCCCCGTTTCTGTTGCGTCCGGCTGCTTCCCCCGCTCTCGACCCGCCTCGCCCGCTCAACCTGCTCTTGATCAGCTCCCAGCATCCTCATGCTTTCTTCCACGGCATTCGGGTGCGCCGTCTGGTACTTGGTCACCTCAGACAGATCGAACCAGACCGACTTGCCGCTCTTGAGCAAAATATGCTCACACAGATCCTTGTTACCCGGCGGCCCGTTCGGACTCTGATAGTAACGCCGCTGCCTCGAATCTGGGGAATATTCTCCGGGGCCGTAAACGTCTTCGACGATCTTTGCCTGCATCCCGGTGGAGAACAGATACGAGGTCGGCCCAATGACATAGGGCCGCTCCCTGCTTCCGTCTCCCCCTAAAAGTTTCCAGACAGGGGGGCCCTGATTCTCGTTGCTCATGGTTGCAAGGTTTCCATGGCGGGCACCCCGAACATCCATGCAGGGTTGCCGCGCAAACATTAAGTGCCTGAACCGTCCGCATTCATACTCGCTTCCCAAGGACCACGCAACCTCAGTTGCACTACGAACCCCGCTCCGGCCACGCGACACCTCCCTGAAGAAGCCATCGGAGATTCTGCAATTCCAGCAACTGGAGGTGTCCAGTTGCTTTTAGAGTGAAATCCCGCTTGCCCGCCCGCCCGTCTCGCAGGTTCTCGCGGCCCCGTCCCGCCTCCCCGCCGCAAATGTTGGCACGCCTCTAAACCCTCCGACCGGGCAGACCCACCCGCGCAAGCCACGCAAGCCACGCCCCCATACGCCGATTGGCCTGTCGGCGATTGGCCTTGCCAAGCAAACTGTCGGGGTTCAGCATCCACAACCAGTTATGAGCTTGTTTGGAGTGTTGAAAGGTGTGGTGGGCCTCGGGCCTGGAATCGAAGGATGCAAACGAGAGGCGGCGGCGGGCAAGGCGGAAGCCCAGTTTGCCCTTGGTGGCTTCTATGAGCGAGGGCAGATGGGCCTACCGCAGAACTACGAGGAGTCAGCGAAGTGGTACCGCAAGGCTGCCGAACAGGACCACCACGCCGCACAGCTTTACCTGGGGATCTACCTCGCCCAAGGCCGAGGGGTGGAACAAGACGTCGTGGAAGGCCTGAAGTGGATACTCTTGGCAAAGCGCGGCGGCGCCTGGGACCGCAACGCGGCGAACGAAACACAGGGCCGGCTCGAGGCTTTAATGACGGAGCAACAAATTGCCGAAGCGCGGACGATGGCGCTGATATTTGCTGCGGATCGCGGGGAATAGCCCTCTGGCCGGGCAGGCCCACCGCGCACGGCGCCACCTCGCCCTGGTCTGGTGTCTTCACAATTTCCGCCCCCTTGACATCGGCCCCGCGCCCCACAAAAATGGCGTCTAACGTCTTCCAAATGGAAACGTGATGAGAACTGTTGCGCAATACGTGTTTGAAGGGGCTACCAAAACCGCAGAGCAGGCCGATGTGCTACTCGCGGCAGCCAATAAGGCAATCGAGACGTGGCTCAAGGGAAAGGGAGCGACCAGCGCAGGCGCCTGCAAGATCACCCTTACAGACGGACGCTCCGCCCATTATGAATCGGTTCGGACCTCTTGCAAATCGGGGACAATTTCCAAATGGGTACTTGAAGAAACCGGGCAATCGCGGTTCTCCACAAACCTTGCCCTAGCCAGATCAGGCCCAGACATCGCCTTCACCTGCACCCTGTCCACGGGCTCCACGGCGGCGGCCATCGCCCCCAGCTCATTCACCGCCAGGTGCCCGCGTGTGGTCAAGGATCTGCTTCAAATCTCCCCAGGCTGGCGGGTCGGGACAACCAACATCCCCTGCACGGCCCTCAAATTCGCCGGCGAGGCCCACGGCCCCGATCTGGTAAAGCGCCTCCTCTGTCCAGAACGAGCTTTGCCGATCGTGGTCGCGTCCAGATACGACGGCTTCCTGCTTCACCCTAAGCTGATCGACCTGCTCGCCAGTGACGTCTGCGGCCTGGCCATCGTAGCCGACCTCGACGATGAGGCTGCATGGGCGATGACCCATGAGCTCGGCAAGGAATGGTCCTGCTACAATGGCGCCATCCGGATTTACTGGCCGCGCCTAGACACGAAGCAGCCGCCGCGCCGCCACCCACTCTGGACCAGCGAACGCCTGATGTACCACGCATCTGACACGGAATTCGCCTCCCGCCGCATTAGGGACATCATCCGCAAACGGCTCTTCTCGGTCTCGTCCTTCGCACTGGAACAGCCCGCGCTGCTCGACCGCCTGGAGGACGAAACCGCGAAGGAAGCTCTACAGGAGAAACTTACACTCGCAACCAACGCCGACGACTACAAGAAATTCGCCGAGGAATACGCCCAGGAAAACGACAACCTGCGACTTCAGCTCCGGCAGGAGCGCGAAAATATTAAACAACTACGCCAGGACCTGTACCAACTCCAACTTGCCAGAGAATGGGCTGACGCCGACGAAGAGGTTGCCCCCGACGAAGTCACCCCTCCCGATTCCGTAGAAGACGCCGTCGCTCAGGCGCGTCGCACCTACGCGCAACAACTCACCTTTGGGGAGGACGTGGAGCGCGGCATACGTACGCTCGCCCCAAACGCCGGCCCCCCCGAGAAGATCCTCGACTACCTACGCATCCTCGCCTCACTCGTTGACGCGCACCGAGAAGGCCCGCTCGGGGACACTATGATTCAATGGCTGAGGAACCACGGGGCCGCAGCCAGCAACGAGTCCGACACCGTCCAAAACAACCGCGCAGAAATGCAGAGGCGCACTTGGCACGATGGGCGAGGCCAAAGGAAGTTCGAGATGCATTTGAAGCCGGCCGAAGCCACCTCCCCGGATCGCTGCGTCCGCATCTACTTCGATTGGGACGACGCCTCAGCTAAAGCGGTGGTCGGCTGGGTCGGGCGCCACCCGTAGCCCGGGCCGACGCATGTCAGACTACGCCAATATAACCGCGACCCCGCTACTCCTCTCCGAGCTGCGAAAGGGGCTCTGGCACTGTACCTCTCCGAGCGAGTTCCGCCAAATCCTGCGCGACCGCTCCATTAAGCCAAACGACGGCCGCGTCAGCAGATGGGGGCCACGCAAGTACGCCTGCCAGGAGCTGGGCGGCGTGTCGCTGCTGGACCTCCAAAGCCCAACGCTGGACCAGGTGATCCAAACGGCGGACCGATGGGGACCATTCGTCTGTTCGGGAAACTACCAAACAACCGTTCTCCTCGGCCTGGACCGGGCCGCCCTGGCGGCGAACCTAGTACCCTATCCAGCCAACAAAGGCAATACGACCGGAGCCGTCATTCCGTTCGTCGAGACTTGCCACCGGGGACCAATCCCCACAGCGGCCATTACCTACTGTCTCTTGGTCTGCTCCACCAACTGCAGCCACTTTTATCTCGAAACCGCCCTGGCCGATCCACGGCTCGCAGAGGTGGAGGCCGAGTTTCTGAAAGTCACTCCCGCCGGTGCGGAAGAGCGAGCTAAGCTAATGAAGGCAGTCGAGGAGAAGGTCAATAGCCCGGAGTTCAAGGCGCAAATGCAGAGGGCCCGCCAAGCCGCCGAGCGCGCCAAGAGAAACCGCTGAGCGCCAATGCGAGGAATAACCGCACCCGTCACCTTCCCATGCGGCTTCTTGTAACCCGCCAACCAAGCCTCGAGATTCGGCACAATCGGTACCAGCCGGCGCGAGTTGGTTTTGGCGGTGCTGGCGTCCACCGTGATGTACCCGCTCTCCAAGTCCACCTTTGCCCAATCCAACCGCTCAATCTCCGCGCTCCGCAACAGGGCAGAGTGCGAGACCATTGCCGCAATTCTTTTCGTGGGCAAGGGCGAGAGGCCGGAAAATGACCCAATCCGTTCGCCACGGGACTAAAATGGAGGAGGTATGCAGCAAGACATGGAACGGTTCTTGAATCTGAAAGCTCCGCCGGGCCGGTTGACGGCGGAGCAGGCGGCGTGGTTCCTGGGCTTTTCCGCTCATGAGATTCCGCTGTTGATGAATAAGGGCTTGTTGAAGCCGCTGGGCCATCCGGCGCACAACGGTCAGAAGTATTTTCTGACGGCCACGCTGGAAGAATTGCGCCGTGATGAAAAGTGGTTCGCCAAGGCTTGCGATGCGGTGGTGGAGTACTGGCGCTGCAAGAATGGTCGGAAAGGCCAAAACACCTCGACAGATCGGCGCGCATCCCGAGAAAGCGCCGGTGCGCTCGAACTGGTAGCGGCGGAGAATTGACCTCTCGAACCGCGCAAGCGCGTTCCCGCTTTCATGAGGCGTCTGGACCAAGCATGAGATTTACCCTGGAAGTCGAATTGCCTGACGGCGGGAAATGGTTTCCAACGACGATAGTGCCTGAAAACGCCGCGAAACTATTGGAGGACGATTTGGCCTATTTCTTCTACGATTTCATGCGTCACCGGGTTCATGTGACGGTGAAGAAGGAGGCTCAATCAAAAGGTTCACACTGACAGCGTGGCCGGTGCCGTCATGCCTTGCATGGCCGTGGGAAGCAGACCTGCTCAAAGGCAAGTCGGTCACGGTCGAACTGGTCTGTAGTTCGATGGGGAAAATCAACCGGAACAGGCTTCACCGGCTGGTCCTGCCTGAGCTCAGAAAACAGCTTGGCCACTTGTGCCGGATTGGTGGCTATGCATGTGGAGAGCCCATTGAGAAAGCCAGATCATAGCGCCTCCTCATGCGTTACGCTTCCACAGCCTGCTCAGCTTGCGCCACCGTCGCTTCGGCGGCTTTGGCTCCGTTGAACTGGATGATCTTCTTCTCGAAATCTTCCAGTGCGGGCAGGATCACTTGCGCTTTTTTTGCGTAGGCCCGATGCACGGCCTTGCTGTTGTGGCCCAATGCTTCCTGGGCAAAGCGTTCGGGATAACCTGCGATCTTGGCCCGCTCCGCCCACGCGTAGCGGTAGGAATGCAGCGAGACACCCTTGATCTTGACCCGCCGGCAAGCTCTCTGAAACAAACTCGCGCGATGTTTTTCATCCATCCCGGCAAGCCGTGGAAACAGGAGACCGTCCTGTGGCAAACCCTGCAATACTTCTGCCAGGCCAGCGCCAAAATGAATAATTTGCGCACGCCCGGTTTTGGAGCGGAAAAAACTCACCACCCGGCTTGCCCAATCAATGTGCTTGGCTTCGAGATGCGCCACATCGCTCTGCGCCCCGCCCAAGTGCCAACAGCACCAGAGAAAGGACTTCATTTCCGCATTGGTTTCCCGGCTGACGATCAACTCGTGCTCCGCCTGGGTGACGGCGCGCTTTTCCTTATAGCGAATGGGCGGCCATTGCCGTTTGGGCAGCACCGGCCAGGGCAGCCAACTCATGTCCAAAGCGAAGTTATGCAGCCGCCGCAGATAGTTGTTGGTCGAGACCGAACCTTGGTGCAGCACCTTGAGGAAATGTTCGGAGCGTGTTTCCAGAATGGGGAGGTTGCGCACGCTGTCGAAGGCCTTGTCTTCAATTGCGGTGAGCCAGCGTCGTTGATTGGCATTCCGTTTCAGCTTGACCAACTCATCCATGACCGTCTGCCAGGTGCGGGTGCCGGCAGCCGGATCGCCTGCCTTCCAATACACGCGGGCCAAATGCAGGCTGAATGCAGGCAGTTTTTCGGTTTCGTTTTTGGCCGCGACCAGACGGTATGCCTCATCTTTGTCGCGCGTATGGAGGGATTGCTGTTTCTTGGTAACGAGGTCTTCGCAATAATAGGTGCCCCAACCCCGGCGGAACACACGGTAACGATTGTTCATTTGTCGATTCATGTTGTGAACATGAACCAACCCGTTGCGCCCCCGTTAGCGAGCAGTGGCCGAGGTCATCCCGGGTAGTAGCCGGATAGTGCGGCTACTGAAACTTCCACTGAAACTCGCGCCTCCAGAATTCGTAACTCATTGACAATCAAGCGCCAAAGAGTGGTGGCTGGGGGCGGAATTGAACCGCCGACACAAGGATTTTCAGTCCTCTGCTCTACCAACTGAGCTACCCAGCCGAAACCATTGATACACCGATACGGAGTGCACTGTGCCAGAGGCGGTCACCGAAATGCAAGCGCTGAAAAAGCTACAGCGCGAGGGCAAGCTCCACCCGCATGGCTTTGCCCGGGTGGCCGCCGCAAAGAAGGCACACAAGCATCCACGGCCAATGCCAAAACCCTCCAGGAGGCGGTCGACAGATTGTGGTTTGACCGAAACAAGCTCCAGAGGAAGGACCCCACAGCCTCCGCCCGTGAGGATTCCAGCCTGAAAGAGTGGATTCTTGGGTTCGGTGAGCAACAGCGGTCGTCTGAAAGGAATCATCCTGGAGGGCGGGCGAAGCGGGTTGGCCCTGACAGGTCGAGCTGGTGACAAATCCGGACCGGGTCCTTTCGGCGGCGGCGCAGTTGGTGTCAAGTTCGGATCATGCCCTTCTGGACCGCTGCCAAAGGTGGTTCAATCTTACCCGGCAGGTGATAGCGAGCCAAGTGCCCCGAGCGCGTGTTGTGGATCTTGGCAACTCGGGGAGTGCTTCGCCTGGTAGCTGATGAAACTCACGTCCATTCGGGTCGAGTGCTACGCCGGAGCCAAGGCGGACGAGACACCGCGACGGTTCGGCTGGGAAGGACAGGTGGTCGAGGTGAGCGAAGTGCTCGACCGCTGGTATCAAGTGGAGAGCAAACCGGAGTGGCCACGAGCTGATTATTTCAAAGTGCGGGCCACGAATGACCACGAGTACCTGTTGAAGCATGACCTCGAGTCGGACGAATGGTTCCTGGGCCAGCAACGGTGATTTCTGATTATGATCCCGATTCAAGAACTGCTCAACCGCATCCGGTGGGATCAAGCGTTCGCCCGAGGCGACTTCCAACTGGAGTATTACGACCGGGCCGAGGACCGGATCATCCTGGTCCCGCTCAGGGAGGTAAGTTTTCCGGCGGAGAGCCCGCAGACCTTTCAGCTCACGGACGCCGAGGGGCAGAACCACCGCATTCCGTTCCATCGGGGGCGCGAGGTTTACAAGGGCTCGCAGCGTATTTGGCACCGGCCAGAGCCGACCAGCTAGGGCATCGGCAGAGTTATCGCAGCGCCTGAGAGCTATCGCCGTGCGATCAGCTCTTTGAAGCCAGCAGCGTCAGCATTGGCCACCACCAGACAATCTTCCCTTTTTCAATCCTGAGCCGGAGCGCTTGCTTCACGTGATCGGAAGCCTCATGCACAAGCCCGAGCACTCTTTTCCGGTTGTCTGGCGGGGTTGCCGCTGTCTCGAAATACCAATCGAGATTGGGTTGCTTGCGAGGGTGCAGCTCTGAGCGCAGGACGTTCAGCCGTGCCCCGCGCACCAGGTCCTCCCATGCCTTGCGAGAAAGGAACCAGCCGTGGCTCGGGTCGCGCCCCTTCTCTACCTCGTGCAGCCATTCTTCGGTTTCGGGGTCGTCATCCGGCACGCTGCCGTCAATCAGCAGGAAATGACCGCCGAGCTTGAGAACCCGCGCTGTCTCCTGAACAAACTTTGCCGGCGAACTAAAATGGTGCGGAGCCACGCGCACCGTGACCAGGTCGAAGGAGGCGTCGGTAAAGGGCATTCCCTCGGCAGGAAATAAGCGAGTTTCGATCACAAAACCTGCCTCAACGCACAGCTTCCGCGCGTTTTCCAACATTCGAGGCGCGATATCCCCGGCCGTCACTCGCCAACCTCGGCGCGCCAGCCAAAGGGCGGTGTGGCCCCCGCCGGTAGCCACGTCGAGGGCAGTCCCTCCGGCCGGCGCTGAAACACCTTGCAGGCCCAGCGCTACATCCTGCGTGTCGGCCAGGATATGGGACTTGCCGTAGCGATCGCTTTGCCGATCAAACTGCGCCGCTGATGCCGACTGCTTGGAATCCAAGTCTTCGGGAACCATTTCCATAACGTTACACCTTCAGTGTGAGGATGGGATCGAACCCGGTTGGGGATTCGGTCGGATAGCCCCGCGGGTTGGCCAACACCCGCGTCTTGCCCAGCGTGTAATCGCACGAACAGTGGATGTGGCCATGGACCCATAGCCGGGCTTCGCTCTCGACGATGAACGGGCCCAGGTCCGATGCAAAAGCCGGATTGCACGGATCCCTCTGCAGGGCCGGCGGGATGGACTCTCTCGGGCTGGATACTGGATTTCCCGCCCGCTGCATCAAGCTTCTTGCGGATGTCCGCGTTCGGTTCCAGCGCGAGGGACTTGCGCCAGGCCTCCTGCGCCTTGCTCCACTGGTTCAAGGCAGCGTAGATGTCGCCGACGTGGTCGAACAGCGTCGCGTCGGGCGGGTCGCAGAGGTCCACCGCCTTGAGCGCGTAGGTGAGCGCCTGCTTGGGCTGGTTGAGCTTAAAGAGCACCCAGGCGAGGCTGTCCAGGTAGGCCGCGTTCTTGGGCTCGGCCTTCACGGCCTTCTCGATCAGCTCGCGCGCCTTGTCCAGTTTCATGCCGTGCTCGGCCCACATGTAGCCCAGGTAGTTCAGAGCTTCCGCGAAGTCCGGAGAATGCTGCAGGCACTTCTGGAAGTACTTCTCCGCTTCGGCATAGTCGCCCTTCCGTTCGCAGGTGGCGCCCAGCTCAAAGTAGAACCGCTCGTCCAGTTGCTGGGGATCGGTCGCCTTGCCGATGACTTCGGCGGCGGTGTAATGCTTGATGGCCTCGGTATAGTTCTTCAGCCGGCTCAGGGCCAGCGCCGTCCAGAACTCCATGGCGAAGCTGGGCTGGAACTTCTGCCGCGCCTTGTCCAGCGTCGCGACGGCTTCGGCGGGCTTGTTGAGGTCGAGCTGCGCCATCGCCAGCAGGTAGTACGCCGGCTCGAACTCGGGGCTGAGCAGGACCATTTTGCTGAAGTTATCGGCTGCCTCCGCCGGCTTGTTCGCTTCGAGCGCGAACCGGCCCAGGAAATAGTAGGCCTGCGGGTTGGTGGGGTCCTCGCGGATGATCTCCTCGAGCTGCTCCGCGGCGAGCTTGTGATTGCTGCCCTGCAGGTAGATTTCCGCCAGGTTGGCCCGCACCCGCTCGCGCAGGGCCGGGGCATCCGGCAGGTGCTTCAGCAAATCCAGGTACAGGCGCGCGGCGCGGGAGGTATCGCCCAGGAGATTGAAGGCATCGGCCAGCTTTAAGCGCAGCGGCGGGCTGGTGGGGTTGAGCTGCTCGGCGCGCCGGAGCAGCGCCAGCGCTTTGGCCTTGGTCGCCTCCTTCTGCGCCGGGGCCCCCAGGCCATAGCTGGAATACATCTCCGCTACGCCCACCAGGAACTCGGCATCCGGCGTCGGCCGGCGGGCCGCATCATCAAGCACCGCCAGCGCGCTCTGCGGCTGCTTCATGCGCAGGTAAACCAGGTAGAGATTCTGGTAGCCCGTCAGGGAATCCGGCGCCCGGAGAATCGCCTGCCGGTCGGCGCTGACGGCCTGGTTGGTGCGGCCCAGTTGGGCGTAGATTAGCCCCAGGCGCGCATAGACCTCGCCGCTGGCATTGGGCTGCGCCGCCGCGCGCGTGACTACCTCCAGCGCCCGCTCGGGCTGCTTGTTCTCCATAAAGCGACGCGAGACCTCCAGGGTGAGGAAGTCGTTGCCGGGGTCTTCCAACGCGGCCCGGTAATACTCCTCGTTGGCGGCGTCCTGTTCGTCGTTCATCTCGTGAATGACCCCGCGCGCATAGTGGGCGTGCGCGTCGGACGCCCTCGCCAGGTTCCGCTCCTCGGCCAGCTCGCGCTTGAGTTGCGCCGCGCTCTCCCGGGGCGCGCCGGCCTCGGCCGGAGGCACCGACCGGCAGCCCGCGATCAGCAGGCTGCTTGCGGCAGCCAGCAACCCCCACCTCACATACAGGCGCATACGGTGAAAAAACTCCTTTCCCGCCGCCGAAACCGGCGGCGCTGCCACACACAATCCGCGGAACCGATCCTCCCCGGCTTACTTTTGCCAGGTGCGCTTCTTATGACGATGAGCGCGCAGCTTCTTGCGCCGCTTGTGCTTATTGATCTTAGCTTTGCGTCGTTTCTTTAGTGAACCCATAAATGGTCTCTGCGTGCCGGTCGGTGGGTCGGCAAGTCTTTCTCGCCCCGGCGCGCCGGAATGGCCGCGCGCCAGGACCAACCAGCGGCTAAACCTGCCATACCCTGCGGGAAGAACCCCAGGAGGTCAAGGACGACCGGGGTGGATCTCGACGGTGCTGCCGCGAGTCGGCCACCCAAACCCGAAATCCGAAAACCGAAATCCGAAACAAACTCAAAGGCTCGAACCAGCAATGACCGAAACCTGCGGCCAGCGTGAGTTTTGAGCATTTGTGCTTGGAGCATTGGGATTTGTTTCGGATTTCGTGCTTCGGATTTAGGGTTTCTGCCGCTCAAGAAAGCGCTGGCGTTGAGATGTGCCCGGAGGCCCAGGCCGCCGCCCGCCTTAGTAAACCACCTTGTTCAGCGGGTATTCGATAATCCCCTCGGCGCCGGCCGCCTTTAAGGCCGGGATCAGCTCCCGCACCACGTGCTCGTCAATGATCGTTTCCACGGCCACCCAGCCCTCCTGGCTGAGGTGCGAAATGGTGGGATTGCGCAGGGCCGGCAGCGCCTTCAGCAGGTTGTCCAGGTTCCGGCGCGCGATGTTCATCTTCAAGCCCACCTTGGCCTCGGCCTCCAGCGCGCCTTTAAGCAGCAGCGCCAGCGTCTCGATCTTCCGCCGCTTCCACGCGTCCTTCCAGGCGGTGTGGTTCGCGATCAGCCGGGGGGTCGAGCTCAGCAACGTATCCACGATCCGCAGCTTGTTCGCGCGCAGCGAGGAGCCCGTCTCAGTGATGTCCACGATCGCGTCCACCAGCTCGTGCGCCTTCATTTCGGTGGCGCCCCAGGAAAACTCCACCTCCGCCTTCACCTTGTGCCGCCGCAGGTAGTTCCGCGTCTGGCTCACCAGCTCGGTGGCAATGCGCTTGCCCTGCAAGTCCTTCACCGACCTGATGGGCGAATCCTCGGGCACGGCCAGCACCCACCGGGCGGTCTGGCGCGTCGCCTTGTTGAACTGAAACTCCCCCACCTCGTGCACCTTCGAGCCGTTCTCCCGGATCCAATCGTAGCCGGTGATGCCGCAGTCCAGGAACCCGTGCTCGACGTAGCGGCTGATCTCCTGCGCCCGAATCAGCCGCATTTCGAGCTCCGCATCATCCACATAGGGGATATAGGAGCGGCTGCTGACGGAGACGTGAAAGCCGGCCTTGGCCATCTTCTCGATGGTCGCCTCTTGGAGGCTGCCTTTGGGCAAGCCGAACCGCAAAACCTGTTTATTCTTCATGCACGAATGACTGGCTGGCAGGGCTGCGCGGCCTAACCGTCGCGGGTACCTGCCCCGTGTGGCCGCCCTTTGTGCCACGACCGCGACGCCAAAGCCATACTTTTCTTGCGGTGGCACGCGCCAAGGCCGGGGCGACAGAAAAGCTAACGCCCGTTCAGCGCCTGGTTCCGCCCGGGTTAGGCAAGCCTTGGAGCATCAAGCCGGATGGAACCTGGCCAGGTAATCGCGGGGCGTGAGCGCCGGCACGGGGGGACAATTTGAAATCCTTCACGTTGCGCGAAATGATGAACGCTGCTCCGTTGGCCGATCACGCGCCTTTCTTTCAGCAGGTCCCCATAATACTCATGTCCGCATAAGCACCCCGGTGCAGGGGCTGGAACAGCCTCCTTGCTCCGCCGCCCCGAAGCTGCTTGAGTCGGGACCAGGCAAATGGACAAGCCGTTATTGCGTTGGGGCATCCTGGGGTGTGCGAACATCGCCCGGAAGAATTGGAAGGCCATCTGGCACTCCGGCAATGGCCGCGTTAGCGCGGTAGCCAGCCGGGATCTGCAGCGCGCCCGGCGGTTCGTCGAGGAATGCCAGGCCCAGGCGCCGTTTCAGCCGGCCCCACGCGCCGTCGGGAGTTATGAGGAGCTATTGGCGGCCGAGGATGTTGATGCTGTTTACGTGCCGCTGCCGACGGGCATCCGCGGGCCATGGGTCAAACGAGCTGCCGAGGCCGCGAAACACGTGGTCTCCGAAAAGCCCTGCGCCACGAGTGTAACCGAGCTGGTTGAGATCCTCGAAACGTGCCGGCGCCAGCGCGTGCAGTTCATGGATGGGGTCATGTTCATGCACAGCGGGCGCCTGCAGCGCATCCGTGAGGTGCTGGACGACGGCCAAACGGTTGGCGCCATCCGGCGAATCACCTCGGCCTTCAGTTTCCGCGGGTCGGAAGATTTCTTCGTCTCGAACATCCGGACCCGGCACGATTTGGAACCGTATGGCTGCCTCGGCGATCTGGGCTGGTACTGCATCCGGTTTACGCTGTGGGCCATGAACTGGAAACTGCCGCAACGAGTCACCGGGCAGCTTCTCTCACACGCGCCGCAGCCAAGCGCTCACCCGCCAGTGCCGACAGAAGCGTCGGGGGAGCTTTTCTTCGAGGGCGGCGTCAGCGGCGGCTTCTATTGCTCGTTCCTCACCGAGTCCGAGCAATGGGTGAACGTGGGGGGCACGGCCGGTTCACTGCGGGTGCCGGATTTTGTCCTGCCTTTTGCCGGGTCGGAACTTGCCTTTGAGACGGACAACCCGGGTCGCGACCGTGATCTGGGGCTGCATCCGAACACCCGCCGGTGGGTGGTCAAGGAGCGCAGCCACAATGATCCAACGGCCCAGGAGAGCCGGATGTTTCACAACTTCGCCGAGCACATCCGCTCGGGGAAGCTTAACCCTCTCTGGCCCGAGATGGCTTTGAAGACGCAGCAGGTCCTGCAGGCTTGTCATGCATCCGCCCTCGACGAGGGAAGGCCGGTCAGGCTCGACCTGGCGCCCAATGCCTGAGCCAGAACGGCGGCCCGCAATGACAGCATCTGCAAAGCGGAGCGGGACGCGCGTTGGAGTGGTCATCCTGGCTGCCGGGAAGGCGGCGCGAATGGGAGCGCCCAAGCTGCTCCTGCCGTGGGGCAAGACCACAGTGCTCGGGCACGTGGTGGGGCAATGGCGCGGTTTAGGGGCGAAGCAGGTTGCGGTGGTCTGTGCGCGAGGTGACACCGGCATAGCGGCCGAGATGAGGCGGCTCGGGGCACGGGCCGCGTTGCGAATTCTAAACCCGGCGCCGGACCGGGGGATGTTCTCGTCCGTGCGCTGCGCGGCGCGTTGGCGCGGCTGGCTGCCGGGGCTTACGCACTGGGCCATCGTGCTCGGAGACCAGCCGTTGGTCAGGGCCGACACGCTGCGCGAGCTGCTGGCGTTCAGCGCGGCCAGGCCGGAGATGATTTGCCAGCCGGCGCACGCAGGGCACGGGCGGCATCCGGTTGTGCTGCCGCGGGCGGCGCTCCGGGCGCTGGCGCGTTCGGAAAGCCCCACGCTCAAAGCGTTCCTGCAAGCCAGGGCGTCCGACGTCGCGTGGTTTGCGGCGGACGACCCCGGGCTGGAGCTGGATATAGACCGGCCCGAGGATTACGCGCGGGCGCTGGAGTTGGCCCGGAATGAGGAGTTGAATCCGCGCAACATTCCGGTGAATAATAGCGGGAACCAGTATGAACCTCGATGAAGCACAACGGAAGAAGGTTGCGGAGTGGATCGGGCAGGGGCTGAAGCTCTCCGAAATCCAGAGCCGGCTGGGGTCCGAGCTTGGGCTGCCGATGACCTACATGGAAGTGCGGCTGCTGGTGGACGATTTGAAGTTGACGCCGAAGGACCCCGAGCCCGCCAAGCCGATACTATCGCCGCTCACCGCTCCGGCGGCGGCGCCTGTGCCCGGAGCAGGCAAGAAGGGCCCCGCGCCGCAGAAGGCCGCCGAATCCGCCCCCGCCCAGGGCAGAGTGTCGGTCTCCGTGGACCAACTCGCGCGTCCCGGGGCGCTCATCAGCGGCAAGGTCACCTTCAGCGACGGCAATACGGCGGCGTGGCAGTTGGATCAAACAGGGCGGCTGGGCCTGTTCCCGCAGACGCCCGGCTACCGGCCGCCGGCGGCTGACGTCGAGGAGTTCCAGATGGCCCTCGAGACGGAGTTAAGCCGCGCAGGCTTCTAACAGCCCGCTAACGCACGTTCCGTTGCGCGAGGGCGACCTGCGCCTGCGTGCTGCACAGGAGTTGCAAAGTGGGCACGAACGCTCCCACATAGAGCCTAGCCTCATCGGGCGTCATAACGCCGACGCGGGCTTCGATCAAATGCGGGTCGGGCAGCGCGTGGACGCTGAGGCGCTGGGCGAACACGGGCTTCACGCCGGATTGTTTGCCCATCAGGTATTTGAAACGGGCGGAGTTGGCCTCGCGAGTGACGAAGGCGGATTTATCCGCGGGGCTCACGGCGATTTGTAACGTGATGTTCACCGGAGGGCGGGACCTGCCCCGGCTAATGACGGTGATGACCGCTGCCACAGCGGCAAGGATCACGAGCCCTACGATTTGCCAAGTCTTCATTCTCTTCAGGCACAGTCAACTCTGCCGTTATGGATCGTCAATGGGGCGAAGTGGAAATGGCAGGAGCATTGACAAGCTGCCGTGGCGGGCAGACAAGTGTGAGGTATGAGGGCTTGGCTTATAGATGGATTTTCGGGGATTGGGGGTTTGCGCCTGGCGGAGGTGCCGGAGCCGGCGCCCCAGGAGCATGAAGCCGTGTTGGAGGTACGCTATGCGGCGCTGAATCCTGCGGACCGTTACCTGGCCGAAGGGCAATATCCGGCCCGGCCGCCGCTGCCACACATCCTGGGCCGGGACGGCCTCGGCACGGTCGTGCAAGTGGGGCCGGGCGTGGACGGACTGAAAGTGGGGGACCGGCGCGTAATCCTGCGCAGCGACGTCGGGGTGAACCGCGCGGGCACTTTCGCGCAGCGCGTGAGCGTGCCGGAAGCGAGCTTGATCGAGGCGCCGGCCACTTGGAGCGAGCAGGAAGCGGCGGGCGCCACGCTGGTCTATCTGACGGCCTATCAGGCGCTGACGATGTGGGGGCCGCTGCCGGAATCGGCGGTGGTGCTGGTGACGGGTGCGTCGGGGGGCGTGGGCGTGGCGGCGGTGCAGCTCGGCGCGGCCCTGGGCTGCAAGGTCGTTGGGCTGTCGCGCAGCGCGGATAAGGGCGCGCGTTTGCGCCGGCTCGGCGCGACGGTCACTTTGAATCCCGAGCAGCCCGACTGGCGCGCTCAGCTCAAGGGGCTGCTCGGTTCCAAGCGCGTGGACCTGGCGGTTGACAACATCGGGGGCAAGCTGCTGCCGGAGGTGATTGACACGCTGGGCGAGCTGGGCAGGGTCAGTCTCGTGGGCCGCCTGGCCGGCCCGGTGCCGAGTTTCAACACGGCCACGCTGTTTTTCCGGCGCATCCGGTTGGGCGGTGTGGCGGTAGGCGCCAATACGGTGGCGGAGAGCCAGGCGAATTGGCGCCACGTATTGGAGTTGCTGGCCCGGCACGACGCCAGACCGCAAGTGGACCGGGCGTTCCCCTTCGAGCAGTTGCCGCAGGCCTTCGAGCGGCTCGCCCACGGGCCGATGGGCAAGGTGCTGCTGGCGGTCGGCGCCTAAGTCGGATCTTTCAGGCCGCAGGGTAGGGACGCCTCGCCGAGGCGTCCGCCGCCGACACAACACGGACGCCTCGGCGAGGCGTCCCTACCAACTTGAGGTATCCGGGCTAGGGCTTCAGGACGATCTTGCCGGCCAGGGCGCCCGTCTTCTGGATGGTGCTCTGTTCCTGCAACCGGTGCGCCTCGGCAGCTTGCGATAACGGCATCACGCGATCTATGCGGGGCTTGAGCTTGCCTTCGGTCACCCAGCGGTTGATGGCGTTGGCGGCGTGGCGCTGCTCGCGCAGGCTGGCGTTGAACATGGCAAACCCGTGCAGCGAGCAGTCCTTCACGTAGAACGGGCCTACGGGGAACACGGGTTTGGCGTCACGCCCGGCCATGACGACCATTCGTCCGCGCATGGCCAGCAGGGGGATGGTCCGCTCGAAATTGGGCTCGCGCAGCGTCTCCCACCACACGTTCACGCCCTGAGGCGCAAACGTCTTGATGGCGGCTTCTACATTCTCCGTCTTGTAGTTCAGGGCGAGGTCGGCGCCGAGGTGGCGGCAGATTTCGACCTTCTCGGGGCTGCCGGCGGTGGTGATGACTCGCGCGCCGAGAATCTTCGCCATTTGCACCACGCAGGAGCCGACACCGCCCGAGCCGCCGTTGACGAAGAGGACTTCGCCGGCCTTCAAATTGGCGTAGCGCACGAGGCCAAGTTGGGCGGTAATGGCCACGAGTGACAGGGCGACTATATCCTCGTCGCTAACGCCCTGGGGGATGGGATGCAAGGCCCGTTCATCCACGGCGCAGAACTCGGCGAAGGTGCCCTGGTGTCCGTCGTAGCCCTGGCCTGTGGCCCAAGCGCGGTCGCCCACTTTGAAGCTCTTCACGCCTGCGCCGACCTCGACCACCGCGCCGGCGAGGTCCCGTCCGATGATATAGGGAAACGGCACCTTGGCCGGGATGGCGCCGGTGCGGACGTAAACGTCAATGGGATTGACATCCACGGCGCCCACCTTGATGAGGCACTGGCGGCGGGTGGGTTTGGGCGTGGGCAGGTCGCCGTAGGTGATGACCTCGGGTGGTCCGGTTTGGTTGATGTACGCGGCTTTCATGTTGTTCGGCTTGTTCGGTCTCGGTGGAGGGCAGGGTAGGGTACCCGGCAGGCGGGTGCAAGCCTGCCGCGGCGTTGCCGAGGTGCGGCCCCGTGCGCCGCCCCCACAGCTCAGTTGAACTCGTTGCGCGCGACGTGCGGTCCGCGTTTCAGCGCGGCTTCGCGGTCCAGCACCGCCAGCAAGGCGTAGTAGTTATCCACGAGAAAGCCTTCGTAGCCCCAGCAGGCGCCGTCCCAGGCGCGCCAGTCCTTGCTCAGGCCGTCGCCGCAACGGCCCTGGAAGTCTCCCTTGGCAAAGGATTGCAGCATGGGAAACAGAATGCGGTCGCCGTCCTCAATGCGCCCGAGGTCGTAGAGCGCGGCCAGGGTGAAGTAGGCGAAGCAGGCGGTGGCGCCGCCGTTCTCGTAACGCTGGAAGGCGTCCGAACCGTCTTCGAGCTTGCCGCCGCCGAAGCGCGGGTTGCGGTCCACGTAATCCTTGCGGGCGACGGAGACGAGGTTGCCGGGCAGGCCGAGGTCGAAGCGCGCGTAGCCGACCTCGCGCATCTTCGCCAGCAGGCGGTCCATAATGGCATTGGCCTTGTCCGCCGGGACGAGCCCGTAGTGGATGGCGATGCCGTTGACCCAGAGGAAGTAGTAATCGTGGAGCTGGCCGTCGGCGCTGCGCCAGCCCGCAAGCACGCCCGTGGCCGGGTTGTAAAAGGCCGGGAAGTAGGCGGCCCGGAGTTTTTCCGCGGCCGCATGGTAGCGCTGCTGATCCTCGGGATGGCCGGCCTGGCGGGCGAGTTCGCTCATGCCGTTCAGGGCACGGTAAGCCAGGGCATTGGCGTAAGCGTCCTCGTGGCCGAAGCCGATGGTGTCCCACCAGTTGGCGGGACGATACTTCAGGGTTTCGGGCCACGAGCCGGAGTTGCCGCTCAGGGTGTATTTGATGAGCCCGTTGCCGTCGCGGTCCGTGGCGAGCATGATGTCGGCCCAACGCGCGAGGTGCGCGTAATTGGCTTGGAGCCAGGGCTGGTCTTTGCCGGACGTGACGTAGTCTGAGGCGGCGATCAGCAGAGAGGGCAGCGTATCGGTGGAGTATTCCGGGAAGGCGCCGTGTCCGGGCATCCCGTAGGCGTTGGCGCCGCCGATGATGCGGTCCAATGTCTGGCGGACAGGGTCCAGGGCGGTCAGGCCCTTGGCGAGCGGCGGCGTGCGCTCGGCGATGTCTCCATACTCGTAGTAGCAGAACGCGCAAGTGTCGCTGGCAGTGTGGTTGGCGAGCGTGCGCCAGTACGGGCTGTATTGCAGGATGTTCAGCCAATTGCGGCGGAAGCCGTCGTAAGCGGCACCGAACTGCCGCCTCCCGATATCGGGATGTATGGCGACCACTTCCCAGCGGTAAGTGATCCTGGGGTGCTCCGCCGTCGCCGGTGGGAAGGTGATCTTAATGGACTTGGCTTGGTTGGCGAGCATGTCGCCCGGCCCGGCGCCATAGCCGAGCGCGGGAATGACCTTCGGCGATACCGAGATGCGGAAGGTGCCCTGGTCGGGCAAGTGCATGATGGCCGGCAGGCACATCGAGCTGTCCGGGTTCATGTGCCCGAGCAGCGTCACGTGGCAATGGCTGTTATCCACGTCCAGCACCAGCGGGTCGGGCGGGTCCTCGGCCGACCAGTGCGATTCGAGGCGCAGTTCCTTCCGCCCAAGCTCGATCTTCCAGAGCGGGGCCGTGGCAGCAGCGTGCCCGGGGCTGCGATACTCGACGCGTGAGCCGTGGCGCGTCGCTTCGGCGGGCCGGCATGAGCCGGACGGCGGGCGCATGGTGATCGGCGGGAAGTGCTCCTTACCGAGGCTGTCCACCGAGAGCGCTTCGATGCCCGGCCGGTCAGGACAGAGGCTCACAGTGACGTAGGCGTTGCTCAGGACCAGCGGACTTGTTACGGCGGGTTGCTGCGCAGTGGCGGCAAAGCCTGCGGCGGCCAGGAGAAGGCATATCAGGCAGGACGGGATCTTCGTTTTGGTCAGTGAGGTTCGGCAGCGGCTGCGGTTGTTCATACGAAGGCTCGGTTTCCGTAACATGGTGCAATGCCGGCGGCAGGGAAATCAAAGCCTTTTATGATGAGGGGGCGGTAGGAGGATCGTAGAGGATGCCGCCGGCGCTTCGTCCTCGTTCTCCTTCTCCTCCTCGTCCTCGATTTTTCCTCTCTCTTCGAGGGACGAGGACGAGAAAGAGGAGGAGGACGAAACCTCCTAGAACGAACACGGCTTCTGCACGGCCTCAGCCAGGCGCCGTAGGTATTCCTCGCGCGGGATGGTGACCCCTCCCAGCGCCTTGGTGGCCGGCGTGAGCATCTGGATGTCGAACAGCACAAAGCCCCGCTCCTTCAGATGCTGGATCAAGTGGAACAGGGCGACCTTCGAGGCGTTGCTGGCGCGGTGGAACATGGACTCGCCCGCAAACAGCCCGCCGATGGCGACGCCATAGACGCCCCCCACCAATTCGCCGGCCCGCCAGCACTCGAGGCTGTGGGCGTGGCCCTGTTTGTACAGCTCCGTGTAGGCGGCGATGAACTCGGGGCTGATCCACGTAGTCCGGCGGCCTCGCGCGGGCGCAGCGCAGGCCTCCATGACGTGCCGGAACGCGCGGTCGAGGGTGATCTCAAGGGCTCCCTTGCGGATGACCTTTGCCAGGCTGCGCGACACATGAAAGCCGTCCAATTCGAAGACGGCGCGCGGGTCCGGCGACCACCAGCTTACCGGCTCGGCGGTCCAGGGGAAGATGCCCGAGCGGTAGGCGAGCAGCAGCCGCCGCACTGACAGGTCGCCGCCAACCGCCACCAGACCCTCGGCATTCGCCAGCTTCGGGTTGGGGAATCGCAGGCGCTTGTCCATCAGGATCACGGTGGTCATGGGCCGTCCCACTCGTCGTCCAGCGCGGCCACCAACTCCGCCTGGAAGGCGCCTGCCATCTCCATCGCCCAGTAATTCTTCGCGTTCTCAACGTTCAAGCCCTCGACCCTGCCTTCCGGTGAGCCAAGAATGACCCAACTGCCCACGCGAATGTCGTTGAGGACTTGCAGCAGCCATTCGGCGTCGCCAGGCGAGAGGGACAGGCGATAACCATCGGTCTTTTTCTTAAAGCGCTGGGGGTCAGCCAGCAGGGCTCGCAACTGCTTCTTGCATTCGGCCCGCTGCTCAGCTAGAGCCTCGTCCAGGAGCTGCTGAGTATCCTGCTGATTAGGGAGCAGGCCGGACTTGCTGAGCGGCTGATGAGCGGGGGGGAGGCATGGGTATTGTTTGAGCACCAGCAGCAGCAGGTTACCCTCGCGCCGTCCCAGTTCCACCACCAGCCGGCCGCCCGGGCGCCGGGTCAGTTTCACTCGTCCCGCTCCATCGTGGCGTGCAGGCTGTACTTCTGGAGCTGGTGCACATAGTGCTCCGCCTTCTCCATGCTCTCGCGCGTGAGCACGCTTTTGCCCTGCTCATGCACCTGCAGCATGTGGAACTCGGCCTTCTTGCGCTGCCAGCCGAAGACCACTTGGAAGACATGCGTGACGTAGTGCATATAATTGACGGGGTCGTTCCAGCAGATGACCAGGTAGCCGGGCTCCAAGCCCGATTTGGGCTTGTTCTCCGTGTCCTGAATCACGCCTGGAACGACTTCGGGTGTTGCCGTTGCCGCCATGTGGGCAAATTAAGGGAACGCCCGCGCCTTGTCGAGGGGGGCTGGCCCTGCCGAG
>DATKNZ010000494.1:0-29567 GCA_035541055.1 Candidatus Acidiferrum sp. | reverse complement strand
CTGGCCCGGCAATGTGCGGGAGCTGGAGAATGTCATGCGCAAAGCCCTGCTCCTGGCGCAGACTTACACCATCAACCTGGACCACGTCCGCACGGCCCTCAGCAAGACCAACACGCTCAATTACTCCTCGGCCCGGTCGTTTGGCGAGCACGTGGATGAGCTCCTGGCGGCGGCCCGCCGGGGCGAGTTGGGGGACATACACGCTCGGGTGCTCGAGACGGCGGAGCGTGAGCTGTTCACGCGCGCAATTCAACAAGCCCAAGGCAACCAGGCCAAGGCCGCCCGCTGGCTCGGTGTGTCCCGGCTTACCCTGCGCGAAAAACTTCAGCTCTTCGGCCTCCGTCCCAGCCACGACGGCGACGCAGCCGAGGCCCAACAGGAGGCCGGAGGCGGGGCCGGCCGCACTTGATGGAGCCTTCAGTCTCGTGTCTAAAGTCTTGAGTCAGCACCGGCAAGGGATGGCCAGGATTTAGACTCGACATTCAGAGCGCCGGGTGGCTGGTGTTTGCCCGCTGCCTGGGCCAGCACGGATCACTCCTTCAGGACGGGCTCCTTCAGGCCGGGCTGGTACTTCGCCTCGAAGGCCTTGGGGAAAGCGGCATCGGACGGGAACACGTCCTGGTCGCTCCCCCGCCCCGGCGCCCGGCGTTCGGCGCCCTGCTGCTTGGTCAGATTGTCGCCCAGTTCAGCGCGCATGCGGTTGGCCGCCGCCAGCAACTTCTTCACCACCTCCGGGTGCTGGGCGGCGACGTCGTGGTGCTGGCCGGGGTCCGCGTCCAGGTCGAACAGTTCCGGCTGCTCGACCTTCAGCTTGTCGTACGGCACGGGCCGACCACCCTTGCCGCCGGGCCGGCCGTTGAGCGAGCGGTAGGTCCGGGCCAATTCGAGCTTCCACTTGCCGCTGCGCAAGGCTTCAAGATCGTTCGCGTGGTAGTAGAAGTAGAGCGCCTCGTGCGGCGATTGGTTCGTCTTGCCGGTGATCACCCCCGAGATATCGAGCCCGTCAATCTTGTTGGGCGGCAGCCGGGCGCCGATCAGCCGGGCGATGGTCGGCAGCATGTCAATGGTCATCAGCGGCGCGTCGCAGACCCGCCCGGCCGGGATATGGCCCGGCCAGCGCATCAGCGTCGGCTCGCGCACCCCGCCGTCCCAACTGGTCCCCTTGCCCTCGCGCAGCGGATAGGCCGAGCCCGCATGATCGCCAAAGCACAGCCACGGCCCGTTGTCCGAACAGAACATCACGAAGGTCCGCTCGTCCAGGCCGTCCTCCTTGAGCGCCGCCAGGATCTGGCCGACCGACCAGTCCACCTCTTCGACAACGTCGCCGAAGAGCCCACGGGTGGTCTTGCCGCGGAACTTGTCGGACACATGCAGCGGGACGTGCACCATCGCGTGCGGGACATAGAGGAAAAACGGCTCGTCTTTGTGCCGGTGGATGAAGCTCACCGCGTGCTCCGTGTACCAGGTGGTCAACTGGTCCTGCGCGGCGTCGTCCACGTCCGGGTTGAGGACGGTGTTCTGGTTGATGAGCGGCAGCTTGAAGGACTTCCGCGTCTCCCCGGGCCAGCGGTGCGGCGTCATGTCGTTCGAGTAGGGCAGGCCGAAGTACTCGTCGAAGCCGTGCTGCAAGGGCAGGAACTGCCGCGCGTCGCCCAGGTGCCATTTGCCGTAGATGGCAGTGGCATAGCCCTGCTGCTTGCAGACCTGGGCGATGGTCATTTCGTTGCTGGAAATGCCGACCTTGGAATGCGGCCCGAGCGCGCCACCGATTCCGATGCGGTTCGGGTAGCAGCCGGTCATCAACGCCGCCCGGCTGGCCGAGCAAACCGCCTGCGCCGAGTAGAAGCTGGTGAACTTCACCCCCTCTTGTGCCATGCGGTCCAGGTTGGGCGTCGAGTAGCCCTTTGCGCCGAACGGCCCGATGTCGGCGTAGCCCATGTCGTCAATGTAAATGATGACCACGTTGGGCCGGTCGGTTTTGATCGCCGGCTGAGCCGCCGCCGCAGGCCCAAAGAGCTGGAGGCCGGCAGCCAGAAGAAGCCCGGTGATCGAGAGCAGCCGCTGGGTCAGGTCGTCCAGCAACGCCTTTTTTATGGCAGTCACGCGACAGACCGTAGCACAGCCCTCGCGCGCTTGGGAAGCCTCCGCGCTCCGCCAACAGCCACGCCCAATCCAGGGCGAATTCATGAGGGGTGGTAGGGACGCGTTCCAACGCGTCCCCATCTTCCCGAGATAGCACGGACGCGGTGGAACGCGTCCCTACCACTCCTCATGAATTGGCCCTGCGCCCAACCTTGGCCTGGCACAAACTCATTGACGCCCTTCCGGCCTCCACTATGCTCTGCGCTTCTGCTGGAACATTCGCTTTATGCCCAAACTAACAGTCAGAGACCTGAACGTGCGCGGCAAGCGCGTCTTCGTCCGCGTGGATTACAATGTGCCGCTCGAGGAAAAAGACGGCCAGATGGTCATCACTGATGCCACCCGCATCGTCGAGACCCTGCCCACTCTCCGGCTGCTCATCGAGCAAGGCGGCAAGCTCATCCTCGCCGCCCACCTGGGCCGGCCCAAGGGCAAACGCGAGCCGTCTATGTCCCTGCGCCCAGTGGCGGCCAAACTGGCCGACCTGCTCGGTTGCCCCGTGGCGTTCGTGGACGATTGCATCGGCGAGAAGGTCGAGAAGACCGTCGGCGTGATGAAGCCCGGCGACGTGCTCGTGCTGGAGAACGTGCGTTATTACAAGGAGGAAGAGACCAACGATCCGGCGTTCGCGGAGAAGCTGGCCAAGGTGGCCGACGTCTATGTGAACGACGCGTTCGGCGCGGCCCATCGTGCCCATGCTTCGACTGAGGGTGTGGCGCGGATCGTGGCCAAGCGCGGCGGCCAGTGCGCCGCCGGGTTGCTGATGGAGCGCGAATTGAAGTTCCTGGGCGAGGAACTGGAGAGCCCGGCGCGGCCATTCGTGGTCATCCTCGGAGGGGCCAAGGTCTCGGACAAGATCCAGGTCATTGACCGCCTGCTGGACAAGGCCAACACCATCCTGATCGGCGGTGCCATGGCCTACACGTTCCGCCTGGCGCAGGGGCACCAGACCGGCAAGTCGCTCGTGGAACCGGACAAGACCGAGGTGGCGAAAGCCGCCCTGGCCAAGGCGAAGCAGCGCGGGGTGAAGTTCCTCCTGCCGGTGGACGACGTAGTCGCCGTCCCGGTAAAGACCGATAAGCTGGACAAGAAAGGCAAGCCGATCACCGAGTATCAGAACGTGCGCGTCAACACGGACCTGAATTGCCCCGCGGATGCTGCGGGCTTGGACGTCGGCCCCGCCACGGTGAAGCTCTTTTCGCAGGAAGTCGCCTCGGCGAGGACCATCCTCTGGAACGGCCCCATGGGCCTGTTCGAGGACAAGCGCTTCGCCGAGGGCACCAATGCGGTCGCGCGCGCGGTCGCCGAGGCGACACAGAAAAGCGGCGCCAAGAGCATCATTGGCGGCGGGGACAGTGTGAAGGCCTTGAACAAAGCGAAGCTGGGCGACAAAGTCACCTTCATGAGCACCGGCGGCGGCGCCAGCCTGGAATTCTTGGAGGGTAGAGTGCTTCCGGGCGTCGCCGCGTTAAGCGAGAAGAAGTAACGCAGATTTAACGCAAAGGCGCAAAGGGGCAAAGACGCAAAGATGTGATCCCTATGAATAAAGAAAGAAAGCTGATTATTGCCGGCAATTGGAAGATGAACAAAACCGTGGCCGAGGCGCTGGACCTCGTGCGCGGGCTGAAGCTCGAACTGGCCAACGTCAAAGAGGTGGACATCGTCGTATGTCCTCCCTTCACGGCATTGTGCGAGGTCTCCAAGGCCATCCTCGACTCGAATATCCGGCTGGGCGCGCAGAACATGAGCGAGAACAAGGTCGGCGCCTACACGGGCGAGATCGCCGCCGAAATGCTCAAGGAGTTCTCAGTGCGCTACGTCATCCTGGGCCACTCGGAGCGGCGGCAGTATCAAAAGGAGCCCAACGAGCTGATCGCCAAAAAGGCTCTGGCCGTGCACGCGGCCTCCCTCAAGCCCATTGTATGCGTGGGCGAGACCCTGTCCGAGCGCGAAGGCGGGCAGACCGAGAAGGTCCTCGAAACCCAGGTGCGCGGCAGCCTTGCCGGATTGAGCAAGGAGCAGATGGCCGAAACGGTCGTGGCTTACGAGCCGGTGTGGGCCATCGGCACGGGCAAGACCGCCACCACCGCCCAGGCCCAGGACGCCCAGGCTTTCATCCGCGGCGTGCTGACCAGAATGTTCGAGGAAACTGTTGCCCGGCGCGTGCGAATCCAATATGGTGGAAGCGTCAAACCGTCCAACGCGCGCGAATTGATGAGCCAGCCGGACGTGGATGGCGCGCTAGTGGGCGGGGCTTCCCTGGAAGTACGCAGCTTCGCGGATATAGTTAAAAACTCGATCTAGTAAGACCGTATGGGCTTTGTAATAGGCATTCTGACGTTTGTAATGGTGGTGGACAGCCTCGCGCTGATCCTCCTGGTTCTGATTCAGCTCCCGAAGAAAGAAGCGGGGGCCGGCCTGGCCTTCGGCGGCGCTGCCACCGACGCGCTGTTTGGCGCGGGCTCAGGCAACGTTCTGACCAAGATCACCAAATACGCCGCCGGCATCTTCTTTGTGCTGGCCGTGCTGCTGTCCTACCTCCAGAGCCATCACTACCGCAGCGCGACCAACGCCTTCAGGAATGCCATCGAGCAGTCCGCCAATCCCATGCCAGGCCCGGCGGCCCCGACCACCCCTGCGCCACGCGCGCCCGCGCCTAAGGCTGCCGTCCCGCCTGCCAGCAGTAACCTTTTGATCCTGCCGCCGCAGTTGGAAGCGACCAATGCGCCCGTTGTGCCAGCCAAGGCTCCGCCCGCCGCCTCGACTAACAAATAGTCACCAATCTGCCCCGGGACAGTGTCTCGTTCTGGGGCAGTATGCCCCAGGTAATAAACCCGGGCCGGATGAGCTCAGCGGTCCTGTGCAGGCTGGTTCTGCCCGGCACTCCTCCAGGGCCTCTCCGTCACCTCACCGTTGAACCTCTGCAAACTTTGCAGAGGTTCAACGGTGAGGTAACGGAGGGGTAACGGTTAGACTACGGCGCGGTATGCCCGGGCTGTATTACCTAAGCGTCGGGCACAGCACTTGCTTTCTCAGCATCCCGGCAGCTTCCTGGCTGGAGGTCCATGCCAGGCGAGTTGGTCGGTTTTCTGAGGTTCTGGTTGTTGATTGCGGATTGGCCGCCTTACGAGCCGTGAGAGATTACCTGCTTAGAGATATTGTGTTGAAAAGGCCATGCCGGCCAGGTGCGGCTGGCTTATCGGGTCAGGCACTGCGTGGCCGGAAGACCAGGGAGTGCGTGGCATGAGCGCTGGAGCCGAGAGACAACAGCCCCGCGTGCTGGTCATTGACGATAACGCGGCCATTCACAACGACTTCCGGAAGATCCTGGTCCAAAGCAGCGCGGCCACGCGGCTGGACGAGATGGAGAAGGAGCTATTCGGCCCGGTGACAGCGCCGATCCAGCGCGCGGGGTTCCGGATAGAGTCGGCGTACCAAGGCCAGGAGGCGCTGGGCATGGTTCAGCGCGCCCTGCAAGAGGGGGACCCGTACGTCCTGGCATTCGTGGATATCCGTATGCCTCCCGGCTGGGACGGCATCGAGACGCTGGAACGTCTGTGGCAATGCTACCCCGAGCTCCAGGCAGTGATCTGCACCGCCCATTCCGATTACTCGTGGGACGACATTGCACGCCGACTGGCCCAGCCTGATAGCCTTCTGATTCTCAAGAAGCCGTTCGACACGGCGGAGGTGCTCCAAATTGCGCACTCGTTGAGCCGCAAATGGGAGCTGGCACGCCAGGCCAAACTGCGAATGGAAGACCTGGACCGCATGGTGAGAGAGCGGACGCAGGAGTTGCGCAGAGAGGTCGAGGAGCGCGCCCGAGTCCAGGCGGCCCTGCAGGTATCGGAGGAACGCTTCTCGAAGGCCTTCATCGCCAGCCCTATAGCGATGGCCATACAGAACGAGCCGGAAGGCCGGTTCCTGGACGCGAATCCGAGCTTCCTGCAGCTTACCGGTTATTCCGCCGAGCAACTGGTGCACCGCACGGGTGCCGAACTGCGCCTGTGGGAGAGTGGGCAAGCGCAGGGCGAAGCCGCGGTGCTGCCCCAGGGCCGGCTGCGCAAGCATTCTGGCGTGCTCCGGCGCGGCGACGGCAGCTTCCGGAACACGGTGCTTTGGGCCGAGCCGGTCGTGCTCGAAAGCGGCCCGTGCCTGCTGATGATCGTGGAGGACGTGACCGATCACCTCCGGCTGGAAGCGCAGTTGCGGCAGTCCCAGAAGCTCGAGGCCGTCGGCTGCCTCTCGGCGGGCATCGCCCATGAGTTCAACAACCTGCTTACCGTCATTCAGGGCCACACGGGCCTGCTCAGCGGCAAAGCCCTGAACACCGCCTCGGCGGCTGACTCCATCGAACGCATCGCCCAGGCCAGCCAGCGCGCTGCCTCCCTCACCCGCCGGTTGCTCGCTTTCAGCCGCAAGCAGCCGCTGCAGCTCAAGCCGGTCAATCTCTCGGAAGCCATTACCGGCCTGGGCAAAATGCTGGAGCAGCTCATGGGCGAGCGCTTCCAAATCCAGATGGACTGCGCCGCGGGCCTCCCGCCGGTTTATGCCGATGAAGGGAACCTCGGGCAGATCCTCATCAATCTCTCCCTCAATGCGCGCGACGCCATGGCGGAGGGCGGCAGCATTTCAATCAAGACTGGCCTGGTGGCGCTGGACGCGATTGCCGCCCGCCGCCACCTCGAGGCCCGGCCCGGGCGCTTTGTCTGTCTAAGCGTTGCGGATTCGGGCTGCGGGATGAGCCGGGAAGTGCTTGGCCGGATATTCGATCCCTTCTACACGACCAAAGACGTGGGCAAAGGCACTGGCTTGGGGCTTTCCACGGTGCATGGCATCGTTCAGCAACACCAGGGATGGATCGAGGTCTCCAGCGAGGTCGGTAAGGGCTCGGTGTTCTACGTGTTCCTGCCGGCTTGTGATGACAGCCGCGGCGTGGCTCCGGCGGAGGCCAGGCTCACGCCGGCCCCTGAGCCGGGAGGCCGGGAGGCGGTGCTGATGGTCGAGGACGAAGGCATCGTGCGCGAGGCGGCCCGGCTGGCGCTGGAGCGCGGCGGCTACCGGGTGTTCGAGGCCGGCGACGGACCCGACGCGCTTAAGGTATGGGAGCACTGCCCGGCGCACATTGACTTGCTCGTAACGGATATGGTCATGCCGCACGGCGTGAGCGGCGGAGCGCTGGCGCGCGTGCTCCAGGCCCGCGACCCCCGGCTGCGGGTCCTTTATACGAGCGGCTACAGCTCCGAGGTGATCCGGGAAGATCGGCACCTGATCGTGGGCGTCAACTTCCTGCGCAAACCCTACGACACAGCGTCACTGCTCAAAGCGGTCAGGGTGTGCCTCGACACTCAAGGGCAGCCGGGCTTTCCGGCGCGTAACGGCGCACCGGAGGCTGCCGGCAGGTCGCCCGAGTCGAGCGAGGCGGCCACCGTCGGCATGCTGGCCCAATCCTGAGAGATGACCGCGCGCACTCAGACTCGCCGCCCCCCCGCCCGCCTGCCGGCCTCGCGGCCCGAGCTGTGCGCCCGGACATTCGCCGCGCTGGGCGGGCGTCTGAACGAGGCAACTACGGCACGCGCCGTCGCGGAGGTGATTCTACAGGCGGCGGATGAACTCATGGGCTGGGACTCCTGCGCGTTCGACTTGTACTACCCCGAGTCGGACACCGCGAGGTACGTGCTGGCGATGGACCTCGTCGGCGGCCGGCGGGTGGAGGTCCCCCCTGCCGAGACGGTTGCGAAGCCGACCCCCAAGTTCCGCCAGGTCATCACGGATGGTCCGCAGATGATCTTGCGCAACGGCACGGCCGGGCCCGCCGAGGAGTTCCTGCCGTTCGGAGACCAGGCCCGGGCGTCCGGCTCCTTGCTGTTCGTTCCGGTCCGGTGCCAGAAGCGGGTGACGGGCGTTCTGACGCTCCAGAAATACGCCACTTACGCCTATACCGAGGAGGACCTCGCCACACTGCTGGCTTTGGCGAATCACTGTGGAGGAGCCGTTGAGCGGATTCAGGCTGAAGCGCGCGTGCACCAGACGGAAGGGCTTTACCAGAGGGCGATTGGCGGCGCAGGCGCCGTGCCGTATATCTATGACTACCGAACGAAGCGGTACTCATTCATGGGCGAGGGGATTGAGGAGATCACGGGTTACAAGCCTGAGGAGATTACCCCTGAGCTCTGGGTACGCATCATCCAGGAATCTGTGATGGCGGGGGAGGGTGCCGGCTTGGACAAGCAGGAAGCGGCGCGCCGCGTGCTGGCGGGCCAGATGCTCCACTGGCGCTGCGACATGCGCATCGTCAGACCCGACGGCCAGAGCCGCTGGGTCGCCGACGCCTCCATTCAGAGCCTGGATGAAGCCGGCCACCCTGTGGCGTCGATGGGCATCCTCGAGGACATTACCGAGCGCAAGGCTGTCGAGCAGTCCCTGTATCGCGAACGAACCATGCTCCGCACCCTGGTCGATATCCTGCCGGATAGCGTGTATATCAAAGACGCCGCAGGCCGGAAGACCCTCGCCAACCGGGCCAACGTCCTTAATGCGGGCCGGCAAAGCGAAGCCGAAGTGCTCGGCAAGACGGACTTTGATCTGTTTTCCCGCGAGGCGGCGGAGAAGACGACCGCCGACGACCAGATCGTGCTGCAAACCGGCCAACCGGTGGTCAATCGCGAGGAATGCTTCCCCGATCCCCAGGGATCAGAGCGGTGGCTGCTGACCTCGAAGGTGCCGCTGCTGGACGAGCAAGGGCAGATCATTGGGCTGGTGGGCATCGGACACAACATTACCGAGCGAAAGCAGGCCGAGTTGCTGAGCCTGGCTATATCCGACTTGAGCCAGCGGCTCATCGGCGCCATCACGGCCGAGCAGGCCGCGCGGATGCTCGCGGAGGTGGCCGACGAACTGTTCGGCTGGGACGCCTATGCCTTCCACTTGTATCAGCCGGAGAAGGACCAGGTTCAGCCCGTACTGTACGTGGACACCATTAACGGACAGCGCGTGGACGTGCGTGCGCCGGAATTTGACAGCAGGCCGAGCACGGTCAACCGCCGTGTCATTGAGAAAGGCGCCGAGTTGACGCTTAAACCGGCGTCCAGCATCGGGTTCGACCCCGAGGCGAGCAGTTTCGGCGACACGTCGCGCCCTTCGGCGTCCGTTATGCGCGTGCCCATTCGCCTGCGGAGCGAGACGGTGACAGGCGTCGTCTCGATCCAAAGCTACACTCCCCAAGCTTACCGGGAGCGGGACCTGGGGACGCTGCAGACGCTGGCCGACTGCTGCGGCGTGGCCCTCGAACGCATCTGGGCCGACGAAGCTCTCCGGCAATCGGAGTCCCAGTTCCACCTGGTGTGGGACAGCTCCGAGGACGGCATGAGGCTGACGGACCGGGATGGCGTCATCCTGCGAGTGAACGAGGCCTATTGCCGCATGGTTGAGAAACCCAAGGCCGAGCTGGAAGGCCAGCCCTTCACCGTGGTCCACACCCCTGCCAACGCCGAGTTCGTCCTCAGTACCTACCAGCAGCGGGTGGATACCAAGAGGCTCGAGCCCCGGCTGGAGACGCAGGTCACGCTTTGGAACGGCAAGGAGGTTTGGTTCGAGCTCTCCTCCTCCCTGCTCGAGAGGCCCGGGCAGCCGCCGCTGGTCCTCTGCATCTTCCGCGACGTCACGCGGCGCAAGCAGGCCGCCGAGGAATTGGAACGCATGCACCGCGAACTGTTCGACGCCTCCCGCCAGGCGGGCATGGCTGAAGTGGCCACCAGTGTCCTGCACAACGTCGGCAATGTCCTCAACAGCGTGACCGTTTCCAGCTCTGTCGTCTGCGACAAGGTCCGCCAATCCAAGCTGGGAAACCTGGTCAAAGCGGTCGCCCTCCTGCGCGAGCATGCTGCCGACCTGGGCTCATTCCTGACCAATGATGCCAGGGGCCGCCAGTTGCCCGACTACCTGCACAGTCTCGCCGAGCACCTTTCGGTCGAGCAGGGACAGGTCCTGCAGGAGCTCAAATCGCTGGCGGGGAATATTGACCACATTAAAGAGATCGTCGCGATGCAGCAGAGCTATGCCAAGGTCCTGGGGGTCCTGGAGTGGCTCCCGGTGACGGAGTTGGTGGAAGATGCCCTGCGCCTGAACTCGGGGGCGATGGAACGCCATCACGTTCAGGTCCTCCGCGAGTATTCGGAAGTGCCGCCCATCCTGGTGGACAAGCACAAGGTCTTGCAGATCCTGGTCAACCTGGTCCGTAACGCCAAGTACGCATTGGATGATCGCGGGCATGCGGACAAACGGCTGGTGCTACGGGTGGGGGTGAACGGCAGCAACCGGGTGCGCATCGCGGTGATCGACAATGGTATCGGAATTGCCCCGGAGAACCTGACGCGCATCTTCGAGCATGGATTCACCACGCGGAAGGAAGGTCACGGCTTTGGACTGCACAACGGCGCGCTCGCCGCCAAGGACCTGGGCGGCTCCTTGACGGCGCACAGCGCCGGGCCGGGCACAGGCGCCACGTTCACGCTCGAGCTGCCGATCCGGGGCAAGGAGAACGCGAGCGACACCCGTGCTTTAGCCAAGAGCCCCCCTTCGCGAAACGCCGGCCTAGACGAGGCCTGGACGCCATCTACGCCGCCTACTGCTTCTGCGTAATCCCCATGCCGAGCATCGGCAGCAGCGTCGTGCTCTCGCGCAAGCCGTAGTTAAAGATGACGAACCCGTGCGTTTGGTAGCGACGGGTGATGTTAATCTGCTCGACGGCGCGGTCCGGTCCGAACTGGGAGGACGAGGCGCTCACGCCCAGGCCCGGATAGCAGGGGGTGCGGCCGGCCCACGCCACTTGCTCCGCTACCATGCTGTCGAAGCGGCTGTTGCTCGACGTGTAATCCATCGGGCACACGAAATCGAGGTAGCCTTTGTCACACCACACCTTCCAGTCCTGGCCGACGGCGTCGCGGTCCGTGTTCCAATAGCGGAATACGGCCGCGGAGAGCTTGATGCGGGGCTTGGCGGCACGGGCCTGCTCGCTCACCGCCTTGACCACGGCGGTGATGTTGCTGCGGCGCCAGTCCAGCCATTGCTGGCGCAGCGGGCCCTCGGCCAGGACGTCCTCAGGCCAGCGGTGCACCGTTACCCCGCACTGGCCCTGGAACCGCTCTTTGCATCCAGGGCAGAAGCAGTGGTCGGCATCCGGGTAGCGGATGTAATCAAAGTGGATGCCATCCACGTCGTAATTGCGTGCCACTTCGACCATCGCGGCGATCTCCAGTTGCTGGTTGGCCGGGTGCGACGGGCAGAGCCAAGGCTCCTCTTTGCCTGCCGCGCTTGCTTGCAGACGGCCTTCGCGCCGCATTCTCTCCACAAAGTCCTTCGGCGCGGCGCGCCCCAGGTTCCAGTTTACCTTCCAAACATGCACTTGCAGGCCGTACTTCCGGCAGGCGGCCACGCACTCGCGGATTTGATCGCCACGCTCGGCTGCCTGGGCCGCAACCGGCAGCACCTTGCTGTCGTAGAACGCCGCCCCGCCCCAGAGCATATTCGGCAGGATTGCCGTGAACCCGTTGTCCGCTAAGCGTCGAATCGCTTCATCCCAAGTCAATCCCTGCACGCCGAACGCGTTATGGCACCAGAAGGCCCGGAACTCGCCCGAAAGGGGCCGCTGGGCCAGACAGTAGGCCTTCACCAGATCTGCTTTGGCGGTGGCGGCCTGGTCTCGGGCTTCGGGAAACTTCTGCTCGGCGAGAAGCCCGGCTGCCGCCCCGCGAGCGGCGTCCGCTGCGCCCAAGGCTTTGCTCACCCGGGCATCTTGAGGAGCGAGCCGGCTGATCTGGTTAGTGGCCTCCTCGTAATCGTTGAAGCTGGCAACCTTTCCGATCTGGGCTATCGCGGCCTCAGCCAACTGGCGAGGCCCGGGAGGCGGCGAGGCGGCGACCTGGCGCAGGCCGCGCAGGTAAAACTCGGTGTCCACGTCCTTGCCGCGCCAGGCCGAAATGCGGATGGTCCTGATCTTGTCCCAGCCCCCAGGCTTGCCTTCCGGTTTCATGTCGGCCCGGTCAATCTCGATGGTGTTCCATCCCGTCAGCAAGTCGGGGTAGAAGGACGATTGATACCAGCCCTCGCCGCTCTGGAAGTAGATGGCGAAGTAGGAAACCGGCGACGCATTCCGGCACAGCAACTGGAATTGGACTCCGCGGCTTTGGGCAAGGTCCAGCTTCACCCGCCTGTCCCAGGAGGCGCGTTCGATCTGCTTGCCGGCGAAACGGCACGGCAGCCGCAGCGCCTTGGCCCCGTCGAGGGTGGCCGCCAAAACCTCAGCCGAGCCCCGCATGGGCTGCCAGACCGCCTGGGCGGCGGCATCGGTCGCGTATCCGCAGTCATCAATGACCGCGTCGGCCCCGAGGCACTGGCGGGCTCCGCAAAGGGCGAGCCCGGCGGCCGCAGCAAGTAAGACCAGGTGTGGGATGGCGAATGGCGGCAAGGGTGTTGGTATAGTGCGCATTATCTGGATTCAGACTAGCGGGCCCGGCGCCCGGCTGTCATCCCCTACGAAAGGGGGGAAGGGCAGAAGACGTTTAACGCAAAGACGCAAAGACGCAAAGAGGCGAAAGCGCACTTGACTTCCCACGGAATGGCTGCGGGCCTCAAGGCAGCGGAGCAACCTCCCTTACCGAGAACTCCTTCAACTCTACAGCCACGTAGTCGGTGCGGAAATAGATGGCCGGACGCCCTTCAACCAGTATGTCATCCTGTGGCCGATTGCAGCCGGCCTTCTCGCCTTTCCAGCCGCCGGCGTCGGTGAACTCGGCGGCGAGCTTCCACTGGTTGCGCTCCTCGGGATCGAGGTAAAGCTGCAGCCTGACGTGCCGTCCGCCGTCGCAATTCCGGCACAGGAATTTCAGGCCTACCCATTTGCCCTCGGGCACGGTCGGCCAGGGCCTGGGCGCCGGGTCGGGCCGCAAGCCGGTATAGCCCCCTGTGTGCCACAACTCCTTCTTGAACCCGCACTGGCCGTCGAAGCGCGCCGTGGCGTGGTAGCTGGTGCCTTCGCAGGGCGCGGCATCGTTGTGCCGCTCGCCGCTCCGCGCGCTCAGGTAGAAGGCCTGGTAATGCAGCGCTCGCGTTGCCACCCCACGACGCACATAAGCGGTCATCTCGACATTTGTCCACAGCGGGCCGATCCATCCGCCGGCCCCGTTCGTGCGCGTGAGCACCACCAGCCGGGTTTGGCCGGCCGGGGCCGCCGCGACGCCGTTGCTGATCACCAGCACCCCTTCCTCGTTGAACATCAGCGCATCCGCGGTGTCCGCCGTGTAGGCAGGCACCTTCCGCGGTTGGTCCCAGCGGGCGAACCATTCGCGGCCCCCGGGAGCGCTCGGCGCAAGCTGTGTCACGCCGAAATGGTCCCGATTTAGAACTCGCTCCTCGCCGTGTGCATCCGCGGGCCAGCCCACGCACAGCAAAAGACAGATGCCGATCAATGGGCGCATCGTGGAAAAAGGCTACGTCAACGCATAGGGCGGTCAAGCCGCGGACCCAGATTCCGCTGGATTTAGCGAAGACATTGGCTAAGTTGAACGGAGTCATTGACACGTGTGAAGACCAACATTGCAAGAACGATCGAGCCTTTGAACCCGGCTCTGCAGGTCCTGGAGCCTAAACTCGCCGACAGCCTGTCTATTCCGGCGAATGTCAGCCATTTTAATCCCTTCGAGTTCCCTTCCTCAGCGCGCCTGGAGGGGTTGTTCCGCCGCCGCGGCATCAAATCCCTGGGTGACCTGGATGGCGTGCCGCTCAAGGAGCTGCGCGACTTCGGCAACTGCGGACCCCGCACCATCGCCGAGCTGGTGTATCTCCTGAAACGGATTTCCGCCGGCCATTACACCGTGCCCGCCGACTGCCTGTCCCCGGAAAACATGAGCCAGCTTCTGCGCAAGCTCGACGAGGCCCTGGCTGACCTGCCGGCGCGCGAGCGCGACATCCTGCTGCTGCGCGTCGGCGCCACCAAAGATGGGCGTTTCTGGACCCTGCGCCGCGTCGGAGACAAGTTCAACCTGACCCGCGAGCGGGTGCGGCAGATCATGGAGCTGATTCTGCCGCATGTGCGCAAGGCCGGCGGCCCGGGGCTGGCGGCGCAATTGCGCGCGGTCGCTTCGGCTTGCACGGACAAGGTCTATCCGCTCACGCCGGAGTTGCTGGCCGAGTGGCTGCCGGCCGGCAAAGCTCCCGGGAAGTACCCGTTGCCCGTCTATGTGCGCCTGCTGGGTGAACTGGAGCCGACGATTCCAGCCTGGCCGGCCGGCCAGGAACACCGCACCGACCCGCGCCCCGGCCAGCAGGAAATCGCCGTCAAGGCCCTGCGCCATCTTCTCCAGCAAGGCGAATGGCGCATGCCCCTTAAGGCGGCCTACAAGCGCACCGTCCTCCAGCCCGGGCTTCATGACCTGAGCGTGGGCGACTTCCTGGCGGGCTTGAAGTTCGCCCGCGGGCTCGCGGTGGATTTCCCCAGGCCGGACCAGCCGCGCGTCCGCTTGCGCTGGCTGGCGGCCACCAAGGCCGTCGCCGCCATTCTCGAGGAAAGCAACCGCGCGCTCTCGCTCAAGGAGATTCTCACGCGCCTGCGCTCAACGTTTGGCACGGAGATGGGCGACTGGTCGCTGGGCTCGGTGCGCCGGGCGCTGACGCTCGAGGCCTACTGCCTGGCTCGCGGCTCGTTTGGCCTTCGCCGCCACTTTAAGCTCGCGCCGGGCCTGGGCCGCCAGGCCTGCCAGGATGTGCATGAGCTGCTCCTGAAGCAGAATGGTCCCATCTCGCCTTTCCGTGTCGTGAGCGGACGGCAGTTCGCCTGGACTGCCAAAACCAACGGCTACGAGCTGGCTGAACTCTTGCGTGAGGACGGCCGCTTCGCAGAGGTTCGCCGGTTCCATTTCGACCTGCTCTCCCGCAGCCGGGGCAAACGGGCGCGGCGCTAGCCCAACGCGCGGCGGAATGCCGCGCCTCAATCCTTTGGCCAGCCAACCCTTGCGCCCGGTGCCGTTTGCCGAGGTAGATACGCCTGCCTTGCTGCTCGATGGCGAGGCGCTGGAGGCCAACCTGCAGACCATGGCCCGGTTCTTCGCGGGCCGGCACTGCAAACTGCGGCCCCATTTTAAAAGCCATAAGTGCACCGCCGTAGCCCGCCGGCAGATGCAGGCGGGCGCCGTCGGTATCACCTGCGCCAAGCTCGGCGAGGCGGAGGTCGTGGCCGCTGCGGGCATCCGCAACATCCTCATCGCCAACCAGGTCGTCGGCCCGTTGAAAATCCGGCGGCTGCTCGAGCTGGCTCGCTGTGCCGAGCCTATGGTGCTCGTGGATTCCGCCGAGAACGTGCGGATGCTCTCGGAAGCCGCCGTGAGCGCCGGCGCTAGGCTGGGCGTGCTCATCGAGGTGGACGTCGGCATGGGGCGGTGCGGCGTCGCTCCCGGGCAACCCGCGCTCGACCTGGCGCGCGTCGTGGCGTCCTCGCCGGGGCTGCGCTTTGACGGTTTGCACGGCTACGAAGGCCATTGCGTGGACCTGCGGGACGAGGCTGAACGCGTCGAGAAAACGCGCCGCTCGCTGAAGGCGATGATCGAGACGCGCCGGCTTGTAGAAGGCTCCGGGCTGCCGGTCAGCATCGTTACCGGCGGCGGAACGGGAACCTACACTATCAACGGGGATTGCGAAGGAGTTGACGAAGTGCAGGCGGGGTCCTACGCGGCGATGGACTGGTGGTACAAGGACATCCGCCCGGAGTTCCAGCAGGCCATGAGCATCCTCACGACGGTCGTCAGCCGTCCGACTCCGGCAACCGCCGTCATTGATGTGGGCCGCAAAGGCGTGGGGGCGGAGTGGGGCCCGCCTCGTATCAAGAACTTGCCGGGGGCTGACGTGGCCAGCTTCGGGTCGGAGGAGCATACGAAGCTCTCCGTGCCGCCGGGTTCACCGCTCCGGGTGGGGGACCGCGTCGAGATCATCCCCTCGCATGGCTGCACCACCAGCAACCTGTATTCCGAGTTCATCGTACATCGCGCAGGCAAGCCGCTCGAAGTCTGGCCCATCGAGGGCCGTGGCAAAATGCAGTGACTGGCAGGGTCAATTCATGAAGGGTGGTAGGGACGCGTTCCACCGCGTCCCCATCTTCGCGAGATAGCAGGGACGCGGTGGAACGCGTCCCTACCACCCTTTATGAATTGGCCATGCGTAACTGGCAGCGCCACCCGTTGATGATTGCCTTCCGGCATCCTCGGGCCGAATATGGGTCAAATGATTTGGCGCAAAGCCTTTTGGGTTGCGCTGGTTGCCGGCGCTCTCGCGGCATCCGGCCTGCGGGGGCTGGCGGTTGAGGCCCTGACCTTCCCCGACGGCCCGGCGAGCGGCGTCTCCGGCGGGCTCAACGGCGGCCCGGGATGGTCCTTCGTCCCAACTACCAATATCACCGTGACGAGCGTCGGCTACCTGGACCTGGCCACGGCGGGCGGCGACCCCAATGCCGTGGTCACAATCTGGGACAGCACCAACACCGTGCTCGCGGCCTATACCGGCATTACCGATCCCTCGGCGCAACAGGGCGACCTCGTGTATGGGACCGTTGCGCCGCTCGGGCTCTCGGCCGGGCACACCTACACGATCACCGCCAACACTGCCCCGCTGTCTGAGTCATCCTGGTTGGGTGCCCTCCATGACAATTCGGGCGCGGTGGACGACGACACTTTCCAGCTCGCCGCTCAACTGACGCAGTTCCAGGCCTGGCAGTTCAACCCGGACGGCACCTTCTCGCCGCTGACGCCGGACCCGACCGAAAACCAGCAACTGCTGTGGTTGGGACCGACCTTCACTTACCAGCTCGGCTTGCCCCCCCCGACGCTGACCATAGCTCTGACCAACAGCGAAAGCGTCGTCCTGAGCTGGCCCACGAACGCCGTGGGCTATGTGCTCCAGACCAGCCTGGCGGTAACGGGGTCGTATGCAAACGTCACCAACTCGCCCGCGGTTTCCGGTGTGCGCTACGTCGTCACCCTCCCGAGTACCAACCCGGCGGCCTTCTTCCGGCTGAAGATGTAGCAACCCGGCCCACGCCCAAAGCGCGTTATCCCCCTGCCGCGCATGGGGTTGCCCTGTTTTTCACCCCCGCGCCATCCCGCCGTTTCAGTGGCGTCTATGCGGACAGACCCCGGTGTATCTCCCATGTGGATCGCTCCCCATGGGAGACACACCGTCGTCTCGCCCTATGCGCGCCACGCCTGCGCGCCGGCATCGGCCGGCGGGGTCAAGAGGAGATTAGGCCCGGCCGAGCCAGCTACAAGGCTGATTGAAGGTAAGAAGCTGATTAGAAAGCGCTTACAACAGCGCCATCCCTGAGGGGAGTGCGGCGCGTAGCCGAGCGCGACGCTGCCCTGGCTCGAATCAGCGTAAGAGGCTAGGCCAGCGCTGAATACCACCAGCCAAAGCAGCCTCCGACTCCGGTTGCCGCTGCAGTCCAGACAGCCTTGCCAACTGCCAGGGCCTGCCGGAAAAAATAGAAAAAGGGGTGTTGACAGGGCGGGGCCGGAAGCTATAATTCGTAACCGAAATAAAGTAAGCGGTGGCACACGTCGCCACTGCCACTGCCCAAGCCACAAAACCGTCGTTGCCCTATGAAAAAGTTTAGCCTTGCGTTCGCCTTCGCTTCGATGTTCGTCCTGTCCGCCCGAGCGGACATCACCACCGGCCTGGTAGGCTATTGGAGCCTGAGCGATGGGCCCGGTTCTTCCACCGTGGCCGATTCCTCCGGCAATGGAAATACCGGCACACTGGTGAATTTCAGCGACAGCACTTACAACAACATGTGGGCCGCGCCAGGGGATCCGAACGATGGCTGGCCTTTTGCGCTGCTGTTCAACCAAGCGGGCGAGGGCACGGATACTTACGTCAGTATCCCCGACTCCGCCAAAATTGATACCATGTCCGCAAACAAGCAATGGACCTTGTCGGCTTGGGTCAAATGCAGTGTGGCCGGGGGGTCCGAACCCGCCAACGCGGGCATCATCGCCAAAGGTGTCAGTGGCGCTGAGGCCTTCGCGCTCTACATGAGCGGTGGACACTTTACGACGGTTTTCCGCAACGCCGCCAACAACGGAAACGAGACGGTTTCAGGCAACACAACCCCGAATGCCGGCACTTGGTACCATGTGGCCGCTACCGTCCTGGAACCCAAGGGCAGCGCCAACGCCGAAGCAATTATCTATGTCAATGGCGTGCTGGATAGCGGCGCCAATGCCAATACCTACACCACCGTCTATAGCACGAACCTGCCGGTGCTCATTGGAGCCCGTGCCGCTGCCAATGGAGGCGTCACTCTCGCGTTCCAGGGCGCCATAGATGAAGTGCGCCTCTATAACCGCGCCTTGACGGCCAGCGACATCGTCCAGCTCTACAACAACACAGCCTTCGCGGTGCTCAACAATGGCATTGGCGCGTGGAATGGGCTTGCCGGCAGCGGCGGCAATGCTACGTTGGACACCACTTCACTCAATTTCAACACCAATATCTATACCGCGCCGGTGGGCACCGCCGGCAGCCTGGCTAGCGTTCTGGCTGTCGAACAGGCCGCTGCGATAGCGCCTGAGTGCACCTTTGGCGATTTCTATTACAACAGCCAGACCAGGGTTCCTGTCGCCTCAACCAACCTCACGATCGCCGCCGGCGGGCTCGCGCTGGGAACCGCCAGCGCCGCGGGAACAGTCACCTTCCTGAATGGATCGGTCACTTACACCCTGACCAGTCCGGACGGCATTGGCCTGAAGGATGGGGCGAACCCGACCTACCTGGTGCAATCGTCCAGCGGTACCGTCGTGCTGGTCGGGAACAACACCTTCAGCAGCCCCGTGACCAACAACTCCGGCACCATGCAGGTTGGCAACGGTGGCAGCATCACCGGACAGGAACTTGGCACCGCCGGCACGGTGTCGGTCACCGGAACTCTCGCTTTCGATGGCAACAACAGCCTGAACTTCACCAAGACCGTCTCCGGCACGGGCTCCGTGCTCCAGGAAGGCTCCGGCACGCTGACGCTCAGCACGGCCAACTCGTATTCGGGCGGCACGACGATCACCAACGGCGCCGTGTCCGCGGCTTCCCTCAACAACTCCGGCACGTCGCTGGGCACAGGGCCGGTCAATCTGGCCGGCGGCACGTTGATCTATACCGGCACGGGCGACAGCACAGCCCAGCAGTTTAATGGCGGAGCGGGCACCACGAACACGATTGACGTGCCTAACGGGGTCAATCTGGAGCTGTCGGGTCGTGTCACCGGCACCGCCGCCTGGGTCCTGAACAAGGTGGATACCGGCACGCTGACGTTGAGCGGCAGCGGCGATAACTCATTCCTCGGGATGAACGTCAACGCCGGCACGGTCATTTTGAACAAGACCGGCGGCCATGCCATCGGCAACCCCTTGAACGTGGCCAGCGGCGCTATGGTGCAGTTGCAAGGAAGCAGCTACAGCGCTGAGATTACCAACAGCAGCGTGGCTCCCGTCACCATCCGGAGCGGCGGCGCGCTGGATACCTACGGCCAGAGCGATACGTTCAACAGCCTGAGCCTGGCGGGCTCCGGCATCGGCGGCACCGGGGCGCTGACCAACTCGGCGTCGGGCGCCACCACGATCCTTACGGTGCCCATCACGCTGGCTGCCGATGCCACCGTCGGCGGCGTGGGCGGCATCACGCTACCCAGCCCCATCGGCGGCGCTGGCGGACTCACCTACAATGGCTCGGCCATCCTTACGCTGCAGGCGACCAACACTTACAGCGGGGGGACCTTTGTGACCTCGGGCACGCTAGACGCCAACGTGTCCAGCTCGATCCCGGGCAACGTCACCCTCAGCGGCACGGGAGTGCTGCAGCTCGATGACCCCAACGCCATGTCTTCGGTGGCCACCCTCAGCCTGCCCCCCTCGCCTCCTGCCAGCTCGGTGAACCTCACCTTCTCGGGCACGCAGACCATCGCCGCCCTGGTGATCGGCTCGACGCCGCAGGCTCCGGGCACCTATGGCGCCAGCGCCACGAACCCGAATAACGCCTTCACGGGCGGCGGCGTGCTGCTCGTGACTGGCCAGCCGTACTGGGACCCGGGGTTTACCCATACCAGCCCCGGCAGCGGCGGCACCGGAACCTGGGACCCCACTACCCCGAATTGGTTCCTTGGCAGCGCGGATGCGGCCTGGCCCAATGACGGACTGGCGGTCTTTGCCGGCTCGGCGGGCACCGTCACGCTGGGAGCCGGCATGAATGCCAACGGACTAACCTTCGCCACGGCGAATTACAACGTGGCCAGCAGCGGCGCTTCGCTTACCCTGGACGGCTACAATCCCACCATCAACCTTCCCGGCGGCAACACCACCATCGCCTGCCCCATCGCCGAGTCGGGCGCCAACCCGGTGGTCATCAACGGCCCCGGCACGCTGACCTTGAGCGGCGCGAATTCCTACGCCGGCGGCACGACCGCGAACGGCGCCACGCTCAGCGTCAATACCATCGCGGACGCCAACTGCTCGATCGGCCCATCCGGCACCCTCACGCTGCTGGGCGGAGGCGGCATCTCTTACACGGGCGGAGGTTCGGCCTCGACCACCCGCAACGTCAACGCCAGCGGCGCTGCCACCACCTACCTTGACGTACCCTCCGGCACCCTGGCCCTCAACGGTCCGGTGAGAAATGCCGGCGGCAATTCGACCCAGGTCTGCACCAAGACCGGCGCAGGCACCCTGGTTCTCGGCGGCACGAATGACAATCCCAGCCTGACGATGGCCATCAACCAGGGCACGGTGATCATTACCAAGTCCAGCGCCACCAACGTGCATGGGCTGGGCGGCGGCACGAGCACCGTGGCGAGCGGCGCCACGCTGCAATTGGCCGGCACCGGAAGTTACGACCTCTATAGCGGCTGCGTGCTGACCGTGAGCAGCGGCGGCGTGCTGGACCTGAACGGCCAGAGCGATACGGCGAGCACGCTGACGATCTCGGGCACCGGCATCGGCGGCACCGGCGCTATCATCAACAGCGCCTCCGGCACTCCCTCCGTGCTCACCAACAATGGCAGCGGCGTCGTGCTCGCCGGCCCCATCACCATCGGCGGTCCCGGCAGCATCACCCTGGCCGGCAAAGTCAGCGGCAGCGGCCCAATCACCTACGCGAGCACCGGCACCTTGACCCTGACGAACGCCAACACTTACACCGACGGCACGATCATCAACTCGGGGGGCACGGTGACCTTTGGCGGCGCCGCCAGCTCCGCGGGCACGGGGACGATCACCGACAACGGCACGCTCAACGTGGCGCTGGTGGGCAACAACGCCGCCCTGCCCAACGCGATTAGCGGGCCGGGCATTGTCAATATGGTAGAAAGCTCGGGCAACAACTTGGGGCTCAGCGGCTCGATGTCCGCGTTCACCGGCACCCTGAACTGCCCCACCAGCCCCGGTACCACCGCCAAGGCGCAGATCCTTACGACGGCGGTCAACATCAGCAGCGCCGCCACCATCAACGTCGCGGCCGGCGGCACGTTCTACGTGTCCGGCAATGGCGTCATCATCCCCTGCCCCATTAACATCTACGGCCTCGGCAATTCGGAGGTTTATGGCGCGCTGCGCCTCGAGAACGGGGCCCTGGTCAGCGGCCCGGTGACCCTGTATGGCAGCACCACCATGGGCAACGGAAATGCCGGCGCGAGCAAGCTGGCCACCATCAGCGGCCCGATCTCCCAGTCCGGCGGCAGTTACGGCATCACCTTCACCGCGGTGCCGGGCACGCTCGTGCTTTCCGGCACCAACACCTACACCGGCCCAACGACGATCTCGATGACGACGAACATCGCCCAGCTCGTAATCGCCGGCTCAGGCACCTTGGGCGGCGGCAATTACGCGGCCCCGATCACGAATAGCGCCAACCTCAACTACTCCAGCTCCGCCGCGCAGACCCTCTCGGGCGGCATGACCGGGACCGGCAGCCTGATCCAGAGCGGCCCGGGCATCCTCACCTTGAGCGGCACCAACAGCTATACGGGCACCACGCTCATCACCAACGGCAGCACGCTCACGGTCACCGGTTCAGGCTGCCTGGGAGCGACGCCCACAACGAACAACTACAGCGGGAGCATCAGCAATTACGGCACCTTCGTTTACGGCAGCTCGGCGGCGCAGACGTTGTCGGGGGTCCTCTCCGGGACGGGCGCGCTCGTCCAAAGCGGTCCCGGCACGCTCACGTTGAGCGCGGCCAATACCTATACCGGGAGCACTACGATCTCCAATGCCAGCACGCTGGTCCTGGCCAGCGGAGGTTCAATCAACACCACGCCCTCGATCAGCATTCCTGCCGGGGCCACCCTCGACGTGTCTGCTTACACCACCTATTCGATGCTCGGCAGCATCACTCTGAATGCGAGTGGCACCGGCACCACCGTTGGGTCCACGGCAGCCACGATCAAAGGTTCCTCCGCCGTGGCTGCGGGCGTGACCCTCAACGGCCCGATGCAGTTGACCTTCACACCCCAAGCCTTCAACGGCGACACTACGCACCCGGCCCTTTACATCTCCGGAATCTCCCAAGGCCAGTTGACCCTGGACAACAATGCCATCACGGTCAACAACGCCGGCGCTTCGCCACTGGCTGCGGGCACCTATACCCTCATCCAGGTCGTCTCCGGCGGGAGCATCAGTGCGGGCACGCCCACCGTCACGGTGACCGGCAAAGGCCTTGCGACGGGCGCCACGGCCGCGATTGCCGTGAGCGGGACCAGCGTGAACCTCGTGGTGACCGGAGGCGTCTCCCAGCCGGGCATCAGCAGCGTCTCGCTCTCGGGCACGACCCTCACCCTCAGCGGCACCAACGGCGGCAGCGGCAACTACTACGTCCTGAGCTCCACCAACGTGGCGCTGCCGCTGGGCGAGTGGAGCAGCATCGCCACCAATCCCGTTGGGCCGGGTGGCACCTTCAGCTTCTCCACCGATGTCGGCTCCAGCCCGCGGCTGTTCTATCGCATCGTGATCCCTTGAGCCGCGGCAAGTCCGTCTTGTCAGCGGGAAAATGCTGAGCAAGTCCAGGGCAACAGACCACAAGCCGTAGACGGCGCGTGGTCCGGCGGCCCAGCAAAATTCCTTCATTTTCCGTTTGACGTCGAGATGTTGTGGTCCTAAAGTCATCCATACAGGACCAACTGAACCAGCAGACAAGCCATATCTACGAAAAAACTATGAGAGCCTTAATCAAATCTACTATCGTCCTTGGCCTCGCGTTTATTAGCGGGGCCTATGCACAACCATTCAACTCCGGGTCGGCGGTATTCCAGAATATCACTATAACCGGAGACCCCGCGGTCAATTCGGACATTGTCCACCCACGCGTGTTCAACGATTACCCCTGGGCCACGCTAAACACCGTCAACAACTATCCCTCTCTCGTCTCATTTAGTGAATCGGGCGTGGTCGGACCCTCCGGCTTCGCGAACCGTGACGACTGGAACTTCTCGAGCGACGGGGGACTAACTGACCACCTGTTCAATAATAATGAATACTGGAGCATCTCCGCGTTGGTAACGCTGACCGGCAATCCGACTACCCCCCGCAAGGAAGCCGGCCTTAGGCTCGACAGCTCGGTGGGCGGGGATGGGCTGTTCATTTTGGACACCGATGCCCATGAGATCGTCGCGTTTGGTGGTCCCTTCCCCTTCTACTCGTTTGGGAACACTTTCAATTCGGGCGATAGCGTCCTCATGGGTATCACCTACGAGAACATTGGCGGCACGAATGGGATCGTTTACTCGGCGAACGGCGTGGACAGCCCGTTCCTGCCGATGAGCAACCTCGAACAAGGCGTCATTGACGGCAGCACGCTCGGTGGGTATTTCCAGATTGCTGGGCTGGTCCCGGAGCCCTCTGCCTTCGCTCTCCTCGGGCTGGGCAGCGTCGCGCTCTTGCTGCGCCGCCGCGGTTAGGCTGCAGTTCCTTAGGTTTTACAGGCGCTGGCTTCGGTCAGCGCCTTTTGCCTTTTCGCATCCCCGATCTTGCGAGCGAACAGAGGCTCAGACCTCCTAAGCCGCCCACTTGGAATCCAACGGGCTGAGGAACTGGCGTGAGCCCCCTCACCCGTTCCCTCTCCCGCTCGGAGGGAGAGAGGGTGCCCTTCAGGGCGGGTGAGTGGGGCGGCGGGGTCAGGCATCTTCCACATATCAGGAGGTTTGAGGCTTGGCGGCTCATCTGGTTAGCCCGGAAGGCAGACTTTCCAGTCCGCGGCAGGGTCCGCTTCGCGCCTGGCGGCCGGTACCAGGGCTGGCCGGCCCCGGGACCTTGCTGCGGACTGGCAAGTCCGCGCTCCGCCAGCCAGATACCGCCGTCTTACGGCGCGGTGACTTTGTAGAACTTGCTGGCCGGCCCGGACGAGTCACTAACCGTCTGCGTCGCCCCACTGGCGAGCACGTTCGTCAACAGAGCCCAGTTCCCAACCGTCAGATTCGTGCGGTAGAACACGCGGTAGCTGACCCCGGCCTGGCTGGGGAACGAGAGCAAGGTGTTGGCTCCGGAGAGCGCCGCCCGCACCCGGATGCCCGACGTCGGGACGAACATGATGTAGTTGGGGTTGCAGTCACCGCCCGTCGTGAGGCGCAAGGTCTCCTGCCCATTCAACGTGACCACCGCTGGCGCGACGAGCCCGTCATCCGTCAAAGGCACCCACTGGTAGGTGATGTAGTCCTTGCCGACCCCGCCGAAGTGCCCGATGCGCCTGGTGGTTTGGTTTACGGTGCCGGCGCCGCTCACGACCTGGTCCAGGTAGAGCGAGAACGGCCCATCGCCCGAGGTGCGGATATACGCGTAGTAAGTGCCCGCCGGGAAGACACGGGTGTAATTGGCCCAGTCGTTGGCGGCGAAGAAGGTCAGCACGTAATCAGGGCTGCCATAATAGACATAGTTCGAGCGCAGATAATCATTGCCGTTGAGCCCATCTTCCGGAATGCCCGCCGTGCGGTACGCGTAGCCTTCACCCTGCAGGCTCGTATGCTGGTAATCAATGTTCGTCGTGGCGCCGAAGCCGAAGTAGGCGTCGGGTTGCGAGGGATTATCTATGAACTGACCGCCGCCGTAATCAAAGTCCTCGCATTCGAACATGTAATTCTCCTCGCTGAAGGTGTCGAAGTCGTTGGTGACGGCGATGCCATGCCCGAGCACGTTCGTGGCGGTGATGATGGCCACATGCGTGGCATTGGGCAGGATCGAGGGGAGCAGCACGTTCTTGGAGGAGGAGGTCCCGGTGATCTGCAGGTTGGGCGTGACGTCAAACCCGTCGAAATTGACGTGGATGCCGCTCGCCGGGAAGCTGCTCCCCGGTGTGGTGACGGTGAAGCTGAACGTGTTGGTGGGCTCGAAGGGATGCGAGCCGGTCGGGTAAACGTTGCTGAGGATGGGCAAGTCCGCCTGGGCGGCCACGAGCATATAGAAGTTCGGCAGGGCCGCGCCGCCGCTGGTGATGCGCAACGTCTTCTTGCCGTTGAGGACGACGACGGCGTTGTTGCCGTTGGTGTCCTTGAGGTACACATTCTCAAACGCGCTGTAGCCCTGGCCGGTAAAGGAGAACTTGCCCAGGTCGGTCGTGCTGGAATCGCCATTCACCACGCTGAGCGTCAGGATGCCCGGTTGACTGACATTGGCGCACATGCGGCCAATCACCCAGTTGGTGCTATTCGGCCAGTCGCGGGTGTAGTTGACCCATTCCGCACCGTCGAACGGATCTATGCGGTAATCCGTCCGGTTCGCGGCCGCCAGTGTCGGGCGCAACACATCCCCGGCGGCTGCGGTTCCCATGGGGTCCTCGGGGCGGTAAGGGCCGGAAGCCCCAGTCACGTTGTTTTCATCCACCCCCTGGACGCCCACCTTCCCAAAATAACAGTTTGGGTCGCCGCTCGCATTGCACAAATCCGGGAAGTCAATATACATCCCATTGGTGAAGTCCCAATCTTCGGCTTCCCACAGGTACGTGACCGGCTGCAGCCCATACCACATCGTTTGGAACCCTATGGTCGCATTGACGGTCAGGTTGGAAACATCGGTGACGCTGATGGCCGCGGTATAGGCGGAGTTGGTCTGCAGCCCATGGTAGGCGACGTTCTTGCTGGACGCCGACCCGCTGATTACGAGACTGCCGGACACGTTGGTGCCGTTCAGGATGACCTGGATGCCGCTGTTGTTGATCGTGAAACCGCTGGGTGACGTGGCGGTAAAGCTGATCCCGCTAGTCGGGTTGACGAAAATCATTGTGTCCTGCGGGAAGAGGCTGCTGATCACCGGCGGCGCGGGGCCACTGACCTGGTTTAGAACAGGGGTATCCATGAAAGCGGACCCCGCCGTATTACCCGCCACCGTCAGATAGCAGAACCGGTAACGGACCGATGCCGTTCCAAGGGGCGCCACCAACTGGCTGGCTGAGCCTGTCACGGCGTAAGTGGTGAAATACGGATCGCCGACCGACACCGGCTGCGACACATCGCAGACGTTGGTCACGGGGAACTGCACCCAGGCGTCCACCGCCACGCTGGAGGAGAAGATAGCGGACTTGTAAAGGCCAACCAGGTTCGTGTTGGCATCGAGGAACTCCACCTGGACCCAGGTGGAACAACTCGATCCGAGCTGGTCGCAGCTCGACGTTGCCAGCCAGGCGCTGGCGGTATAGATCGAGCCCGGGGCGCTGCTGAAGGTCTGATACAGGCCCGCCACGTTGTTTGTGCCGTTATTGATGAACCACTCCTTCCAGTAATACTGTGCCGACTGAGCGGGCATTTTACTGCAGCCCACGCTGTTTGAGTTCACTATCCAGTAGTCATGGACAAAGGTGTTTGGCGGCGCAAAAAACATCCAGTCTGTCGGGACGGCGTTGCCGTTATTAAGCCCGAAGTCGGAATTCAGCAGGAGATTGGCAGCCACGCCGCCTTTAGGGCTGAGAAACAGGACCGCAGCGGACGCCAGGCTGACCAGCACCGCGTGCCAAGAGGGGCTGCACCGGAACCAAGCCCCGCCCGGCGGCAGCGCTGGGCAGGCGCCTGGACTCCGCGGGTGGCGGCGCTTAGGGCCGCACCCATCCGGCAAACCAGCGATTTTGAAGGTCGCCTGAGGCGGGGCATTCTGAGACGAGAAATGAGCATGAAGTAAAGCGTTCATCGGTAATCTTCGGGGGGGTGGTAGCTCGGCCGCTAAGAGATCACATAGTTGGTTTCACTGCACGTAACGATTGCACTGGAAGGCGTTTTGTCAATGGACTTAGTAGTTGAATTCTTACCCCCACGCAGTATCCTGTCACCGTGTTCAGCCCTGCCCTGAAGTCAAAACGAATTGCAGTTGTCTGCCTGCTTTCCCTCCTTCTGACTGCCTCCTACTCCGCGCGCGCCATTCAAACCCCTTCCGGGATTGTCTGCCTTACCGGCGACCAGAGCGTCGTGCTGCATTGGGACCAGGTCATCGGCGGGAACCTGGCGAGCTACCGTGTGTACCGCTCGACGACGGGCGCCGGAGGCCCATTCACGCTGCAGAACAGCACCAACCTGACCATCGCCGGCTTTTACGACGTCGGCAGCCTGGTGATGAACGGCAAGACCAACTTCTACTACGTGACGGCGGTGGATAACAGCAACAACGAGAGCCTGCCTTCGGTGACGGTTGCCGCCCTGCCTGAGCCGTTTGCCAGCACCAATGCCTTCCTGGACTATGTCCAGCAGACCAGCTTCGATTACTTCTGGTATTCGGCCAACCCGCTCAACGGGCTGATCCCCGACCGCAGCCCCAGCCCATCAGCCTGCAGCATCGCCTCGGTAGGGTTCGGCCTGACCGCCATCGGCATCGGGGCTGACCACGGCTGGATCACGCGCAGCCAGGCCGTGGCGCGGGTAGAGACCACCCTGAGCACGTTCCTCAATGGGCCCCAGGGGGCTAGTACCACAGGCGTGATCGGCTACCAGGGCTGGTTCTACCACTTCCTGGACATGAACACCGCCTTGCGCTCCAGCTCGGAGCTGTCGTCCATTGACACCGTCCTGCTGCTGGGCGGCATCCTTTATGCCAAGCAATACTTCAATGGGACCAACGCGGACGAGACCTCCATCCGGACGATGGCCGATGCCATCTTCAACCGGGTGAACTGGACGTTCTTCGCCCAGGGCACCGACCAGGTCGCCATGGGCTGGGTGCCCGGTAGCGGCTTTTCCGGATATGGCAACTGGGTCGGCTACAACGAGGCGATGCTCCTCTACATCCTGGGATTGGGCACGACCACCAACCCGCTGCCCGCCACGGCCTGGAGCCACTGGACGAACACTTACATCTGGACCCCGACCTGGGGCCAGACCAACGTGCTGTTTCCTTCCATGTATGGCCACCAGTATTCGCATTGCTGGATAGACTTCCGCCATATCGCCGACGGCTTCATGAACGCCCACAACTGCACCTACTTCGAGAACGCCCGCCGGGCCGCCCTGTCCCAGGTGGCCTACTGCAGCACCGCCCCGCATACCGCCTACAGCAGCACCGTCTGGGGGCTCACCGCCTGCGACGGCCCCGGCGAAGGCCAATACGCCGGCTACGCCTTCCGCGGCATCCCCAACACCCTCATCAGCGCAACGGACGACGGCACGATCGCCCCCACCGCGGCCGGGGCTTCCATGGCCTTTGCGCCCGAATACTCCGTGCCCACCCTGCAAGCGTTCTACACCCGTTTCCGGTTGCATATCTGGACCTCTTACGGCTTCCGCGACGCTTTTAACATTAGCGCCGGCTGGTACGACGGGGATGACCTGGGAATAGACGAAGGCCCAATCGTGATCATGATCGAGAACTATCGCACGCAGAAGGTCTGGCAGCTTTTCATGCAGAACGTCGAAGTGCAGCAAGGGCTGCTGCGGGCCGGCTTCGTGCCGCTGCCGTTCCTAACGGTCCAACCGCAGGCCCTGCCCGCCCAGGGCGCCTTCGAATTGGCCTGGAATGCCTCCTCCAACCGCCTCTACCAGGTCGAGTACTCCCCCGACACCTTCACCTGGGGTGCGACCCCCGGCTTCGTGCAGGCCACCAACGCCGGCCCGTATGACTGGCTGGACACCGGCCCGCCGCTCACCAGTTCCGCGCCGAGCGTGACTCCCCAGCGGTTCTATCGCGTGTTCCAGATCGGCACTCCTTGAGCAAGCCCTACACGAACCGACAAGTATCTCTGCCACAGACTCTTACGCGTATAAACAGAGATTCCTCAAAGGCTGCGATAGCCAATCGGAACCCCATTGCTGCCAGCCTGTGGATCAGTTTGGTAAGTAACTGGGAAACAGGCAGTTGGGCACTCCATCCTGCCGACATGCCGCCGCTACCCATCCGGGACCCCTCCCTATGCACGCCGGTACCTCACCGTAGTACCTCTAATAG
>DATKNZ010000493.1:0-28919 GCA_035541055.1 Candidatus Acidiferrum sp. | reverse complement strand
GGGCGAGTGGGACACCGACTCATCAAAGAAGAAGCCATTTGTCAGGGTTGCGCCCGAGGCGGTGTTATTGCGAATGGTGATGGTGTCGTTACCCGCGTTGAGTTGCGGGAAGACGTGAACCCGGCCTGCGCCCGCGCAGTTGTTGACGTTGAACCGCGCGCTGACGCTGCCGTTCGTCATGTTAAGGATCAAGTCGCCGGCGAAGCTGTTGGTGGCGTTGAAATCAGGCCAAGTGCACGGCAGGCTAAGGCTGCCGCTGCCGGTGATGGGGCAATTGAAAGTGATTTCCTTGGCGGCTGTATTGCCGCTGATGGTGGTGTTGCCGTTGAGCGTGATCCCGCGGTTCGCGCTCAGCGTCAGTACCGACCCACCTGTCTTGGCCGAGTAAAGGCAAGTGCCGTCATCGAGAGTCAAATGGCTGGGGTCCAGCGAGGCCGGAGCCGTCCCCAGAGCGGCATCGGCGTTGACGTTGATCTGACCTCCACTAATGGTAGTAGACCCGGCGTAGGTGTTGGCACCGCCCAGGATTAATATCCCGGTCCCGGCCTTGACCAAAGCACCCGGGTTGCCCGAGCCGCCATCGGAGAGGATGCCTGCATAGGTCGTCGTGCTGTTATCGCTCCCCACAGTCAGTGTGGCGGCCCCGATATTCAACGCCCCACCGCCGGTGAGTGACGAGAAGTTCTGGCTGCCTGAGGGGCTTAAGGTCAACGTCGTCCCTCCGGCGAGAGTGACTCGGCCCGTCAGGCTGGTCACAGGCGCGCCCAAAGTGAGGGTGCCCGCGACGGGCAACACCAGGCCATTGGTGCCGGACAAAGCGCAGTTGATGGCGACGGAAGCGCCGTTGGTTATCCAAATAAAAGGGGCTGTCCCCAGCGTGAGCGTCCCCCCCTGGACCGTATACCCGCTGACGTCAAACTGCATGCCGCCATTGACCGTTACGCCACCTGGGTCCACGGAAACAGTGCCGGGTGCGCCACCGAAAACCGCCAGGCCGACCGGGCTATAGGTTGCGGGGGTGCCCGAGCCGTCGGAGTTCGGATTCCAATTCAGCGAGGTGGCATCCCAGGCGCCCGTGCCGCCGATGCTGCCGGTGTCCCAGTATTGGGCCGTGCCTACTGTGCCGAGCGGGACGAACCGGACGGTGTCCACGTACCAGCGGTTGTTGGTGAACCCGCTGGCCCAGGTAAACGTAAAGCTCGGAGTCGCACTGTTGATCGTGACGTGGCCAATAGTGCCCCAGGTGTTGACCGGAGTGGTGTTCGTTGCAAAAACCGAACTGAGCCCGGCGACCGTGTCAATGCCCGTAGTCCCGGAATCAGTTATGTTGACCACTATGTTCGAGTTTTGATTCTGGCCGGCCGCAGTGTTGTTGCCAAAGGTGATCCCCACGGCGTAACTCTGTCCCACGGTCAGTTGGTTTGTGCCCGACGGCGTAACAGTGAACCATGAGTTGGCGGTGCCGCTGGCCCCAAAGAACCGGCAACTACTGCTGTCGGCCGGCACTGGAAAACCCGGCGCAGTGCTTTTGATGCTGGAAAGCGTGGCGCTGATCCCGCTGCCATACGCAAAATCGGGGTTGTTCGATCCATTGGCGTTGTTCGGGCCGTAGCGAGCTTCCTCGAAAATGGTGGTCTGGCCCAGGAGCGAAAGCGCATTGCCAAAGGCAATGAAGGCTAGAACAGTGACGCGGATATTGTTGAACTTCATACGCATATTCCCATGAAAACGCCGTGCAGGCAGGCTGTTACCAGTTGACATGTTGTGGTGCTTGCGAAAAGCTTATAACACTTGGCGAATTGATACGCAAGTGAAAAGTTTGCCTGCCTTCGGCGGAGGGCGCCTCTCAGCGGGCCAGGCTTGCGCCCGCGGAACACGCAACACGCATCTCATTCCTGCCCTGCTTCTGCTGGCCGTTACCTTCGCCGCCTACCAACCCCTGTGGCATGCGGGCTTCATTTGGGACGACGATTCATTCCTGACCAACAACCCGGTCATCCAGGGCGCCCATGGCCTTTACCGTATATGGTTCACCGCCTCGACGCCGGATTACTTCCCGCTGACCTCGAGCGTGCTGTGGCTGGAATGGCGAATCTGGGGAAACCACCCCCTGGGCTACCATTTGGTGAACGTTCTCTTGCATGCGATGAGCGCTGTCCTGCTCTGGCGCATCCTGCGGCGCTTGCAAATGCCGGGAGCGATCCTGGCCGCCGCCGTGTTCGCCGTGCATCCGGTGAATGTCGAATCAGTCGCCTGGATCACGGAAGGCAAGAACACGCTGGCGATGGTGTTCTATTTGACGAGCCTGCTGTTCTACGTCCGAGTTGAAGACCAGCACGTTGCCGGGCCTCCCTCCTCCAAACTCCATGCTCGATCCACGCTGTTCTACTCCTTGTCGTTGCTGGCGTTCGCCTGCGCCCTGCTGAGCAAGACCGCCGTAGTGCCGCTGCCGTTCGTTCTGCTGGCCCTGGCATGGTGGCGGCGCGGGAAGGTCGAATGGCAGGACGTCCAGCGAACTATCCCCTTCTTTGCCATCGCGGCGGCGCTGGGCCTCGTCACCGTATGGTTTCAGTCCCACCGAGCCATTGCTCAGGATGTGGTGCGCACAGACGATTTCTGGTCGCGCCTGGCCGGAGCGGGTTGGGCCGTGTGGTTCTATCTCTACAAGGCCGTGCTCCCAGTGAACCTGGCCTTCATTTATCCGCGATGGAACATCACCCCGGTGAGCCTGTGGTCATACGTTCCGCTGGCCTTGTGGGTCACGGCCTTGGTCCTTTGCTGGCGGCTGCGGCGCCAGTGGAGCCGGGCGACGTTCTTCGCCCTGGCCTATTTCACGCTGCTGCTCCTGCCGGTGCTGGGCTTCGTGAACATTTACTTCATGCGCTATTCGCTGGTGGCGGACCACTGGCAGTATTTCGCCATCATTGGGCCGATTGCCCTGGCCGGGGCTGGGGTGGCCAGGGGCGCGTGCGTGTTGCGTGTTCTGGATTCCCCGCCCACGCGACACGCAACACGCAACACGAACGCGTCCCTTCCCTTCAGCATGCTGATCGTGCTGGCGCTGGGCCTTTTGACCTGGAAGCAATGCCGGGCCTACGTGAGCGAAGAAGCTCTATGGGTGGCAACTCTTCGCCTGAATCCCGAGTGCTGGGTGGCGCACGGCAACCTGGCGGACATCCTTGCTCACGAGGGCAGGGGTGACCAGGCGATCACGGAGTATCGCACGGCCCTGAGACTCCACCCTGATTACGCCCCAGGCCACAACAACCTTGGCATTGCCCTTGGCCGGAAGGGACAGACCGACGAAGCCATAGCCGAGCTGCAACGGGCGGTGCAACTGGACCCGGGATACGCGTCGGCGCATAACAACCTGGGCAATCTGCTCCTGGCCGGGGGCCGCGCGGCTGAGGCGATGACGCACTACCGGGAAGCCCTGCGCATCCGGCCCGCCGATGCCATTGCCCACCTCAACCTGGGCGTCGCGTTGCAGAAGACAGGACAGTCGGCTGAAGCCATTGCGGAATATCAACAGGCGCTGGTGTTGCGTCCGGGCGAGCCGGACGCACTGATCGACCTCGCCTGGCTGCTTGCCACTTGCCGCCAGGCCGAATTGCGCGATGGGCGCAAGGCCTTGGACCTGGCCCAGGAGGCTGTCGCCAGGACGGCAGGGAACAGCCCGGCGGCCCTTCACAGCCTGGCTGCGGCCCTGGCTGAAACAGGGCAGTTCAGCGAGGCGAGAGCGTCTGCGGAACGGGCAATAGTCCTGGCACGAAACGGCGGGCAGAACGAAATGGCCGAGCGCTTCAGCGGCGAGTTGAAGCGCTATGAGGCGGGACTACCGGCGCGAGAGGAATGAGTGTGAAGTGTTGAAGCGCGGAAGCGTCAAAGGGTTCGTGCCCCGTGCGCCTCAACGTTTCAACCCCTCCAGCCCGAGTTCCTTCGCAAAGAAGATGAGCGCATCGGCGGTGTTGCCTACCCGCTGGCTGAACGAGGCCGTGACACCGTGGCCTTCGTTCATGCGCGTCAGCAGTAGGATCGGGCGTTCCGAAGAGGTCGCTGCCTGCAGGGCGGCGGCGAACTTGCGAGACTGCCACGGAGCCACGCGCGGGTCGTTCACACCCGTGATGAGCAGGACCGCCGGGTAGGCCACGCCCGGCCTGACGTGCTGCAAGGGCGAGTAAGCATACAGCCATTCGAAGTCCGGCTTCTTCGTGACGGTGCCATACTCGCTGATGTTGTAGCGGCCGTTCGGCCAGAGCTCGCTCCGGAGCATGTCGTAAATGCCTACCAGGCTGACCACGGCGCGATATTGCTCAGGGTGCTGCGTGAGTTCGGCGCCCATGAGCAGTCCGCCATTGGAGGCGCCGAGGATGCCCAGATGGGCGGAGTCGGTCCAGTGCGCTTCAACCAACGCCTGCGCCGCGGCGTAGAAATCGTCGAAGCCGTTCTGCTTGCCGGCCAACATGCCGGCCTCGTGCCAAGCCTCGCCGTAGGCGCCGCCGCCGCGGATGTTCGCCAGGGCATACACCCCGCCTTTCTCCAGCCAGGCCAGGTAAGGCCCCATGAAACGCGGCGCCACTACCACGCCATAACCGCCGTAGCCGTAGAGAATCGCCGGACGCTTGCTATCCGGCTTCACTCCCGCCATGGCCACGACGGTCACCGGAACGCGGGTGCCGTCCCTGGAATGCGCCGTCAGCCGGAAGGTGCGCAGGCGCGAGTAGTCGGCGGCGGGCTTCACTGCGAAGATGGTCTTGAGCGTGCCGCGCCGGGCGTCGTATTGGTCCCAGCGGTCGGGGAACTTCCAGCCCGAGTAGGAAACCAGCGCCACGGGTGATTGGCCCGAGGCGGCTATGGCGCCGATCCCGATGCCCTCCTTGGGCAACGGCGCACGGCGCACAAACTTGCCCCCGGCGTCATACTGATCCAGCCGCCAGTCTGGGCCGGCCACGCGCACGATGAGAAAGCCGCCTTCCACGGCATAAACGGCATGCATGGCTTCCTCGCCCTGGGGCACCAGCACGGCCGCCGTGCCGCCGGGGTCAATGGCCAGGAGCTTGCCCCGCGGCGCATCCTGATACGAGATGACGAGCAGGCGGTCGCCCAGCCAGCTCGCCGCGCCGCCTTGCGTGATGTACTCCTCCCCCGGGCGCACGTTGGCGTCGGTGCCCAGCACTTCCTGCCACCCATCGGACGTGCGCCGATACACGCGGGCGGGATTGCCATCGCCGAAGTGCACCATCATCGCCGTGTGCCGCCCGGGGCCGGAGACCGTAAACGAGTATTCCGCGACCGGGGAAAGGTCCTTGCCGAACGAGAGCGCGTCCTCGCCGGACGGCGCGCCCAGCTTATGATGGAAGAGCGCGGCGTAAAACTGCTCGTCTTGGGCGGCAACCGATCCGGGCAAGGGCAGGCGCACATAGACAAAGCCCTTGCTATCATCGTCCCAAGCCACGCCCTGCGGGGTGGTGCCGCCCCCGGCGTACGGCAGCGCGTCGGACAGGCGCTTGCCGGTGGCGACCTCGACCACGTGGAGCGTCGTCGCTTCGCTTCCCCCCTCGGCAGTGCCGAAGGCAACCAGCCGCCCATCGGGCGAGGGCCAGTACCCGGTGATGGCCACACCGGGCGTTTGGTTAGGATCCACCAGGACCTGCACCTCGCCCTTCGGCCAGCTCTGCCAGACGAGCACGGGTTGGGGCTGCGGGGGCGTCTGTTGCAGGAAGAACAGCCGGCTGCCTTCCAATTCCGGCTGTGAGCGCTGCGTCGAGGTCAGCGACAGGGCCTGCACCCGCCTCGCAATGGCTGTGCCCTGCGGAAAGCTCCCAAGGACCCGCTCGGTGTAAGCGTTCTGAGCTTCGATCCATTGCTTCACGGCGGGAGCGTCGGCAGCCTCGAGCCAGCGGTAGGGGTCCGGCACCTTCTCGCCCCAGTAGGTCTCGACCGTATCGTCCTTGCTGGCCCCGGGCGGTTGGTTGGGCGCAGGCGGCTCAGCCGCGGCGATAGTCCCACCGGCAACCGCTGAAATCACAAGCAACGCATACGTTGCACCACGGCCATGCTTGCGCTTGAAGTTCCAATCCACGTTCGATCCTTTCTCGTTCACGCTATATAGGTGGACAAAACCTGTCACTTGCTCCCCCCATCATAATCCAGCTACCCTCTGCCGCCAGCGTCTATGAACACCACCTTTGACGAAAAGCTAGCATTCCTGTTCGGGCGCCGAAGCGTGCGCGCCTACACCGGGGCCGAGGTCAGCCGCGAGGCCGTGCAGAAGCTGCTCGAGGCCGCTATGGCCGCACCCTCAGCCGTGGCCAGGGATCCCTGGCGCTTTGTGGTAATCCGCAACCGCCAAACCCTTGTCCGCATTGCCGCCGAGCTGCCCAATGGCCAGATGCTGGCCGGGGCCGCGCTCGGCATCGCGGTGTGCGGCGACCTCGAGGCCGCCCACGACCGCCAGCTCAGCTACCTCTTGCAGGACTGCTCGGCTGCCATCGAGAATATGCTGTTGTGCGCCCACATCCTTGGCCTGGGCGCCTGCTGGCTCGGCGTGCATCCCCGCGAGAAACGCGTGCGGGCCCTCCAAAGCATCCTCGCGCTGCCCGCCCCGGTCATTCCGGTTGCCTGTCTCTCTATCGGCTACCCTGCCGAGCACCCGGAACCGCGCACCCGGTTCAACGCGGGCTACGTGCACTTCGAAAAATGGTGAGGTCCAGCCCCTGCCGGAGCGCGCCTGTCCTCGGGCGCAGCAATGCAGGAGCGCGCGGAAGCGCAAGAAAATGGGGCGTCGTGCTGGCGACCGTGGTTGCTGCGCCCGAGGCTGGGCGCGCTCCGCTCAGTCGAGATGGGCGTGGCTTAGCCCGTACAAGATTCCTATCAGTGCTGCCAGCGCCAGAACCAGGAGCAATGCGCAAAACGCGAAAGTGCGGCGCTTCTGCCGCTGTATGTACCGCCGCTCACCCTGCGATAGCGGCCGTTTATATCCCGCCATGCGCGGAAGATAGCAAGCCCCTGCGCCAAGACAAGAGTATTGACAATGCCAGCCGCCACCCGCCCCGAGCAAGCCCGTCCTCCGGCGCAGCACTGCAGGAACGCGCGCAAGCGCAAGAAAATGGGATGTCCTGCCGGCGTCCGAGGTTGCTGCGCCCGAGGACGGGCGTGCTCCGCAGCAAGCCCCTGTCAATGCGCAAGTTGCGTCCTCCAGCCTGCCGGTATCGCACCCGAACTCCCCCTTATCCTCTCCAGTACCCCTCCATAGTACCTCTGATAGGCTATGAGAGGTACTATGGAGGGGTACAGGGGAGGATAGGGAGGGGTTAAGGACAGGTAGGGGCTTTCAGGCCCTAGGGCGCGTTCGCCGGGGAGGGCTCGCACGCGGGCTTTCGGATGCTGGTCATGGAGCCGTTCACGGCTCCTAATGAGGGTCTGCCCGGGAGGGCGAGGATAAAAATCTCTACGCTGGCCCTTGCGCGGCAGTTTCTTTCGGGCTACAGATTTCAGCCGGGCAGAGCCGAACCTCCGGTCAGTTATGTCCATTAGAGGTTTAGCTTTGCTTCGGTGCCCAGAAACCTAAAGCTTGATACACGACGCGGTAATTACCGGATAGCGCAATGTCGGCGATGTTCCCCAAGTGGACGAACCGGCTGCCGGCGATGATCATCATCGGCCTGCTGCTGGTGGGCACCGCCGTGACCGCCGGGATGTGGTACTATCTCACGCCCAAGTACTCGCGGGTCGGCTATCAGCCTATCCAGCCGGTGGCGTTTCCGCATTCGGTACACGTGGACCAGTTGGGGATGGACTGCCGGTACTGCCACAACGGCGTTGAGAAGTCCTGGTTCTCGAATATCCCCGCGAGCTCGACTTGCATGAACTGCCATAACCAGGTCCTCAAGGACGACCCGCGCCTGGCGCTGGTGCGCGAGAGCGCCGAGCCCGGCGGCCGGCCCATCCCCTGGGTGCAGATTCACCGGGTGCCCGACTTTGTTTACTTCAACCACTCGGTGCACGTGAACCGCGGCGTGAGCTGCGTGTCTTGCCACGGGCAGGTGAACCAGATGGACCAGGTTTACGAAGTGCAGCCGCTGAGCATGACGTTCTGCCTCGACTGCCACCGCAACCCCGCCGCCAACCTGCGGCCGCTGGACAAGATCACCGACTTGAACTGGAAATGGAGCGACAATCCCAGCGCCAACGCTGAGATGCAAAAGAAGAATGGCGAGAAGTTCGTCCACGATTGGCATGTGCAATCGCTGGAGAACTGCTCCGCCTGCCATAGATGAGAGCGGGACAGCAATACTGGCGCAGCCTGGACGAACTGGCCGACACGCCCGAGTTCCGGGAGTGGGTCGAACGCGAGTTCCCCGGCGGCGCGACGGAAATGGCCGACCCGGTGACGCGCCGGCATTTCGTGAAGATCATGTCGGCCTCCTTCCTCCTGGCCGGCTTCGGCCTGACGGGATGCCGCCGCCCTGTTACCAACATTCTGCCTTTCAACAAGCAGCCGGAAGGCTACATCCACGGCGTGCCGGAGTATTACGCCACGGCCATGCCCGCGAGCGGGGGTGCCATACCGCTGGTGGTTAAGTCGAATGAAGGCCGGCCCACCAAGGTCGAGGGCAACCCGCAGCACCCCGACAGCAACGGGGCGACCGACCGGTTCGCGCAGGCCTCGCTGCTTGACCTCTATGACCCGGACCGGGCGATGCATTTCAAGCAGGCGGGCAAGGTGGTCACACAGCCCGCGACGATGGACTTCCTGAGCGGCCTGTCGCGCCAGTTCGCGGAGAAGCAGGGCGAGGGGGTGTTCTTCCTGGTCGAGCGCAGCACGTCGCCGTCGCGCGCGCGACTGCAGAAGGTCATTGCGGAGCGCCTGCCGAAGGCCAAGTGGTTCAGCTATGACCCGGTGGATGGCGATGTTCATCGCGAGGGCGCCACGCTTGCGTTTGGCAAGCCGGTCAAGCCGCTCTACCGGCTCGATCAAGCCAAACGCATTGTGGCCCTGGATTGTGATTTCATTGGCTCCGAGGATGACTCGCTGCGGCTGTGCCGCGACTTCGCCCGCGGACGCAAGATTGCTGAGCCGGACAAGGCGCAAGGCGACGACTTGATCAGCCGGCTTTACGTGGTGGAGAGCCTGGCGACGCTGACGGGCGCCAGTGCCGATCATCGGCTGCGCGTCTCGCCCAGCGCGGTGCCGGCCGTGGCGGCGGCACTGGCGGCGGAGATCGTCCAGGGCGACCTGGCCGCGGCGCTGAAATCAGTCGCCCCGCCGGCGGGGGTGGACCCGAAGTGGATCTCCGAATGCGCCAAGGACCTGCGGGCGCACGCTGGCAAATGCGTTGTCCTGGCGGGTCACCGGCAGCCGGTCGCGGTGCACGCGCTGGCGCACGCGATGAACGCCGCGCTAGGCAGCCTGGGCAAGACTGTCCTGTTCCATGATGCGCCCGAGCCCCAGGAAGGAAAGATCGGCGACCTCGCGCACAGCCTCAACGCCGGCGAGGTGACCAGCCTGGTCATCCTCGGCGGCAACCCGGTTTATAACGCCCCCGTCGAAATGGACTGGGCAGCCGCCCAGCGGAAGGCCAAGCTCGTGGTGCGCCTGGGCCATTATGAGGACGAGACGACCGCCGTCAGCGATTGGAGCATCCCGCTGCTTCACTATCTTGAGTCTTGGGGCGACGCCCGCACCAGCGATGGTTCGCTCGTGCCAGTCCAGCCGCTCATCCTGCCGCTGTTCGAGGGCATGACCGAACTGGAGCTGCTGGCTCGCCTTGCCGGGTTGGAGCAAGCTGCGCCACTGGAGATCGTGCGCGAGACGTTCCATGGCCTGACCGGTGGCGGCGAGGAGGAGTGGAAGGCCTTCCTGTTTAACGGATTTCAGCAGGGCTCGGCGGCGAAGCCGTTGGAAGTAGCCTTGGCCGAGGCGGCGGTTGTCAGCGCCGTGAAAGCGCTGCCGGCGCCGGCCGCGGGCGGCAAGCTGGAGGTCGTGTTCCACGCCCATTACTGCGTCGCCGATGGGCGCTACAATAACAATGGCTGGCTGCAAGAGTTGCCCGAGCCGCTGACTAACGCGACCTGGGAGAACCTCGTCCTGCTCAGCCCGAATACCTACGAGAAGCTGGGCTTGGCAAGCCAGACGAACGGCGGCGGGACAACTCACGCTCCGCTGGTGACGGTGGCGCTGGATGGCCGTGAAGTCGTGGGACCGGCATGGCCGCAGCCGGGCATGGCCGACAATACGCTTGGCCTGGCGCTGGGCTACGGGCGGCAGCGCAGCGGGCGCGTCGGGACCGGCACCGGGTATGACGCGTATCGGTTGCGCACGAGCGCCGCGGCGCATTGCGCGAGCGGCGCCTCGCTGAAGCCGGTGGGCCGGCTGCATCCTGTTTCCACGGTCCAGCACCACTGGTCCATGGAAGGCCGGCCGGCCGTGCGCGAAGCCAACCTGGAGCATTTCTACGAACATCCCGGCTTCGCCGAGCACATGGGCATGGAGGAGCCGCCCCTCGTCGCGCCGCTCTACCCGAATCCTCTGGACCGGACGAGGAAAAACGGCGTGCACCAGTGGGGGATGACGATAGATTTGAATTCGTGCCTGGGCTGTTCGGCGTGTGTGCTGGCCTGCCAGAGCGAGAACAACATTCCGATTGTCGGCAAGGACCAGGTAGGCCGCAGCCGCGAGATGCACTGGATCCGCGTGGACCGCTACTACGCCGGGCCGCCGGAAGACCCGCAGACCTTGTTCCAGCCCGTCTTCTGCCAGCACTGCGAGGCCGCGCCCTGTGAAAACGTCTGCCCGGTCAACGCCACCTCCCATGACGACGAGGGCCTGAACGTCATGACTTACAACCGCTGCGTGGGCACGCGCTACTGCTCGAACAATTGCCCCTACAAGGTGCGCCGGTTTAACTTCCTCGATTACAACAAGCGCCCGCTCGATCAGCTCAAGGGGCCGTTCTATTCGACGCCGCTGACCCACAGCACGGATGGCCATTACGACATGGCGCTGTGGCTCAAGAACCAGGACTACACCATGCGGCCGGCAGAGGAGTGGGAACTGCTCAAGCTGTCGAAGAATCCCGATGTCACCGTGCGCATGCGCGGGGTGATGGAGAAATGCACTTACTGCATCCAGCGCATCCAGCGCGCCGAGATCGCCGCCAAGGTCAAGGCCCGCGACAGCGGCAACATCGAGGTGCCCGACGGCACGTTCCAAACGGCCTGCCAGCAGGTGTGCCCGGCGGAGGCAATTGTCTTTGGCAATCTCAATGACGAGAACAGCCGTGTCTCGAAGCTCAAGCGGCAGCAGCGCAATTATACGCTGCTGGATTTCCTCCTGACCAAGCCGCGCACGACCTTCCTGGCCAAGGTGCGCAACCCAAATCCCCTGATGCCGGACTACCGCCCGCAGCCTGCCTCGACGGTGGCCGACGAGCGCAAGAACGGCAAACCGGCGGCGCGTGAAGGAGGGGAGAAGTGAACGACGCCGTTGGCACTGCTCCGGGCACGCTGCCTCCGCCTGGCCATGCCCTAACCCGCACTGCCATCCAGGTCCCGGCGCCGCCGCCTGAACTGGAACGCATCCCGCTGATCGCCAACCAGCGTTCCCCGGGCTGGATCACCGATAAGATCGCGGGCATCGTCGAGGGCAAGACCCCGGCCTGGTGGTGGTGGGCGTTCATCCCCAGCGTCGGGCTTTTGTTGTTGATGGTGGCGATGCTCTCCTACCTGATCTCGACCGGCGTGGGTGTTTGGGGGCTGAACCACCCGGTGATGTGGGGATGGGCTATAGTGAACTTCGTCTGGTGGATCGGCATCGGCCACGCCGGCACGCTGATCTCGGCGATTCTCTTCCTGTTGCGCCAGCGCTGGCGCACCTCGATCAACCGGGCAGCCGAGGCGATGACCATCTTCGCGGTCATGTGCGCCGGCATTTACCCGTTGGTCCACATCGGGCGCGTGTGGTATGGCTGGTGGCTGTTCCCCCTGCCCAACTCGAACAGCATCTGGCCGCAGTTCCGCTCGCCGCTGATGTGGGACGTGTTCGCCGTCTCGACCTACTTCACCGTGTCGGTGCTGTTCTGGTATGTGGGCCTGGTGCCCGACCTCGCCATCCTGCGTGACCGGGCCAAGACGAAGGCACGCCAGTTCATCTATGGCCTGTTCGCCCTGGGCTGGACGGGCTCGAACCGGCACTGGAGCAATTACGAAAAGGCTTACTTGATCCTGGCCGGCCTGGCGACGCCGCTGGTGCTCTCCGTGCATAGCACCGTCTCGATGGACTTCTCCGTGTCGCAGCTCCCGGGCTGGCACACAACCATCTTCCCGCCCTACTTTGTCGCCGGGGCCATCTACTCGGGTTTCGGCATGGTGCTGACGCTCATTGTGCCCCTGCGGAAGCTGCTGCACCTGGAGGAGATCATCACCATGCGGCACATAGACCTGATGTGCAAGGTGACGTTGGCCACGGGCTCCATCGTTGGATATTCCTATCTCATGGAGTATTTCATTGCCTGGTACAGCGGCGACCCTTATGAGCGCTGGACCTTCTGGCAACGGATATTCGGGCAGTATTGGTATGGCGGCTGGGCCATGCTCCTGTTCAACGCCACGGTGCCGCAGCTCTTCTGGTTCAAGAAGGTGCGCCGGAGCATGATCGCGGTCTTCGTTATCTCGATCCTGGCCAATGTGGGCATGTGGTTCGAGCGCTTCATGATCGTGGTCGGCTCGCTCTACCAGGACTTCGTGCCGGCCAACTGGGGCTACTACAAGCCCACCTGGGTGGACGTGTGCACTTACCTGGGCACCTTTGGCCTGTTCTTCACGTGCTTCCTGCTGTTCCTGCGCTTCCTGCCGCTGATCGCCACGGCGGAGGTCAAAGGTGTCACGCCGCAAGCCGACCCGCACCACCCGCTGGGCGGGGCGCGCAGAAAGGGGACGGTTCCGCATGGCTCCTAGTGTGGCAAAAGCTTACGGCATGGTGGCGGAGTTCGACACCGCGGCGGACATTCTGCACGCGGCGCAGAAGGTGCGGGATGCCGCGTTTACGCGCTGGGACGTCTTTACGCCTTTCCCGGTGCACGGCATGGATGGCGCGATGGGTATCCGGAACTCGCGTGTGGGGTGGTTCTCGTTCCTGGGCGGGGCGACCGGCTACACCGGCGGGATGCTGATGATCTGGTACATGAACGCGCACGACTACCCGATCGTGATCGGCGGCAAGCCCATGTTCAGCCCCTTCTACCCGTTCATTCCGTGTTTCGAGCTGACCATCCTGCTGGGGGCGTTCGGCGCGGTGCTGGGCATGCTGTTCCTGAACCGCCTGCCCCGGCTGCACCATCCGTTGCTCAAGAACCGGCGCTTCGCCCAGGCCACGCGCGACAAGTTCTACGTCGTGATCGAGTGCGATGATCCTGAATACAAGGAGGCGGAGACTCGCACGCTGCTGGAGGGGGCCGGCAGCAAGCACATCGAGATAGTGGAGGAGTAATGCGCTACTTCCTTGCCATCTTCGCCGTTTGCGTGCTCGCCACCGTGGGCGTCCTGGGCTTCCGCGGCAGCCATTTCCGCAAGCCGCCGCTCTACATCTTCCCCGACATGGAACGGCAGCCCAAGCTGCGCCCCGAGACCGCCAACGCGTTCTTCGCGGACGGCATGAGCTCGCGCCTGCCGGTTCCCGGCACGATCCCGCGCACCGCCCCGATCAAGGTGGGCGACAAGGCCGTGTATGCGTGGCAGGATTCGCCCGTCACCACGGGCCGTATCCCCGGCACGACGAACTTTGTCGAGAGCATACCCCTGCCGGTCACGGACGAACTGCTCCAGCACGGCGAGCACGTATTCAACATCAACTGTGCCGCCTGCCACAGTAAGCTGGGCGACGGCAAGGGTGTGCCGAACCGGATCGGCGCCATGGCCGTCGTGGCCAACCTGCACGATAAGCGTATCGTGGAACTCACCGACGGGGAGCTATTCAATACGGCCAGCTACGGGAAGGGGCTGATGCAAGGCTATGCGCCAACCCTTAGCATCGAAGACCGCTGGGCGGCGGTGGCGTACCTGCGGGCGCTGCAACTGAGCCGGCTTGGAACGCTGGACGAGGTGCCGGAGGCCATGCGGGGGAGTCTAAAGTAGTAGCCTATGAACGCTTTGCCGAACTTAGTAGCGCAAGCTTCCAGCTTGCGAGCGTCCCGACAAGCCTCCGGCTTGTCAGGGTGGGTCCCTGGCGCGCGGCAACCTGGAAGGTTGCCGGGACGTTCGCAAGCCGGAGGCTTGCGCTACTGCAAGGCTGCCCGAGTATGAGCGCCCTCTCTCCATCTGCCAGCCTGCCGCGCCTGGACTTGGCCAAGTGGCGCAATGTGCCGAACCTGCTGATCGTCGGCGGGTTGGTGCTGTGCGTGATTGGCGGCGTTTGGCGGCCCACGCAGTTCGCCTATTCGTGGCTGTTGGCATTCATGTTCTGCCTCAGCTTGGTGCTGGGCGCGCTGTTTTTGGTGATGATGCACCACTTGTTCGACGCCTCGTGGTCGGTCGGCGTCCGCCGTGTCTGCGAGCACGTGGCCTGCCTCGCGTGGCCCTGGATGGTGCTGTTCTTTGTGCCCATCGCCGTGCTGGCTCCCAGGATCTACAAGTGGATGTCGGTTGACCCGGCCATGGATCAGGACCTTTCCGCCAAGTGGCCGTTATTCACGAAGCCCGGCTTCTACCTGGCTTCCGCGCTCTGCCTCGCTGTCTGGGCACTGCTCAGCCGGCGCCTGCGGTATTGGTCGGTCAAGCAGGACGAAAACGGCGCCGCGCGCTGCACCTACAAGATGCGGCTCCATTCCTCCTGGGGCATCTTCGCCTTTGGCGTCACCCTGACCCTGGGGGCGATACTCTGGATCAAGGCCCTGCAGTACCAGTGGTTCTCCTCGATGTATGGCGTTTACTATTTCGCGGGCTGCGCGTGGGTGGGCCTGGCGACGGCGTATGTGCTGGCCATGATCCTGGACCGGCAGGGCCTGATCAGTGAGACCATGGGTCCCGAGCAATACTATTACCTCGGGTCGTTGCTCTTCGCGTTCACCGTGTTTTCGTCCTACATCCATTTCGCCCAGTACTTCATTATCTGGAACGCCAATATGCCGGAGGAAACGTGGTGGTATGTCTGGCGGGAGAAGGGCACCTGGTTTGCCGTGAGCATGGTGCTGGTGTTTGGGCATTTCCTGGTGCCGTTCCTGGCGCTGCTGCGCATTGACGTGAAGCTGGTCTTCCGGTTCATGGTGCCGCTGTGCGTCTGGATCGGGCTAATGCAGTTCGTGGACATGGCGTTCAACATCATGCCGGTGCTGCACCCGAACGGGTTTGCGCTGCGATGGCTGTGGCTGGATGCCGGCTGCGTGGCGCTCATGGTGGGCGTCTTGGCCAAGGCGCTGGTGCGGGATATCGGCCGGTTCCCTGCCTACCCGGTCAAGGACCCGCGGCTGGCCGAAGCGATGGGGCTGTATCCGGAGGTGCCCGCCAAGGAGGCGGAAGGAGGGGCCAGATGAGAAGTCCGAAGGCCGAAGTCCGAAGGCCCAAGGCAAAAGCTGCCCGGGTCGGCGCGTTCACTCGTAAGGCTGACCGTCTTATCCGTTGTCTGCTGTTCGTTGGGTTCTCTCGCATTCGTGTTTGCAAGCGCCTTTCGGATTTCGGATTTCGACCTTCTTTCGGGCTTCGGAATTCGGGCTTCGGATTTCAGCCCTTCCGCCTGGAGTCACCCGCTGCATGGAAAGCTGCCCAATGAATCCTGAACCCACCCGCGACCGCACGACGTCTGCCTTCGTCATTGGCACGCTGGGCTGCTTCCTTATCGTCGCCGCGCTCGTTTGGGCCATGCACCACTACACGCAGCCGCCGCCGCTGGGCGAGGACCGGGTCGCCGTGCGCAAGAAGGCGCTGGCTGAGCTGCGCGCCGCCGAGGCCGAGGAACTCAGCACGTACGGCTGGGCCGACCAGGCTAAGGGCGTGGTTCGCCTGCCGATTGCGGAAGCCATGAAGGTGGCGCTGCGCCAATGGCAGGACCCGGCCGCCGCGCGGTCCAACCTCATCGCCCGTGTAGAGAAGGCCACCGCCCCGCCGCCTAGAGCGCCCGAGAAGCCCAATCCGTTCGAGTAGGAGGATGAGCGAGGCACAGTTATCAGGGCCGCTTCCCGCGGAGGCTGCGGAAGCCGATGCCTCGTCGCGGCCGGTGCTGTTCCTGATCTTCCTCGGGGCAGCGTGCTGGGCTGTGCTGGGCTCGCTGTTCGCTCTGGTTGCCTCGATCAAGTTCCATGCGCCGAGCTTCCTGGCGGCTCCGGCGTGGCTGACCTACGGGCGCGTGGAGCCAGCCTGGCGGAACTGCCTGCTTTACGGCTTCTGCATCCAGGCCGGGCTCGGCGTTGCGTTGTGGCTGCTGGCGCGGCTTGGGCGCACGCGGGTAGCCATGCCTGGGCTGGTCCTTATCGGGACGCTGCTCTGGAACACAGGCGTGATCGCCGGCGTCGGTGGCGTCCTCTGGGGCGACAGCACGGGGTTCCCGTCCCTGGAGATGCCCGGCTACGCCGCGTGGCTGCTCATGCTGGGCTACCTGCTCATCGGCCTCTCGGGCGTGCTCACGTTCCACGCGCGACGCGAGCGGCAGCTCTTTGTTTCCCAATGGTTTATCTTTGCCGCCCTGTTCTGGTTTCCCTGGATTTACGCCACTGCCGAGCTGCTGCTCGTGACCTCACCGGTTCGTGGCGCAGCGCAAGTGGCCATCAGCGCCTTCTACCAGGCCAGCCTGGGAACGGTCTGGCTGCCACTGGTCGGCCTGGCAGCGGCCTTCTACTTCATACCCAAGCTCGCGCAGCGGGACCTGCATAGCCGTTACCTGGCATTGCTGGTGTTCTGGATGGTAATTCTCGTCGGCGGCTGGACCGGCATCGGCAACGGTGCTCCTCTGCCGGCGTGGATGCCCGCCATGAGCACGGTGGCCACCATGCTGCTGGCCGTTCCGCTGATAGCGGTTGCCCTGAATGTGCACCGGACGCTGGCGGGGCGATGGGCCGGGCTAAAGGCGGAGCCGGCGCTCGCGTTCGTTTTCGCAGGCACGCTCGGGCTGCTGCTGGCCTGGGTGCTTAAGATGGCCCTCGCCGGGGCGGATGTGCGGCTGCCGATACACCTGACATGGCTGACGCCGGCCCTTGAGCAACTCAACACCTACGGCTTCTTTGCCCTGGTCATGTTCGGCGCTGCTTACGCGGTGTTGCCTCAGGTCGCGCAGACGGAGTTCCCTTCGCGCTTGCTTCTGTGGCTGCATTTCTGGCTGGCCGTGAGTGGCGTGGCCCTGATGGTCGTGCCCCTCGGCGCGGCGGGCGCCGTCGAGGCCATGAGGCTGCAAGATCCGGCGACGCCATTCATGGCGGTGGTGAAATCAAGCCTGCCCTTCCTGCGCGCGAGCACTACGGGCGACCTGCTGCTCCTCCTGGCCCACTGCGTGTTCCTGCTCAACGTAGCGGGGCTGGCCGTGCGATTCTATCGGCCTCGGGCGGTCTCCGCGTATGCCGACGCCACAGCCGAGCTGCCGCTGGTGGAGGCGAACCCATGAATTACGGGCCGCTGCTCTTCCTTGCGGCGTTCTTTGCGCTGGCCAGCTCCTGGTGCGGCTTCGTGCTGGCGCCGCAGTTGCAGGTAGGCCGGTTGCAGCAGACTAATACTCTGAGCGGGGGCGCAACGTATCCCGTGGCGCGCTCCGGACTGGCGCAGCAGGGGTTGCAGGTCTATCGCGCCAATGGCTGCGCCGCTTGCCACAGCCAGCAGGTCCGCCAGAGCGGCACGGTTTGCGACGTCATGCTGACTGAGGCCGGCACGAACGAGCTCGCCGTCATCTCGGCCCTGCTCAGGCTCAAGTGTGGAAGCCCGCTGACGGAGACCGAGCGGCAAGCCGTTAGCACTGGCGCGGGGGAGCGTGCGCCGCCCGTGATGGTATTCACGGAGCAGGACGCCAGGGGAATGCTGACGCGCCTGCCCCAGCGGGTCCGCCAGGGCCTGACCAAGCCGGAGGCCGATGCCGCCGTCAAGGAACTCACCGCTGCTGGGGCCAAGGCCCAGACCTGGATTGTGCCGGTCGGACCGGACATTGCGCGCGGCTGGGGCCGCCGGCGCACGGTTGCTGAGGATTTCCTGTTCGACTATCCAGTCATGCCGGGCGAGCAGCGCGTCGGCCCCGACCTGGCCAATGTGGGTGTGCGCCTTCCCGACCCCAATTGGCACCTGCGCCATCTCTACGCGCCGGGCACCTACGAGAAGGCGTCCACGATGCCGCCCTACCGGTTCCTGTTCGAGAAGCGCAAGGTCCGGCAGGAGCCATCGCCGGACGCTTTGGTGCTACCGCCTGAGCTTGCCCCCGAACCGGGCTACGAGATCGTCCCGAAGCCCGCGGCCATTGCTTTGGCCGCGTATCTCACCAGCCTCCGCGCCGACGCGCCGCTGTACGTCGCGCCTTTGACCGTGGCGCCCCCGGCAGCTCCGGCTACGAACGCGCCCGTGGCCTCGGGCGCCACGAACGCCGCCCCGGGAGCCCCCGCCGCCAAATGAGCCCGGAAGCCAGCGAACCTGCTCCGACAACTCCGGAGCGCGCCGAACCGAAGGCCGGGCCGAGGGCGGTCCCCGTCTTTCTGCTGATACTGCTCCTGGGCATTGTGTACGGGGGCATGATCTACTTCGACCGCGCGAGCGGCTGGTTCGACCCGCAGGTGTATGCGCCTTACCACTCGGCGAGCGAGCTGGCCCTCTATCAGCCGCCGACCGGCGGGCTGGACCTAAGCCGGGGCAAGACGGTGTACGACAACATCTGCGCTCTGTGTCACAACACGGACGGCACCGGCAAGCCCAACCAGGCCCCGCCGTTCGTCGGCTCGGACTGGGTGCTGGGCAGCCCGAACCGGATGATTCGCATCCCGCTGGTGGGGCTGGCCGGCTCGGTGATGGTCAAGGACCAGCAGTGGAACCTGGCTATGCCGGCGATGGGCGCGGCTCTTTCGGACGATGACCTGGCGGCGGTGCTCTCGTACATCCGGCAGAGCTGGGGCAACAAGGCCTCGGTCATCACGCCCGAGCAGGTCAAGGCGGTGCGAGCCGAGATCGGCAACCGCACCCAGCCGTGGTCGGCGCAGGAGCTGGAGGCCATTCACTGACAACCGGGTCGCGAACACATGGAAGCTGCGGCTCTGCGCGTTTTACTGGTCGAAGACAGCCTGTCTGATGCCGCTTTGTTGCAGGAAGCGCTCGGCGAGGACCGCAACGGCGCATTCCACTTCACGCTGGCTGAGACCTGGGCAGAGGCTGCGGAGCGCTTGGAGGAGAACGCTTTCGATGTCATGCTGCTCGATCTCTCGCTGCCTGATATTGCCGGCAAAGAGACGTTCCTGCGGGCGCGAGCCACAGCGCCGCAGTTGCCGATTCTCGTGCTGACCGGGCAGACCGACGAGGCGGTCGGCCTGGAGGCCGTGCGGCATGGAGTGCAGGATTATCTGATCAAGGGGCAAGCGTTCGGGCGCCAGACCGCGCGCGCGATACGCTACGCCATCGAGCGCAAGCAGGCCGAGATCGCGCTCAAGCAGGCCGAAACCAGCTTGCAGCGTGAGCGCGACCAGCTCGAAGAACGCGTCCGAGAACGAACCGCCGAGCTGTCCGACGCCAACCGTGCCCTGCACGAGGAAATCCTCCGGCGCACGCGCGCGGAGCAGGCCCACCGTGAAATCCTGCGCCGGCTCACCGCTGCCGAGGAAACCGAGCGCGGCCGCATCTCCCGGGAGCTGCATGACCGCCTGAGCCAGGACCTGACCGCGATCAAGCTCGGGCTGCAAATCGTCCGCCAGAAGCGGGCATGCCCGCCAACCGTGCGCCAGAGCGCCGCGAAGCTCGAAGCGCTGGCCGACAGCCTCATGCAGGACACCCACCGCCTGGCCTGGGAACTGCGCCCAGCCGCGCTCGACGACTTTGGCCTGGAGATGGCGTTGCGGCGACATGTGGACGAATGGACGGCCCTGACCAAGGTGCCCGTGGATTTTGACTCCCGCGGCAGCACGCCGCGCCGCCTGCCGCCGGAGCTGGAGACCGTCCTTTATCGCATCACGCGCGAGGCCCTGACCAACGTCTCCCGTCACGCCGAGGCACGGCGCGTGAGCGTCCTGCTCGATCGCCGGCCCGACCACGTGCTGTTGATTGTGGAAGATGACGGGAAGGGCTTTGATGCCACAACGCTGCTCGGCGCACCGGCCACGGCCGGCAAACTGGGCCTCCTCGGGATGAAGGAACGGGCCGCCCTGGCCGGAGGCTCGGTCGAGATCGAGTCCAACCCGGGCGCTGGAACCACGGTCTTCGCACGCCTGCCGCTGGCGGTGGAAAAGGCGGCGTGAGCCCGCGGGCCGGGCCGTTCCTCCTGAGGATCAACAGCCTTCCCATTTAGCTGGGGCGTGGTCTTACGGGTCGCCAAGCCTGCCTCCCCGGCGATTGTCCGGTGATCTGCCCGTGTGTCTCCCATGGGGAGCGATCCACATGGGAGACACACGGGCAGATCACCAGCCTACCGCCGGGGAAACGCCAAGGAGGAACCGTGGCCCCGGCGCTCTGCCGAGCGCGTTTGTCCCTTGAACTCAGACCCCCCCGCTCCTATTTTCGGGCGCATGAGACGAATCTTCTTCATATGCCTGGTGTCGGCGCTGTGCTTTAGCCCGCTGGGTCGCGCCCAGGACGCGGCCACCCAGGAGCGGCTGGATCGGCTCAGTGGGAAAATTGATGACCTTATCGCCCGACAGGAGGCCCTGGGCAAGCGGATGGACGAACTGCAGCGCGAGCTGATGTCCGTGCGCGAGATGGCGTCCAAACCTCCCGGCAACTGGGCGAGCGCCGAAGACTTGAAGCGCGTGGCCAAGGACATCGAGGAAGTTGACCGCAAGCGCGTCGCCGACTCGGAATTGGTGCAGAAGCAGTTGGAGAAGATCCGGCAGGCGCTCGACAAACCGCTGCCCCCGATGAGGCATGCGACCTCCGCTCAGCCCAAGGACACCTCGTCGTCCGAGACGCCCACGAAGCCGGAAAAGCCGGCCAGGCAGCAGGAAGGCGTCGAGCATGTGATCAAGCCGGGCGAGACGCTCTCCTCCATCGTAGCCGCTTGCCGCGAGCAGCACATCAAGGTGACCCAAAGGCAAATACTCGAGGCCAATCCCGGCCTGAAGGCCGACGTCATCATCCCGGGAAGAAAGATTTTCATTCCGGCGGTGCCGCAGCCCTGAGAGGAGAATGGCGCTTACATAAGCCGCAGAGCGCCTCCCACTCGTCCTCGTTCTCGTGCTCCTCCTCGATTTTGGCCTGCTTTTCGAGGACGGGAACGAGAACGAGGAAGAGGACGAGGCCGCAACTGGGCTTCTGTAAGCACCGTTCCCGTGAGGGCGCGCACGGCCGATGAATCTACTAATCGAACCTCGCGGCGATCCAAGACTTTAGACCCTAGACTTAAGACTGAATCAGCTAGCTGATCCCCATTACCAGCAGGGCCCCGATCACCGCCGCAAGAACGATGCGGTACCAGCCGAACAGGGTGAAGGTGTGGGTTTGCACATAGCCCAGCAGCCACTTCACCGCGATAAACGAGACGATCCCCGACACGATGAACCCGAGCGCCACGGCGCCCCAGTGCTCCGGGGCCGTGCCGGGCGGCGGATGGTGCAGCGCCTTGAAGATCTTCAACCCGCTGGCCGCCAGCATGGTCGGGATGCCCACGATAAAGCAGAACTCCGTGGCGGCAGGCCTGGCCAGTCCCAGCACCAGGCACAGCAGGATCGTCGTGCCCGAGCGCGAGGCGCCGGGGAAGACGGCAGCGACGATCTGCCCAAGTCCAACGGCGACGGCAATGGTCCAGGTCACGTTGTCCGCGAGCTTTCGGCCGCGCAGCCAGGCTTCTACGACCACGAAGCCAATGCCGCCGATCAGGAGCGCCCAGGCGACCGGCGCCAGGTTCTCGGGCAGCTTGAGGCCCTTCTTATCCAGCACGAAGCCGATGGCGCCCGTCAGCACGAACGCCAGCGTCAGCTTGGCCGCATAATCCTGGGTGGCCTTCTCCCGCCACTGGAAGAGGAACTGGTGAAAGCGCCGGTGAAAGAGCGGAATGACGGCCAGAACCGCGCCAGCCTGGATGACGACGTTGAACAGGTCGCTCTGATGCAGATGCAGCCAGTGCTCGGCTACCAGCAGGTGGCCGGTGGAGGATACGGGCAGGAACTCGGTTATTCCCTCAACAATTCCGAGCAGGACGACAACGAGCCAATCGGGCATTGCGCTAGAGACTAAAAATCAGTCCCCAGCACAAGCCTCAATTCACTTCTTCTTCTTACCGAACATGGAGCCCAGGCCGGACCTGGCGTTCTCGTCGTGCTGGCGCACCTTCAGTTGGCCCAGGATGGAATGCCACGAGATGTAAATCTTATGCCACTGCGTCTCGATGTTCCGCAGCGCCCCTTCGTTCAGCTCGCTCAGGTAGCGCAGCGAGGGCGCCTCGCCCACTACCGCATGGATTTCGTCGCGAGTGGGCGAGGTCAGTTCTACTGCCGCCAGGATCAGCTCTAATTGCTGGATCAGCACGCTCTTGGTCTCCAGGAACTGGTTCTCGTCCTCCGGGCCGAACTTCTTGCCCCGGGCAAGGGTGATGAACTGGTTGAACTGCTTCCAGCACTCGACGTAGTTCTCCACCTGATCCACAAGTTGGTCCAATTGTCGGGCAGCCATAAGCAGGGAGGTTAGGCGGGGCTGGCCGGTGAGCAAGCCTCCTTGGCGGACAAAAAGATCAGCGCCCCGCCGCGCAGATCGCGCGCCGCGATCCTGAGGCCGGGATAGTTGATAACGATCTCGGAAAGCGGCAACTGCGCCTCGGCGCCTTCGCGAAACGCCGCCAGCACTTGCCCGGCGATGTCCTTCACCAGGGCCGCCGGAAAGCTCGAAGGCAGCGTGCCCACGACCACCGTGCCCTCGCGATCCACGGTGAAGCTGCCCGAACGCAGCCGCAGCAGCGTGGGCGCGGGTTTGGTAAACCGGCTCAAGAAGCCCATAGCGCGACCACCTTCCGGGTCATGTCCCGGAGCCGCTCCGGATTCATGGTATGCGTCCAGCCCACGCAGAACTCCGTTTTGCCCTGCGCGGCCAGAGTGACATGGCGTTGGGGACCCAGCGCCTGGATATGGTCAAGCGGGCCCGCCTGCAGCCGCTCACCCAACTCGCGGAACCGCTGCAGCGTCTGGCGCGCCCATTTTGCCATGTGCTCCGGGTTTTCCAGGCCCCGCGCCATTTGCGGCGTGGCCTGTCCGGGCGCCATGGCCAGCAGGAACTCCAGGCCTTCGATCCGCGACAAGTCCACCAGCGGCGGTTGCGGCGCGGCGGGCGAGCCGTCGGCTTGCGCCGCCCCACGGGATTCGTCCAGCGCCTGGGCCGACTCCAGCAGCAGGGCGTTGTACGACTTGAAAATCGTGCGGGGATGGGCCGGCTCACAGGGCAGCAGCTCGAAGTTGCCTGCCCGCCACGATAGGATCTTCTGCAACGCCGCCTCGCCGGCCAGGTCGCCGGCTTCCCCGTCAACCAGCTCGCCGTCCAGGATCCAAATCCGGCCTGTGAGCGGGCCGTTGGTGATCCGGAGCACCGAGGAGCTTTGGGAAATGCACTCCAACTGGATGATGTCCATGAGGCTCTTGCTCTGCACGCCGCGGAAGCCCGCCTCCGCTCCGCGCCCCAGCAAAGACTCCAGGCATTCCAAAAACATCTTGGTCTCCTGCTCACTGCTCGGCTTGTTCCAGAACAGGTCCACGCCCAGAGCATAGACGCGGGACCGGAACTGCTCGTCCGTCACGCCGGTCAGCACCACGGTGCGCATCTCCGGGTATTTGCGGCGCACGATCGAGAGCACCTGCAGCCCGTCCATCTTCGGCATCTTCAGGTCGCAGACGATGAGCCGGTACGGCTCGGCTTCCAGCATGGCGAGGGCGCGCGTGCCGGAACCCGCCGTGTGAATCTCGGGCTGGCTGGGCAACTGCTTAAGGACTTGCTGATACATGTCGAGCAAGTCCGGTTCGTCGTCCACCAGCAGAATCCTGTGGTGCGTGTCCATCAACTGCCGTTACGTGTCTAAATCAGTGTCTTTGTCAGTCTAAATCTCACACCGAGCCTGGTTCAAGCCCTCCCGTAGCAAGCGGCATTCCGCCGCGAGAAGGCTATTGCTAAAGGCGGTTTTAGCCCCCACCCCGGGCAGCATTGGGACAAACCGTCCCATGATGAGACAATCCAGCGCCAAAGTATCTGTTTAGCCCTGCCATTCCGTACCGCTTTAGCATTTGGCCTTTAGCCTTTAACCTTCTCCCGGGGCTTCCGCCAGTGCCGAGCGCATTCTGCCGATCCCTACCCTCCGTGGCATAAATCCTGCGCCAAACCGGACCCGAAGCAGTCCAGAACTGGCAGAGCCAGCAGATGAAGCACGCGCGAATAACGACTGGGGGCGTCACGCCGACGTGCGTGCCTTCAAGGGCCCGCCTCTGGTTCTGCACCAGCTTAGAAATGATACACGTCACATGAGTTCAATCGCCCGCAATGCCAAAAGGAAAATGGCTGGGATGTTCCAGAAGCTCCTGGGCAAGCTGGCGGACGCCCCCGCGCACCCTAAACCCTCCCCTGTCCAGAGCGTGCCCCCACTTGCGCCTCCCATTGCCAAAGCGCCTCCGACGCCGCCGGCCCCCGTCCATTCCAACGGCAAGGGCGTGGAGTTGCCCCTGCGGCCCATCATCGCCGGGCTGCCGCTGGAACTGCAACCCCGCCTCAAAAACCAGGACGCCGGCGCCCTGACCATTTGCGTGCCCCTCGAGAAGATCCTCTCCCAGCTTTCGAGCGGCGTAGTGAAAATCTCCTTCGGCGAATTGCGCCAGGCCGCCCCGGACCTCTTTTCAGCCGAAACCGACCGCGACAATGTGCCCGTAGCTGTTCCCCTGGCGGAAGTGCTCAGCCGGCTCAACCCGGCCCTCATCAGGCGTCGGCGCGAACAGAAGCTGGTTGAGGTGCCCGCGGATATCCAAAGCCCGTTCAACCGCCACGGCCAGGGCTTGGTTCTCTCGACAAGCCCGCCGCTCCCTGAGGCCGCCCCGGCGCCACGCTTGCGCCAAACCACGACTGCCCCTCCGCCCAGCCCGGTGCCGCCGGCGCGCAGCTCGCTCACTTTCACGCCCGCTCCCGCCCCGCCCACGGCGGCTCCGTCAACCCCGGTCCGGCCCGCCCGCGAGCCGAGTGCCGGTCATGCCCCGCCCAAGGCACCAGCCACGGCTCCCTCAGCTCCCAGGCCGCAGGCCCCCAACGAGCCGCTCCTCGTCGCCCTCTCCTCCCTGGCCGAGGGCTGGCCGGAAGCCGTCCGCCGCGAGATCGTCCAACTCAGCATTGTGGACGCCAAGATGGCGCTCCCGGCTGACGTCATCGAGCGCGCCCTCAAGCAGGGCCGGGTCGCCTTCACCTGGAAAATGGTGCGCTCCTGGATCAAGCCCGCGCCCCTGCCGGCCGTCTCGGCCCACGACGCCACCCTTCTGGAGTTGCCGCTCAAGATCGTCGCGCCGCTGTTCCTTGCCCGTCAGCACGAGGCGAACCGGGCCCAAAGGAAAGTCGCCGTTGATGCCGACATTCCCAACCTGTTCTTCGGTTTCCCGCAGACCGAACCCGCGGCCGCCAAAGCTGCCCCGCGCTCAACCGCCCCCGCGCCCAAGCCCGCCGACACCAACTACTATGTGTGGGACGACACCAGTGACCGCGCGAAGCTGCAAGAGGACGGCACCGGCGCCGGCCCGTCCCCCGGCACCAAGTTCGTGGCCAAATACGCCACACCTAACGAAATCGTCTCCCGCGCCGCCTCGCTCGACGGTGTGACCGGTGCCCTCATCGCCCTGCCCGACGGCCTCATGGTGGCCAGCCGCATCTCCTCCGATCTCAACGGCGAGACGCTGGCGGCCTTCCTGCCGCAGATCTTCGGCAAGGTCAACCAGTGCACCAAGGAGCTGCGCATGGGCGAACTCAACAACCTCAATTTCACGGTGGGCAACGTGCCCTGGAAGATCTTCCGTGTGAACGCAATCTTCTTCGCCGCCTTCGGGCGCGCCGGCGAGCCGCTGCCGACAGCCGCCCTGGCGGCCCTGGCCGCCGAGCTGGATCACAAACCCAAATAGATTATGGCCATCATCAATCAAGCAACCAAAGAGCTGCAGGTTAAAATCGTCTATTACGGGCCCGCCATGGGCGGCAAGACCACCAACCTGGTCCAGGTCCACGACCATGTCCAGACCGCCCAGGGCAACAAGGGAAAGCTCGTCTCCCTGGCCACCAGCTCCGACCGCACCCTCTTCTTCGATTTCCTTCCCATTGAGGCCATGTCCATCAAGGGCTTCCGGACCAAGTTCCAGCTCTACACCGTGCCCGGCCAGGTCATCTACAACACCACCCGCCAGCTCGTGCTCCGCGGCGTGGATGGCATCGTCTTCGTCGCCGATTCCCAATACGAAAAGATGCCCGAGAACGTCGAGAGCTTCGCCAACCTCGAAGAGAACCTCAAAACCCTGCGGCTCAACCTGGCCGAAATCCCCTACGTCCTCCAATACAACAAGCGCGACCTGCCCAACGCCGCCCCGGTGGAATACCTCGAGTTCCTCCTCAACAACCGCGACATCCAAGTGCCCTCGTTTGCCGCGACGGCCCACAAATGCGAGGGGGTCTTCGAAACGCTCAATATGATTACTCGCATGTTGCTCAACAAGTTCATCACCCAGAGCAATCCGCAGTACGCATGACATGGCCAACCTGCCCCAGCTCATCGAGGAAGATATTGCGTGGCTCGAACGCGAGTTGCGCGAGTTGGTTGAGAAAAGTGAAGCCACGACGGCGCTTCTCATTGATGCAGCCGGATTCCTGATTGCCAGCCAGGGCGAGCGGCAGCAGTTCGACCTTACCACCATCGCCGCGCTGGCCTCCGGCGCCTACATGGCCAACCAGACCATCGCCAGCCTCGTGCAGGAGCCCAACTTCAACAGCATCTATCACCAGGGCGAAAAGTTCAGCCTCCTGGTCATGCGCGTGGACGATAACTGTCTGCTGACCGTCATCTTCAAGGCCCAGGTCAGCGTCGGCGCGGTGAAATATTTTACCGCTCCCACCGTGAAGCGCATCGCGGTCCAACTCCAGATTGCCCACGAGCGCAACCCCAACCTGGGCCTGGACCTCTCCGCGCTCAACCTGGCTGACCCAAGCGAGGTGTTTAAACGGCGGGAACCGTAGGCGAGAGACGGGAAGAGGTGAGACGCCAACGGCTCGCGCTCACGCGCGCGAGTCCAACGACGCCGAACTGTGATCTAGCGCACTTCCGGCGCCGAATGCAGGGCGAGGCTCAGGCCCTTTCTGGATAACGCTCCTCTCTTTTCTTCCTGAGATACGCAATTAGCGCCAGCAATCCCCCCAGCAAGACCATCGCGCGAATCACGCGCAGCAGGCAAAATACCCAGGCAATCCCCATCCCCAGGGCGGCCCACTTAACCCACAAGTCTCCGGGCGTCGTCATCAGGTTAATCACGGCCAACATCGCGAGGATGATGGGGCCCGTGACCAGGAATCTCACCGCGCGCAGCGTTCTAAACATATACATGATGAAGTATCCTTCCGTTTGCCTGCACTGCACGACCTTCTGCCAGCGCGGCTCGCCGGGCAATTATAAAGCTCCGCCAGCTTTGGAGTCCCGGTGCGCTTCACAACCGCCCATGGCTGCCGTCGCAGAAGGGCGCTTCCTCCGAATGTTTGCATCCGCACCACGCCACGGTCTTCGCCACAGTGATCTGCACCTGCTTCGGGCCCAGGCTGGTCCCCTTGTGCGAGCCGTCACAAAACGGTTGTGAGCTCGAACGTCCACAGGCGCACCACCAATACGCGCCCGGCTCTACATTTTGAACATACGGACCTTTCTGACAGATAATGGGTTCACTCATAGGGCAGACTCTATACCCCTCCTCGCCGGAAGCCAATCCACTACCGTCTCGCCATCTGTTTCCTCTCCCGGACCGACAGCGAAATCAGCGCGCCGTTGTCCGTCAGGTAGCGGACGATGTCGCGCCGGTTGGCCTCGACGGCATAGAACAGCGCCGTCTTATGGAACCGGTCGCGGGTGCGGACAAAAGCTTCGGCCTCCACGAGCACACGCAACGTGTCCAGGTCCCCTAACCGCGTAGCGTAAATGACCGCGGTCCGCTCGTCGCGGTCTGTCGCGTCGGCATTGGCCCCGTGGGCCAGCAGCGTGGAAATGCATTGGTGCCGGGCGGCGTCCAGCGGGCCAGCCGCCGCCCGCAGAACCTCCAGCAGCGGCGGCAGGCCGGTAGAGGGGTTGACCTGGCGCGGATCCGCCCCTTCCGCAAGGGCCGCGGCCAGCGCCGGCGGGCTCCCCCGCTCGCACGCCTGCCAAAGCCGCTGATTCGCGGTAGCGCCGCCGGCTGTCGCCGACAGGTCTTCGCGCGCGGCTGCCAGGCCTCCCGCCACCAGCGCCGCCACAAGCAGCGCGGCGACCAGATGACGGCACCGGCTCCGCCAATCCCATCTCAGGCTCACCGCCACTGATTAGCCCACGCGGACGCCCGCGGCAAGCCCCTCCATTTACGATTTACGATTTACGATTTACGAGCTAAGAATTGCCAGTTCAATGCCCCCAACGACAGGATGCTCGTAAATCGTAAATCGCAAATCCCATGAACGCGTTCCCCAAACTCCACAATGCCATGTGGCCCGGCCTCGTCGGCAAAGGCAGCCCTGGCGCCGAACCCTGTATTGACCTCGATACCATGCTCGACCTCACCGCCCACGCCCAGGTGGACGGCACCCGGTTCGACGGCGTGGAC